>NZ_JCANTW010000012.1:0-442437 GCF_059568695.1 Thermodesulfomicrobium thermophilum DSM 16697 | reverse complement strand
CAGCCCTATTCGAACTGTGCCCGTTCTTCCCTTCTGACAGAGGTTTACGACCCGAAGGCCTTCATCCCTCACACGGCGTTGCTGGGTCAGGCTTGCGCCCATTGCCCAATATTCCCCACTGCTGCCTCCCGTAGGAGTCTGGACCGTGTTCCAGTTCCAGTGTGGCTGATCATCCTCTCAGACCAGCTACCCATCGTCGCCTTGGTAGGCCTTTACCCTACCAACTAGCTAATGGGACGCAGGCTCATCTCTGGACAGATGCATATGCAGAGGCATCCTTTACCGACTTCATCGAAATAAAGCCAGACCATTCGGTATTAGCTCCGCTTTCGCAGAGTTATCCCCAATCCAGAGGCAGATTACCTACGCGTTACTCACCCGTGCGCCACTCTACTGAGTGCCGAAGGCGTTTTCGCGTCCGACTTGCATGTGTTAGGCACGCCGCCAGCGTTCATTCTGAGCCAGAATCAAACTCTCCAGTTTGAAACGTCAAGGCAACCAAGTTGCCGTAGAAACCTTACCTTGGTTCTTCTCGCTATTTATTTGTCAAAGACCGTTGCCCTTCCGGGCGCGAGGTCGGCGCCTCTACCGAGACCCCAACCCCCTGTCAAGGAGTTTTTTCCACCGGGGCCATCCAGCCCCGCTCCCGAAGGGACGCACCCCCTACAGAGGCCCTCCCCTTACTGTCAAGGACTTTTTCGCCCCTAACCCAAAAAACTCCTTCACCTTTCAAAGAACCCCGCGCCCAAGACCTGCTCGCTCGCGGGAAGAAAACTCTTAGAGAAAAACCCAAACAGCGGTCAAGAAAAAATTGCGGAAGAACAAAAATTTCTCATTTTCTACTAAAAATTCAAAGAGATTTTACCATCTCCAGCGCCTTTGACCCCTTTCCTCCGAGGAGCCATCCCGCCGCTCCTGATTCTCAAGGGCACGCGTCCGTGGCCCCCGCGCAGCTACCGCCCTCCGCCTCCACGCACATCGATTTCCGCCAACGACCAGTGACGAGGAGAAAAATGGGCGGGATCCGCCACCGAAATCACCCGGGGCACCCCCTGCGAGCGCAAATCCTCGGCCCAGGCAGCCACAACAGGCCGCAGTTCCGGCAAAAACCCGGTGACCAGCACTGCTGGCTCAGGGCACACGGCATGGACGAGCCGCCGCGGACGCTTCCTCGCAAAAAGGCCCGGCACATGGGGCCAACGCCCAAGAAGGCCTTCCAGGGTGGCCATGGATTGCGGCTGTGCGAGCTCCCGGCGAAGCGCGGTCACCTGGCGCACCAAGGCATGACGCGCCGATGCCGGCCGCAGGGATTCTGCACGCCGCACCAGCCAGCACGAGAGCATCCCCTGCGGATGGACGAGCACGAGATCCACGCGGGGGGCACTTTCCGCAAGCAGGACATCCACCGCCCCCACACACGGCTCCCGCAGGGCAAGAAAATCCACCAACCCTGCCTGGGGATGAGCAACACGCATCACCCGACGGCGGAAGGCCACAAAACGTCGGGCGAGGTCATCTATCTGGCGGATAATCCCCGGAAAATCCGCAGCCGCAGGCTCCAACACCACCCGAAACCCCGGCGGCGAAAGACACAGGTATTCCTCGGCAGTGCGCACCAAAAGCCCCTGGGGGAGCGCGTCCACCCACAAGGCGGCATTGCCGGCCCAGCGCACCACCAAGGTGTGGTGGTCCCATGCGAGCACGGCCTGCGGATCTCGTGCCACCTGCGACCACCAGCTGGTCCCGTCCTGCGCAAGGAGGGCCAACTGATCACACACCTGACGCCATGACATAGACTACGGCACTCTCGAGGACAGACTCGTCGCCACCGAGGGCTCCCGGTAGGGAAGTTGTTGCCGCGGCACCAGGGCCTTGGCTGGCAAATCCATGTCCGCGGCAGCAAGCACCACATTGTCCTGCGCCCGCACCACCCGTACATTGACAAAAAGGCGCGCGCCTATCTGGGTGTACGTGCCCACCAATACGGCATAGGCCTCCGCCTCCGGGTCCAGGTCCTCAAGACGCCGCGACAACGCGAGCACCCCCCCCGGCCGCACCACCACCGACTGGGAGCGCAATTGCACGTCCTTCATGGCGTAACGCAGCTGTCCCAGACGCGAGGCCACCTGCTCGGCCAAAAGACGGCCCACGTCGCTGACGTGCTCCACGTCTGCGCCATCCACAAAAGCGGCCACCAGCATCGGGTGCGCCGCCGCCTCGGTAGAGCGCAATTGCCCATGCAAGGTGTCCGCAGCGCGGTAGGCCTCCCGCAAAAGCACCTGGTCCCCAGCCGGCTCACGCGGTGTCAACGAAACAAGCGAGGAAATCTGCCCACATCCGCTTATCATCAAGAGTACAAGCACAAGCCAACGCATGGGATCCTCCGGGAAAAAAACTCCACCAGACGGACACAAGCAAAAACTGGTCCACAAAAGCGACGGCCTAACCAGGACGCCGAGCTGAATGGAGCCGCCTTTGCGAGCACTTCTGTCAAGCGAGCAGCCTTGCCCCCCTTCTCCTCTGGGATAGAGTTTTCTTGAACACCGAATTGGGATTAAAGAGACTCCCCGTGAGGTGATTCATGAGCAAAGTTATCGGCAAATATCCTCCAGCGAAATACCGTGCATCGAAACAAAATATATTCAAAGAAATTAGCGAGTAAGCCCACAAAAAACCTGCTCAATACTCCCTGATGCCGTCAACAAAGCTGGAACAACTCCCTTGCTTTTACCATGGCAGGAAGGTATATGGGAAAAAAAGTTAACTTCCTGCGAGATCGCGATGTGTGCACCCACGCCGTCTAGTCATCAGCCTCGAGGTTTTACCTTGGTTGAAATCATGGTAGTCCTCGCCATCATGGCCATCTTGATGGGCCTATCCGCCATGGCCCTGTCCACATATTTGCCCTACAGCAATCTCAAACGGGCAACGCGTACCATCATCAGCCTCTGCCAGCTCGCGCGCATGGAAGCCATCAAAAGAAATACCAATGTTGCGGTGGTGTTCAACGCCGCCAACCGAACATGCGCAGTGTATACCGAAGACGGCCCAGACAACAACTGGAGCACCGAAAACGACAACGAACTCTTCCGCCGCTTTTCACTGAGTGAACTCCAGGGGGGAATCGACTTCGGCCACGGGGCCGCCACCAAAACGGTCAGCGGCGCCAGCATTTCCAACTCCACCTCTCCCCTGCCCCCGAGCAACCGCTTCGTCTTCAACCCACGCGGCGGCATTACCGGCTCGCTGGGGACCGTATATCTGCAAGATAGAACGGGCGCGACCATGGCGGTCACGGCCCGCAGTCTTTCAGGATCAATGCTCGTCCGACAATGGCAAGGAACCCAATGGATTCCATAACCAGGCATCGCTATCCACAAGGAATGACCCTTGTAGAACTCTTGGTGGTACTTGCCATCATGAGCATTTTAGGTGTTGCCATTTACAATTTGTTTGCCACACATAATCGACAAGCGCTCATTCGAGAAGAAACAGCATTAATGCAGCAAGAGCTGCTCTCGGCAATGACTTCCATGGCGGATTCTATTCGCATGTGCGGCTACTCTCCAAATACAAATGCAACAGATAATTTTGGTTTTACACCTATAACAAATCAAACACAAATAAATTACACTCAAGATGCTGACGGCAATGGGACTTTTGATGGATCTGACAATGAAATAACAACATTTTACTTCAATGCAACAACAAATTCCATTCAAAAATTTAGCACAGGCACTGTGCCATGGCAGCCACTCGCTATCAATATAGGTGACCTCCAGTTCACATATTTGGACGCTGATGGGAACGTAATTTCTGATCCGAATGCAAATTTGGAATCCATTCGTATGGTTCAAATCAACGCAACAGCAATTCCATCTTCCAATCGTGCAAACATGGGTATACGGAATCGTACTATGACAACAGTAGTGCAGGTTCGCAATGCCAAATAGGAAGTTATCGCAACAAAGTAAAATCTCTGGATTTTCTCTCGTAGAACTCCTCGTTGTCGCTGCAATCCTGGCAATAGGGTTGCTTGGCGTTGCCAGCCTTTTTTCGCAAGGATCTTTTCAGGACAGCAGATCTTATTATGCAACGCAAGCCAATTTTATTTTGGAGCAACTTATAGAAAATTCTACAATAAATCAGTATAATGAAAATACATATAAAAACATATCGAATATCAATAATAACATAACGATAGACAATGTAAATTATAATTTTATATGTAATATCACGAACAACACCCCAATTGCTAACTCCAAAGAAATGAACTGCTCTATATCCTGGCAAATTTTCAGAAACTCAGGAAGCATACGGACGACTTATGTCTTCTCCCCAAAATACTGAGCAAGGATCTTCCTTGGTCATTGCACTCATCGTTTTATTCGTCCTGACAGCCCTAGGACTCATGGTAGCTGACGTTACCGATATCAATGTCATGATTGCGGCCAATGATCGTGACGCCAAAAATGCCCTCATCCATGCCGATAGCGGAGTCAATGTCGGCCACGAAATCTTAGAAGCCAATCTCGAACAAAACCAGCCCCTTGCCCTCTGTAACGAAAACCTCGCAGGGCTTCCTTCGTGTCCAGCGGGAACTTGCGACGCTGCATGCTGGACGAACCAAACGGTGGCCAGCTTTAATGCCAGCGACAATGCCTCCTGGCCGATTTCTTTGTACACCAATGGCACCACCGGCATCTACCTTCGTGCCGGCCAATTCTCCCAGGGACTGGTCGTCGGCAGCGCTATCCAAATGGGCGCCGGATACGAAGGCGTTGGCAAAAGCGCCGCCAAAGGAGGTTCTTTTGTCGTCTACCTGGTGCGCTCTCACTATGAAGGAGATCGCGCGTCCAGGGCCGAAGTGGACCTCGGCTGGCGGCATGTGAACTATTGAGGAGAAGCGCGAGGTCTCTCATGAAAGTATTTTCTCTCCTTGTGATGATGATTCTTTTTCATCTGATGGCTTTTGCCATGCCATGGTCCAAGGGGACTGTGACCAAACCAGCATGGTACGATACGGGTGGCTATCAAGTAGAAATTGACCACATTCGATACGTATTCATCAGAACCGCCCGCATTAAATATGATGACCGATGGTATGACGTCCCAGATCGAGCCCATCTTCTGACGCCGAAGACACGCGTTCGCATCCAAAAAGAAGGCTTTCGTATTTATGCTCTGGAAATCGAAGGAAGGTGATAGCATGCGCCGCCTTGTTGCAATTTTTCTGTTTGTATGGACTCTCTGTTCCATAGGAAATTTTGCATTGGCAGAAGTTGCCTCGCAGTATAATTACGTTCCACCATTTTTGACCAACAGTCTACCACCGATGGTCATGCTCACTATGGCCAGAGATCATCGATTATACTACGAAGCCTATAACGACGCTTCTGACATCGATGGCGATGGAGAGCTCGATATTCGCTATAAACCGTCGATCAATTACTACGGCTATTTTGATTCCTTTAAATATTACGAATACAATAACGCGGCCGGGAGATTTGAACCTCGTGGAGTCACCACCACCAAGAAGGCCCCTGATGGACCCTATTGGAGCGGTGACTTTCTGAACTATGTCAGCATGACGCGCATGGATTGTCTCCGCAAGGTGCTCTATGGAGGATATCGCAGCACCGATACTGCAACAGAAACCGTGTTGGAGCGGGCGTATATTCCTCAAGACGCCCATTCTTTTGGAAAAGAATACGAAAGTATCGCCCGCGATGGGTATGATATCCGCGAATACACGCCTCTCGATCTCCCCCTTTCCGGTCGTCGCCATCTCATCGCCACAACCGCCCTCGGCACCGACGGCGCCCCACTTTTACGGGTTCTTCCCAATAGCTCAGCCCGTATTTGGGAATGGGTCGCCACCGAGCGCCCAGTGGTCAAAAGTAACTTTGGCGGAAGCACCAGCCATCCTGGACACCCTGCCAATGCGGCAGAGTTCCAAAACATGGTCGCTACCTATGCAACGCCAAGTCGGCAATTTGGGAATACCACCGGAGATACGATAACTATTAACGGATCAGACAATCCATTTGGCAATGACGACAACTTCCTCACGATTTTTTCTGGATCGTTGAATATCGATAAAACTGGAAACTATACATTTGCCATTGACGGCGATGATGCCGTTGAACTGCTTATTGACGGTAATGTGGTTGTAGGATGGTATGGAGGACATGGCAAATGTGACTGCAAAACACATAACGCAACAGTTGCTCTTACATCAGGGCAGCATACCATCGAATTTCGCCACGAAGAAGCTTCGGGATCAGCAAACTATTACTTATATTGGTATAATGTTAAAAAAATAAATGGTATATCGTTCCAGCAAGCAGCACTCTTGGTCTCTCCAACATGACTCATGCCACCTACAACTTAGTGGATACTGCAGTCATTACGGACTACATTCTTCGTGTTCAGGTAGGTGTCGCATCAATGCCTGAACCGAATTGCAAGCTCTATCCCAACGGGACGTATAAACCCATCGGCATTCTCCAGCGCCATGGCGAATCAGACAAAATGCTCTTTGGCTTGATCACTGGATCCTATACCAAGAATCTTTCCGGTGGAGTCCTGCGCCAAAATATTGGAAGTATCTCTCGCGAAATCAACAGTACAACAGGAGAATTCCTCTATCTTGACAATAGTTCCATAGGTGGAATTATAGCAACTATTGACAGACTTCGAATTCATGGATTTCGAAATGACTCTAATTTCGATTATAATGAAAATTGTGGATGGATTGCGACGAGACCACTCAGAGAGGGAGAATGCCGGATGTGGGGCAATCCCATGGCAGAAATGATGTACGAAACAGTACGCTACTTCGCCGGAGCAGGCAATGCCACCCCTGCATTTACTTATAGCAGTACCGATGTGAACTTAGACGATAATCAGCTTGGACTTCCCTTGGCCGCATGGAACAACCCGTATAATGCTTCCAACTACTGCGCCAAGCCAGTCATGATCGCCATCTCCGATATCTTTCCTTCCTACGACTCCGATCAACTTCCAGGCAGCGCCTGGAATAGCACGTTTACTTCTACACTCTCCGGACTCAACGTCCAAACACGTTCCCAGAACATTTCCGATACAGAATCCATCAACGGAACGTATTTTATCGGAGAGTCAAGCTCGTATAATGGTGCATGCACTCCAAAATCCGTCCTTGGATTTGGATCTATTCGTGGCCTTTGTCCGGAAGAGCCTACCAAACAAGGTTCGTTCTACAGTGCAGCGGTCACCAACTATGGAGCAACCACCGATCTCAATACTGTCAATGGAACACAATCCATGATTTCCTACATAGTGGCGCTTTCTTCGCCGCTTCCAGAAATTAAAATACCCGTCGGCAATAGCACTATCACTATGGTCCCATTTGCAAAATCCGTTGGTGGATACAGCATTAGTTCTGATCCAGGAGCATTCCAGCCAACAAATACCATTGTTGATTTCTTTGTGGAGGAAATCAATGCAACCAGCGGAAAATTTCGCGTCAATTTTGAAGACGTGGAACAAGGTGCAGACCACGACATGGATGCCATTGTCCGATATAGTTACGAAGTACTTGCCAACAATACGGTTCAAATCACTCTGACGTCGGAATATGCTGCTGGAGGCATCATCCAGCACATGGGCTATATCATCTCCGGCACCACTACTGACGGCACATATTTGGTCGTGCGCGATAAAGACACCGCTGAAGGCAGTGACCCCGACTATTATCTTGACTTCCCCAATGAGCCAGGACCTCTGCCACTGACTTCCACGCTATTCTTCACTCCTGGCTCCACCCCTGGCGCCAGCCTTCTCAAGACACCACTGTGGTACGCCGCCAAATGGGGGGGATTTGAAGACAGCAACAATAACGGCATCCCTGATTTGACCTCCGATTGGGACAAAAACAACGATGGCGTTCCTGATACCTATTTCTACGTCGCCAACCCAACGAAGCTTGAAGAGCAGCTCAATAAAGCGTTTGCGGATATTCTCCGCCGGACGGCATCCGGTTCGGCAGCGTCCGTCATTTCTCAATCCCGAGAAGGTGAAGGTGCTGTTTATCAATCGATATTCTTCCCAGAATTCCGAGATGAAGCGGGAAACACCATTCATTGGGCAGGCCAAGTCCACGCGCTGCTGGTCGATCCCCAAGGAAATATCCGTGAAGACACCAATGGCAACGGACAACTCGATATCCAATACGACAAGATTATTCGCTATCAAGACCTCAATATTTATCGATATACGGACGTCAATGCCAATGGAAAGCTCGATCCAGAAGAACAAAATGCAACAATAGAATTATTGAACAATCCTTTTGATGTTCATTATATATGGACATCCAGCGCATGGCTCAATCAGATAGACAATTCGGCCATTGTGGCACAGCGTTCATTTTACAATGCAACAACAGCCAACCGATACATCATCACCTTTGCCGACAAGAACGCCAACGGCGTTGTGGAAACCGGCGAGATCCAGCATTTCAAATGGCCACCGGATACCTCATACTCTCCAGGTCTCACCAACTCTACGGATTTCTACGCCTATTTGACGCTATACCCCTCATTCGAGGATACGCCAGCGGCCTACAATACACTCCGGACCAGCAATTCGAGCGCATTTGCCGCTCTCCTCGAAGGTCTTGCCCGCCGCCAGGTGGATTTCATCCGCGGGGCGGATCAATCGAGCGAGACCATCGCCGGCATCGCGGTCAATGCCTCACGCAGTCGTCATTATGTGGAGAACGGGACATCGTATACTTGGCGTCTTGGAGATGTCGTCTTTTCCACGCCAACGGTAGTCGGCAAACCTGCAGAAAATTATCATCTTATCTATAAAGATGAGACATACCAAGATTTTGTTGAAAAATATAAAAATAGGCGCAATGTTGTGTACGTCGGCGCCAATGATGGAATGTTACATGCATTCAATGCAGGATTTTATAACAGCACGAGGAAAGGGTTTGACACAACCCAAGATGGAAAGACACAATTTCCAATTGGATCGGAACTATGGGCATACATCCCATACAATCTACTTCCTCACCTTTACTGGCTCATGGATCCGTCCTACGGCAGACAACTCCATGTTTCCTACATGGATCTCAAGCCACGGGTCTTCGATGCCCGAGTATTTTTCCAGACAGACGGCATCACTCCGAAAGACAATGCTACCTATCCCGAAGGCTGGGGGACCTTGTTAGTCGCCGGCATGCGTTTTGGAGGCGGAAAAATCCGAGCCGACCTCGACAAGACTGGCCTTCCCGGCTTTGACAACGCCACCGACCGTATCATGGGCTCCGCGTATGTCATTTTCGACATCACCGACCCAGAACTCGGCCCCCAACCCTTGGCGGAAATCCGTCTTCCCGGCATGGGCTTCACCACCTGCTATCCCACGGTGATGCCCATGAGCACGCCCAACGCCAATACAGCTTCTGACAACAATTGGTATCTCGTATTCGGCTCCGGCCCGGCCAACAGCGCGGGCGAACCTGACCCCAATACAATCAATTTGGCCACCAGCGACCAAGCGGGCAAACTTTTTGTCCTTGACCTCAAAGCACTGACAACACAAAAAACGATCCGAACTCTGGATGCCACAGGATCATTTCTCTCCAATTCCACGTCATTTTTCGCAGAAACCGAACCAGGTTCCTTTATTGGTGACCCAGTTGCTGTCGACTTGGATGTTGGGAAAAATGATGCAAACCAGGAATTCAAGGCAGACGTCGTCTACTATGGATCTATTGCGGGAGATCCAACCAATGCAACCGGGAAGATGTACCGGCTCATAACCAACGACACCCAGGAGTCATCCAATATTGTTACGTGGATAGGAAATTCTACACTCATCAACGTCCAAAAACCATTTTCCGCATCCGCATCTATTGCCTTGGATGAAAAGCAAAACATCTGGGTTTATGCTGGAACCGGTCGTTTCTTTACTCGCAACGATATCCAGCAATCTCAAGGCATGTCTTTTTACGGTATCAAAGAGCCAAAATCTAACGGTACGGAGACATGGAGCGCCGTCAATGCAGCGGATCTTTTCAACAGCACGCAAATAAGTCTCGTCAATGCCACATGCGGCAATACGTTCACGAAGACATGCGTTCAAGTCATCAAAACAGAGGGCAGCACCAATACAACCCTTACATGGGACAGCTTGATCTCCCAGACAGAATCAAAACCTGGTTGGGAACGGAACTTTCCTTCCCAACCATTAGAACGCGTCCTTGGCCAAGCGGCGGTATTGGGAGGCACAACGCTCTTCACTACTTATATACCAAGTGACGACTTGTGTGAAATAGAAGGAAGAAGCAAACTTTATGCTGTGTACTACAAAACAGGGACGCCTTACTATATCCCGATACTCACAAATACAGAAGATCCCTTTGCAGTCTCTGTGGAACTTGGCAAAGGTCTTGCTCTAACTCCGAACATTCATGTGGGAGAAAAAAGCAAGGGAACGGCGTTCATCCAAACGAGCACCGGCGCCATTGCCACCGTGGAGCTCGCCATGCCGCTTCCCTTCAAGAGTGGTATTCTCTATTGGCTCAAACGCACCACGGACTAAGCGCTCGGGAGGGCATCCTCTCGCAAACCGTCCAATGGAGGACCTGAACCACCACAACACCGATCCTTGTCCCGGAGGATCGGTGTTGTGGTTTGTTGAACATCCGAGACGCCTCCCAAGCAGCAGGTATCGTTTCGCCGGATGGCCTGCTCTGTCTCTGAAAAATTGCCGCGTTCAAGAAGGTCAGTGTTACAACTCCAGCCTTGACCGCAGCCCTATACCGAGTCACAAAGTGGCCTATCTTCGTACCAAGGATGGACCTCTATGTCTCCCATTCGTATACTCATCGTCGATGATGAAGACCGCTTCCGCCAGCTCATGGCCAAACTCTTTACTGCCAAAGGTCTCGACGTGGTCACCGCCGCCAACGGCCCTGAGGCCCTCTGCCGTCTCGAAGACGCCGGCCCCTTCGACGTGGTGATCCTCGACATCAAGATGCCTGGCCCGAGCGGACTCGACATCCTCCCCCACCTACGCGCCTGCGCCCCGGCAACCCAAGTCATCATCCTCACCGGCCATGGCGATATCCAGGCTGCAAGCCGCTCTCTCCAAGACGGCGCTGCAGAATTCCTCCTCAAACCATGCTCCTTTGAAGAACTCCTCAGTGCCGTCCATCAGGCAGTGGACCGCATGCGCACCACGACAACACCCTAAACAGGGCATTGAAAGTACGCATCACCTCGCAGAAAACTTTCCACCATAGCGTCCACACATGCTTCATTGACCATGAGCATGTCTGCCTGCCGGGTAAATTGGAGCAATCGTCCCACATGCACCAGTCGATCGGCAATGACCTCGGCGCTGGCCTTATGGAAGCGGGCAAAACTTTGATCCGCCACGGTTTCCACCCGAAAATGCAGCCGAGCCAAAATGGCAGCAATGGCCCGGGCCCGGCGGCTGCGTTTGACGTCGTCAGCAGCCCCGCCCTTGAAGACAAACGAAATATAATTTTTATTCACCGTATTGCCGCAATAGCAATCCAGTACCCCGTAGTGATAGCCCACGCGGGAGCTAAAATTGAGATATTTATCGGACACAATGGCATAGCTCTTTTCCCCAAAGCGATCTTCCCCCGGACGAGCGCCGCCCAGCGCCTGCTCACGCAGTACGGAAAGCAGCCCTCCAACATGCACCGGCCGCGGCTGGCGCAAGGCCGCTTCGCCGAGCACCAAACCTTGCAGCAACGCAGCAAAAGGCCGCGATAGCACATCTTCAAGCCGCACCCATCCTTCCTGCCCTGCTTTCGGGGCAAGGGCGCCGCCCAAATCAATAATGTGGAGATCAAGACCAGTGGGGGCATTGAGCCGTAAAGTGGCCCCCTGGTGATCAGCCACCAAATCGCTCAAGCGAAACATCTCCGCATAGGAGTGCTCGTGGAGATAGCGCATGATGTCATGGATGGTGTGGCACCCCTGAGGAGCAAACTGGGGAGATTTGGGATCCACCAGCCGCAAAGGTACGACGAGGTCGTACAGGGATCGAGCCATGGCGTACGCGCTGCCACGACGACGTGGCCCCGCCTCTGCAGCACGACCCCCAGCCACCATCGCCTCCAGACGACCTGCATAGACCCGCCGGGTGCGGGCATCCACCGTCACCTCCTCTCCGGGACGCAAAGCCGCGAGGGCACCGGGGACCCCCACCAGTGAAGGGACATGAAATTCCCGGCACAGCGACGCCATGTGGCCAGTGACACTGCCGAACTCGGTGACCACAGCCGCAGCCTTGGGCAAGGCAAAAAGATACTCTGGCGACGAGTGGCTGGCCACCAGCACGGCGCCCTGGGGAAACACGTCGAGGTCGTGGGCATCGTGCACCACGAATACCGGACCAGCGCCGATGCCAGCATAGGCAGGCTCGCCGCCGCTCACAAGCACCGGCGCCTGCAAAACGAAATCCTCTTCCTGCGCTTGCGGGACGCATCCCAAAGGCCGACTCTGGACAATAACAATATCGCCATTGTCACGCACCACCCACTCCACATCCTGCGGCCCGCCTCCAAAACGCTCCAGCGCTTCGCCAAGACGGCCCAAGGCAAGAACGGTAGCCGTATCCAGGCAAAGGCTCCGACGCTGGGTTTCCGGCAGCGGGCAGTGCTTGATGCCGCCCGGAACGGGGACCACAGTAAACGCCTTGTCGCCAGGCTGGACCTCGGTCACGACCACATCCGCATCGGTGCGCTCCAAAACCCAACGATCCGGCACCACCAAACCGTCCACCACAGCCACGCCCAAACCCAACGCGGCCTCCAGCAAAAGATACGGACTTCCGCCCGAGCGGGGGTCGCGGGTAAACAGTACCCCGGCAGCTCGGGCGGGGATCATTTCCTGGACGAGCACGGCCATGGCCACCGAATCCATGCCCAAGGCCGCCCGATACACAATGGCCTCAGGGGTAAAAAGACTAGCGAGGACCTCTCGGTAGGCCTCCTCTATGCCGTCCACCCCCACTCCCAACACGGTGTGGTACTGACCGGCAAAGGAATAGTCGCCGTCCTCGCCCTCGGCGCTGGAACGCACCGCCACACGAAGATGCTCCAGCTCGATTCCACACTGACGCGCCAACGCCTCCATGGCCTGCGCCATTTGTTCTCCAAGCTCCGGGGGGAAGGCGACGGTTTGAACCACCTGCTTGAGCGCCTCCGAAGCCTGCCGCACCGTTGTGGGAACATGGGGATCCACCGTCAAAAGCCAGTGCTGGATCTCAGACCAACTTTCGCTTTGCTGGAGCACCGCCGCGCAGGCCGCAGTGGTCACCACAAACCCCCGCGGCACGGAAAAACCCGCCCGGACCAAAGCCCCCATAGTTGCGGCTTTACCGCCGACCAAGGAGGCTGGGAAGTCATGGATCTCCTCCACAGCGAGAATCCACGGTCCCGAAGGAGGTCCGGTCATTGCCTGGGCCAGTGCCTCCATGCTCTCCTGAAGCGAGAGCAGACGACGGTGCAATTCCGGCTCAGGGCGACCCGCAAGGGTCTCGAAGCTCCGCAGCATGCGCAAGGCATGAAAGACCGTCCGGCTGGCCCAGGTGCGCGGCACCCCAGGCCCGAAAGACCGCCCCTGTTCAAGGACATCTTCCATCTCGGCGATGATGCGCAACAGCTCGGTATTGCTCTCCAAAAGCTGCAAAAAGGCCTGGTATTTCTCCTTGAAGGAGCCATCCACCTCTGTGGGCCGCGAAGATGCACCGCGACCCCTCGCCCATTGCCACAACGCGCGCAACCCATCCAAAACACTGCCCGCCATACCATTATCCTCCTCTGTGTTGGGACTCGCGGTCTTCTGCGAGCACGTAGCGCGTCGATGGCCCTTTGCCTTCGAGTACGGCATATCCTTTGCGCACCAGCTCCTTGAGATCATAAAGGGCGGTGCGCGACGCAATGCGTTCCTCAAACAAGGATTCATATTGCTGCCGGGTCATGGATCCATGGGTACGCAGATATTCCAATCCGCGTTGCTGACGAGGGGTCAGGGCTTCCCGAGGTCGGACAGTACCCTCGGCAGGCGGGACGGACTTCTCGGGGGACTTGGCCACCAGCGGCGGGGCGCTGGCAGCCCCCTCGCCGGTACCCAATCCATTGCCCAGCAGAAGATCTTCGGCTTGAATCACCCCGGTCTCCACGAAGGCCGCTACGCGCAAAATACAATTTTTCAGTTCGCGGATATTCCCCGGCCAGTCATAGGCCATCAGCTTCGCCACGGCGCCGCGGCTCAGAAGCACCGGTGATCGGCCAGAAGCCTCGCAGGCCGCCTGCAGGAAATGGGCAGCCAAAAGGGGAATGTCCTCCTTGCGCTGCCGCAGAGACGGCGTGGCAATGGTGAGTACCTGAAGGCGAAAGTAGAGGTCTTCTCGGAAAAGACCTTGACGTACCATGTCCTCCAAATTGGCGTTGGTGGCAGCGATGACACGGGTATCGAAGGGGATCTCACGGTCACTGCCCAGGGGCTGGATCTTACGGGCGGAAAGGGCGCGCAAAAGCGCCTGCTGCACGCGCATGGAGGCATTGCCGAGCTCATCCAACAGGAGGGTACCACCATTGGCCGCCAAAAACGCCCCTTGGCGCTCACCTTTGGCCTCGGAAAAGGCGCCTTTGACGTGGCCAAACAAGGCGTCCATGAGGAGGTTTTCATCCAACGCCCCACAATTGATGGTGATGTACGGACCAAGGCTTCGACGACTGCACTCATGAATGGCATGGGCCACCAGCTCCTTGCCCGTACCGGTCTCGCCCACAATGAGCACATCGGCGTCCGTAGCCGCGGCCTTGGCGATGACCCCGCGCAGTTGTTCCACTGCCGCGCTGATCCCCACCAGCCCCACGCCCATACCGTCGCCAGGCGGCAGTTCCAACGCCACAGGCTCCCGTGCCTGCAAACTTTCCATCATCTTGTCGCGGCGCACGATTTCAGCATCCTTGCAGCGGAGGCTGTGGATGAGCGCTCCGATGGTCTGGCGCAACAAAACGGTTTCCTGATCCATTTCCGGCTCCAGAGGCAACTCCTCATATTTCCCGGCCTGCAAGTCCCGCACGTCTTCTGCAAGACGCAAAAGAGGTCTGGTGATGACCGCGCCCACGGCCCAAAGCACCAAAGAGAGAACGCCAATGGTGAGCACTCCTACTCCCAGCATCAGCCACAGCTGCTGTTCACCGGCGCGCGCCACGAGCAGACTGCGGTCCACATACACCAAGCCAGCCACGACCCGAGGCGGCTGCCCAGGATCTTCCGCAAAACGCACCGGCGCATACCCCACCACGATAGCCCCTTCGGAGCTCCCTACCCGGCGTGACCATAACGAGCGTACCACCCCATGCCGCCCCTCTTGAAGATCCGCCACCACCGCCCAATAACTCTCAAACTCCGACCCAGGACGAAAAGCCACCTCCAACGCCCCGCGCCCCTGAATCCCCTGAAACCCGAAACGCACATCATCCACATCCAGTGGGGCAAGGGGAGAGACATCACCTCTGGCCTCCAAATACATCCAGCCTTGAAGATCCAAGAGCACGGAATAACGCAGCCCTGGGGTGCGCGTGAAACCAGCCAAGGGAGAATCCGCCCCATGGTACCGAGCAAGGAGATTGCGCACGGCACGCAGACTTACGCCAACCACCAACACCGCGCCGTCGGGAAGCCCCATGGCCCACCGCACTACCTCCCAATGCACCGGCTGGTTATCAGCCCCCCGCAACTCAATGGGGTAGACCGTATCGACAACCCCCAACCATTGTCGCATCCCTGGGGCCAAGCCAGCGGCATCCGCGGGTAGCGGCGAATTGCGAATATGCGCGACCCAGCGCAAGGGGACCTCGAGAGGTTCCCCCTGGGAGTCGGCCACCACCAAGGCGCTGGTCTGCGGAGGCCTGGCGGCCAGGGCCGCTTCCACCACCACGCCATTGCCAAGCACAATTCGCGCATCGCGCAAAAATTGCTGCAAAACCTGAGACGACGGTTCGGCCTCGGCAAAAGCGCGTTCCGCCAATCGAACCGAAGTGGCGAACACCCCGGCCACGGCGTCGGCTTGCGCCAAGGTGGACAGCAGCGTCACCCGCTCTACAGCCATTCCCACGAAATAGTGGGTCGAGCGCATGAGTAGGGCACCGCTTATCGCCAAAACACCCAATACTACCGGAAACACCGCCGCGGCCAATTTGCGACGCACACTCC
Organism: Thermodesulfomicrobium thermophilum DSM 16697; assembly: GCF_059568695.1. NCBI lineage: Bacteria > Pseudomonadati > Thermodesulfobacteriota > Desulfovibrionia > Desulfovibrionales > Desulfomicrobiaceae > Thermodesulfomicrobium > Thermodesulfomicrobium thermophilum. The sequence goes on along the minus strand of NZ_JCANTW010000012.1, from coordinate 426,175 downwards.
AATGCGCAAACCGGCTGGGTCGCCGGGGACGACGGGCAACGATATTGGAAAGCGAAAAGAGACGCATACCACCCTCCGATGCGCAAATAGTCACGCAAAAATCCCGCCAAGGCAAGACCCGCGACATAAAAAACAATCAACAAAAAAAGTGACTTATCAGCGAAGGCACAAAGCTTGATACTTCTTGCACAAGCACAACCCCCAAACCTTCTTGAGGAGGAAACGTATGGAATGGAAAAGGAAGCCCATCAAAACCATCTTGGTTCCACTGGACCTCTCCAGCCAAGCTCCATCGGTGCTGGAAGAAGCCATCCACCAGGCGAAGGCCTCGGAAGCAGAGCTGGTCCTCTTGATGGTGGCGGAAGATTTCTCCGACATCGGCGATTATGCCCACGCCGCCCAGGTGCAGACCAAGCTCCTTGAAGAGACGCAAGCCAAGGCGGAGGACTACGCGCAACATGCCAAGGCTGCGGGACTCATCCCTCAGGTAGAAGTATGCCAAAGCCCATCCCCGGCGGACGCCATCCTGCGCGTGGCTGAAGAGCGTCAGGTGGACTTCATCGTCATGGGGAGCCGATCCAAACGCGGCATCGACCGCTTCGTGTTGGGCAGCGTAGCAGGCAAAGTGGTTTCCCATGCCCCGTGTTCTGTGTTGGTGGTTCGTAACCCCTAAGGAGGATATATGCGACGTTTCATTTTCCCTATTCTTGCATTTCTGTTTCTTGTACTTCCAGTTACCGCATTGGCTGCAGGAGGTGGAGGATCGTCCATCGTGATCGTTGCCGACACCCGCTGGACCAGCGGCATCTCCCATTGGTGGGCGACGCTCTACAACGAAAGTCACCTCTATTTCACTATCGTCACTGTCATCATAATTCCAGTAGTAGGCGTTATATTTGGTACCATTGCCGACTTTATCATGGCACACATCGGTATTGATCTTACGAAGCGCGGCCACGGCGGCCACTAAAATCAAAGGAGGATGTATATGGATTGGCTTTACGTACACATGCCTATTGCCGGCGTGGATATTTTCTGGCCCGGACTCATCATCCTCGGTGTGGGAGTGGGAATTATCGGTGGTTTCTTTGGCATGGGCGGCGCATGGATGGTGACACCTGGGCTCAATATCTTAGGTTTCCCCATGGCCTTTGCCATCGGCACCGACATCGCGCATATGGCCGGCAAATCGTTGGTTTCCACCATGCGGCACGGCAAGTTCGGCAACGTCGACTACAAGCTCGGCATTATCATGCTCGTAGGCACCGTAGGCGGGTTCGAGGTAGGCGCCCAAATGATCATGTGGCTCGAGCGGTTAGGCTTGGTGGATAAAGTCGTCCGCTACATCTACTTGGTACTTTTGGCGTTCATCGCCTGGCTCGTCTTTTACGACGTCCACAAGAAGAAAAAGCGCGAAGAAGAAGCCCGGCGCTTAGGTCGCGATCCCGAAGAAGCCGTGGGCGTGGAATGGCATAAGACCCTGCATAAAATCAAAATTCCTCCCATGGTACACCTCAATGTCGCAGGCATCTATTGCTCTGCGTGGCTGCCTATCGCGGTCTCTTTTTTCACCGGGTGGTTGGCTGGCATCCTCGGCATCGGCGGTGGACTGATCCGCATGCCCTCCCTCATCTATCTTCTGGGATGTCCCACGCACGTAGCAGTAGGCACCGACCTCTTTGAAGTCATGATCTCCGGTCTCTATGGAGCAGCTTCCTATACCTACAAAGGACGCACCGAGCTTGTTGCCGCTATTATCATGCTCATCGGCGCTTCCATGGGTGCCCAGGTAGGGGCGGTAGCGACCAAATACATCCATGGATACGGTATCCGATATGTATTCGGGTGGGCGGTCATCGGCTGCGCCGTATCCATTGTCATGAAACTCGTTGGCGCTGCAGTCCCATCTACCAAGCATACAATGGACATCTCAGCCACCATCCTGGTCAATGGCTTGGTAGCAGCCATGTCGCTCTATATCTTCGTGCGCATGGTCCAGGGAGCTAAGGCGGAGCTTGCTGCCAAAAAACGTGGTGTTGTGAGCTAAGCAGAGGGAGGAAACCATGAAAATACTACACCGTATTGCATTCTTCGTCGTGGCGGCAAGCCTGTTTCTCGTGACCGGATGCCTGGAAGAAGGAAAGGTGGAACAAGGCCGCACCGTGGCCTATGACAAGTCCAAAGGCGAGGTCACCATCATCCGAGACACATCCGCGGTACAAGGCAAACCTGATTATACCCACCTGCCTCCCATCACTTTCAAAATCCCCGCGGATCCCGCAGAAATGGGCCCAGAACCTCGCCCCGGCGGGCGCATGAAACTAGACACGGAAAAGAACGAAGTGGTGATCTTCGACGCTGCGATCCAAAACTTTGTCCACATCCCCTTCAAGCTGGTGGATAAGCAGACAGAAATCACCAAAGATCACCCATTGGTGGCGGGCAAGAAATTCCCTATAGTGGACGCCGCCAAACGGACCGTGACCATTTATTCCAGCAGACAAAAGACCCTGGTGACCATCGAAGTAGCAGAGGCGGACATCCAACGCCCCCAGACCGTATGGCAGGCCGGTGACGAGATTCGGGTGTACTACAAGCAGCCAGGCCAGGCACTGCGACTCATGAATATCACCCAAACGGACATCTACAAAAAGTAACGTCAACCCACGGCAGGGGGGCATGCCCCCCTGCCCTTGCCCACGGAGGCCATCATGAAATCCTCTTCCCCTTGGTGGTTCGTCGTCACCCTGGACGTCCTGGTTTTGGGCTATCTCTGTATCGCCATGTACCAGGCACATCTGAACCCGGACACATTTACTCCCACCTTCATGAAGACATTCTTTGGGCTCCTGCTGCCAACCCTCGTGGCGTTCTTTTTCCTACGGCGCCGCCTTGTGTAGGGGAAAGAGGCATGAGTCCTCGCATCCAGCAACTCTTCACTCAACGTCGCATCCTGGGATGCATCGCTTCCCTCTTTTTTCTTCTGGCCCTTGGGGCGGTGGCGGATGGACTCCAGCACATGGCCAGGCAGGATGCTTCGCAACTCGTGATCATTGCAGGGGAAAGCGTCCCCATCTCCGGCTGGGTTCCAGCCAACGCCACGTCCCTGGCCAGAATCCATACCCAGCCGCCCCTCTCTTTGACCTTACGCGGCCAACAGACGGGATACTACCTCGGCGGTAACCAATGGCTGGGGACCATTACCGCCCCAGAGACTACCCCTGAGGGAAATTTCACGGCATCCGTCCTCTTCCCGGGCGCTCCCGCCCAAGAATTTCACATTCGCGTGGTCTCCTCCGCCGCGCATGCACAGCGCCTTGCCCCAAGCGTCCTCATCCGCACCCTTGGCGTGCACCCCTACCTGATAGCCGCCATACTGGCCACGTGCGGGGGTGTCGCGGCGATTGCCATCTACCGTCTCTCCTCGACCCTCGAGAAGCTGCTTGCGCTGCAAAACTTCGCGGAGACCACCATTGATCGCCGTGGTCGGCTCACTGTGCCTTGGGGAAGCCGCCACGGACTCACTCCAGAGACCCGCCTCGCCGTTGTCCTGCCAAGTGGAGAAGCAGTGGGGTATGCCCAGGTGGTGAATGTGTGGGAAGACCACGCCCAGGCATCCTACCCAGGGGTGCGGGGGGTGGTGCTCCTCGCCCGCCCCTCGCCGCAATAATGCCCTGCCCAATCGGGGTTCATGCTCCCTGGCCCCATCGCCATCGCACTGCCGCCGCGCGGAGTTGCTGAGGGCCGACAACCCCCACCAAGCTTCCAGCCATCCCCACGGCCACGATCCCATGGAGAGTCACCTGGGCTGCGGTTTCCACCAGGGTACAATGCGCATCCACCCATGACGGCGCGCAGCAGACACTGGCCACAGGATCCCGCCACAAGATCCGCCAAGGTCGGCTCGCCAAGGCCTTCACCCAAAGACCGGAGTCCCAAATGCCCTGAAGAGCGCCGTCTTCCATCAGCAAGACGACAGTATCTTCTGACCAGTGCTCTAAGGCCCCCAAGGTTTGTCCCACGCTCCAGGACGGCGCCGCCACCAAACACTGGTCCACTGGCATAAGGATGTCTCCAGCATGGAGATTGCGACCGCGGGAGGTTTGCACGGCCTCTCGCAAGCGGGTCACGAGGAGCGCCGTGTCACAAGGTTTGTGAAGCACATCAAAGGCCCCCTGTTCCACCGCCCTGGCCGCATCTTCCAAGGTGGCGTGACCTGTGAGCAAGATGACCGGCGCCCGAGGGCATACCGCTCGAATGCGCGGTAAGGCATCCACCCCGGAGAGTCCCGGCATCCGCACATCAAGGACGATAACATCCGGCTCGACCATCTGCAAAAACTCCAAAGCTTCCCCAGCGCTGGCAGCCGAAGAGGTCACAAATCCCTGGTGCTCCAAAACCTTGGCCAACACCCTGGTAAAGGCAATCTCATCATCCACGAGCAATACATGACTGCGCTGGCGCTCTTCCATGGCATTCTCCTTACGAACGGATAAGGGGAAGACGAGGCAATGTTACGGTAAAACGCGTACCCCGGCCAAGCTCACTGGAAAAGTCTATACGCCCGCCCATGGCCTGCACCAGGGCATGGCAAATGGGCAGCCCTAGACCTGTTCCCCGGTCCGGAGCCTTGGTGGTAAAAAACGGGGTAAAAATGGCTTCGTGGTGCTCAGGCGCAATGCCACACCCGTTGTCCTCCACCACGATGCACGCCTCCTCGCCGTTTTCGGCAACTTTCACCCGTACCGTCACCTGCGACTGGGGCCCCCGGCCTTCCACGGCATGCAAGGCGTTGACGATAAGATTGGCAAGCACTTGCTGGAGTTTGGCGGGATCGAGGCGTACTATGACTGGCTCGGGCAGAACGGAAGTCTCCAACTGGGCGCCCATACCCTCGGCCATGGAATGAAAGGTGGAAACCACTTCCGGCACAAAACGACACAAATCCACCACCCGGGACTCTGCGCCAGAAGAAAGACGACCAAACCCCAAGATGGCGTGGGTAATGCGACTACAGCGTTGGATCTGTCCCTCGAGTTGGCTCATGCTTTCCAAAAGCTCCTCTCCTGGCCTTGAGGCATCGGGACAAACCGCGCGCAGTTGTTCCAAAAGCATGCGCATATAGGCATGCTCACTCTTCATGACCTGCAAGGGATTATTGATTTCATGGGCAAAACCGGCAGCCATGGTCCCCAACTGGGCCAAAAGCTCAGCTCGGGAAAGGGCCTCGCGCAAACTCTCCTGCTCGGTGCGATACTGGGCCAAAAGCCGCGTCACCGCACTACTCGTGCGCAAGGCGACCCCCACCACCAGCACCCCGCCAGCCACCAAAACCGCTGCCAAAAAAAGCCCGAGCCACCGCTCCACAAAAAGGCCCCACTCTTGCGGCGCGGCCACTTCCACCTGCCAGGGGAGCCCTGGGACTCCAACCCTGGCCATTTCCCATCCTTCTTGAGGGGCATCTCCCCGCTCCACGCGCCCCCCTGAGACCTGGAGGACCACATGCTCGCGCTTTTGTCGGGCAAGATCGAGCCAACGACCCAGAGCGTTTGCCTCGAGATAGACCCATAGGAGGCCGTCTCCGCGACGAATCCCCACCACCACGCCAGCAACGGGTTGGGTTTGCAGGGGAGCGGCCACCAGGGACCCTTGCTGAGCGAACACGTCGCGAGCTGCGGCCAATGCCGCTTCCGGGGCCAATACCCCTCCCTGAAAACGCGCCTCTCCAGCATTATTCACCTGACCTACGGCCAAGATCCCCCACGCACGCATGCGCTCCACAGGAACGACCTGAGCAACCTCCAAGGTCTGACGTACCCATTGCTCCACGACGCGAGCCACTGTGGTCGCCCGCTGGCGCACCACTTCCTGATGGGCATGGTGGACGACTCCTACACCCCACACCAGGGCGCAGCCCAACGCTAAAAGCACCGGCACTAAAGGCGGACCAACGATAACCGCAATCAAACGCCCTTGGACCCCGCGGGCCCAAGCAAAGAGTTCAGGCAACGGGCGCATATTCTGCTGCTTGGATCACCGTATCCACGAGTCGAGCAAGCGGCACGGGCTTGAGAAGGTAGGCAAACGCCCCATAGGCCATGCCCCGCACCCCGAGTTCCTCACCACCATGTCCTGAAAGCAGGACCACCTGCACCCGAGGATAGTTTTCTTTGATATACCGTAACGTCTCAAGGCCATCCATGCCTGGCATGAGGATATCGAGGACCACCACATGAACGGGCTGCCGCTCTAGGGTCTTGAGGGCCTCTGCACCGCTGAGCGCACCCTGGGTCGCAAAGCCGCGGCGAGCCAGGCGCTTCACAAGAGCGTCCACAAAATCCTGCTCATCGTCCACCACGAGCACGGAAATTTCATTTTTCACCGAGGTGACGGTCATCGGCCTTACTCCCCCTGCGCACGGGCAGGCAAATGATGAATTCCGTTCCTTCACCCGGCTGGGAGACAAAGCGGATGGTGCCGCCCAACCGGGTGACAATAGAATAACTGATGGAAAGCCCAAGGCCAGTCCCTTCGCCCACCTGCTTGGTAGTAAAGAAAGGATCGAAGACGCGCGCCTGAACGTCCTTATCCATACCCGGCCCATCATCCCGAATACGCATGCAGACACAACCGCTTTGGGCGTCATAGGCAGCGCCAAGGGTAATAGTCCCGTTCTTGCCAATGGCGTCAATCGCATTGTCCACAATATTCAGAATCACTTGTTGGAGCTGAGATGGGTCAGTCTCTACCAACGGAAGATCTTCTTCTATATCCCATTTTAATTGAATATTACGGAAATGCATCTCATTTTCCAAAAAGACAACCGTCTCTCGCAAGAGATCTTTTATAGACACATCAAATCGTACCGGTTCCATGCGTCTTGCAAAGCCAAGCATTCGGTGGACAACACTTCCTGCCCGCTCAACATGTTGTTCTATCTTGATGACTGCGTCTCTGAGTTCTTGAAAATTGGGACTTGACTGGATGTCTTCCTCTTCCAAAAGATCACGAATCCACCCTGCTTGCTCACGGATCACCGCCAAAGGATTGTTGACTTCGTGGGCCACACCAGCGGCAAGCTTCCCTAAGGCAGCCATCTTGCTCGACTGCACCAGCTCCTCGTTGAGGCGCGCCTGCTCCCGCTCTTGGCGTTCCTGATGGACCACAATCATTCGACTTACCATCAAAATTCCAAGGAGCACACACAGCAGGCCACCAGCGCTGACGAGAATAGTCAACGTACGGGTACGTAACAGTGGTTCCAGCTCGCTGTGCTTATCCTCCTCGATCACTACAAGCCATTCTTTCTCCTGCAACCATATGCCAGCGATATAAACAGCATTACCATGCATTATTCCTTCATGAATGCGAACACCAGAAAACTTACTATCTATCAACGGACGGATCACTTGGATATCTTTTCCTGGAAATCTCGGATTTGTCTGAATCTCACCTTTCCTATTAATAATATATGCATCTCCTTTTTTTCCTATCTGAATAAGGCGAACAAATGAATCAAATATTTCAGAATTTATTGTTGCTCGCAAAATCCATTCCCGACCATTCTCCTGCTTGGAAACAGCAACAATAATATGTGGAAAACCACGAAATCCACTAAATACATCGCTAATATATAGCTTACGAACACGGACTATTTTAAACCATTCTTCATTTTTATAATTTATGGAACGAAGATTATAAGGCCCGCTGTACACCACGTGGTTCCCTTCGTCATCAATGAGTCCCAAATCAACTATAGTTTGAGTTCCTTGCTGCATGATGGAAAGCAGCCGATCCATGAACTCCTGAGAAGAAAGTTGGGCCAGGCTATGGCTTTGCGCAGCAACACGCAACTGAGCCACCTGATCGCGCAAAAACAAATCGATAGCATTGCGCTTATCCTCTGCAAAGATAGCGAGATTGTCACGCACCTTTGCGTGATAGGTAGACGCAAACATCCCATAAACCACCCACCCCAAAAGAAACAAGGGGACAAAAGAAAAAAGCAAAACAGTGCCAATAATGGATTTTCGGAGCGAAGGACTCGGGAGCATCTGGTCTCTCCTCCTTGAATACGCGTCGGGATGTCGCAAAAATTGCACAGGATATGCCACAGCCCCATGAAGGCTCCAAGAAAACTCCAAAAGCAACGAGGCACGGAATCGTTGCCTCCCGTGGGAAAGACACAAAGACACCCGGCGTCTACTGCGTTGCCCAGGGGACCGAGGGGTCTTGGCGATAGCACAAAGCCAATGGCTTGACCCCGACCGCCCGGCTCCGTAACCGGAGCGTGCATTCGGGAGTCCGGTGGAGCCGGGCTGAGAGGGCCCCCATTTTGGAGCCGACCGACGAACCTGATCCGGGTCATGCCGGCGCAGGGATTGCCTCCCCCTTCCGAGTGCGCCTGCATCCTTCTTCATGCCTCGGAGGTTTCCATGTGTCGTCTCGTATGCGCATTGGTCTTGGTGCTTGGCGCGCTTCCCATCCGTGCCACGGCCGAGGAACTCACCGTCCTCGTCCACGACAGCTTCAGCATCAGCAAGGAGACAGTCGCCCGTTTCGAGGCGGAGCACAACTGCACCGTGCGCTTTCTCCAAGGCGGCGATGCCGGACTGACCCTCAACCAGGCCATCCTCACCAAGCACGCCCCGCTGGCCGACGTGCTCTTTGGGGTCGACAACACTTTTCTGAGCCGCGCCCTCAAAGAAGACCTTTTTGAACCCTACCGCTCCCCGGCCCTGGCCCGGGTGCGGCCGGAACTCGTGCTGGATCCTGAACACCGGGTGACTCCCATCGACTTCGGCGATGTCTGCCTCAACTATGACCGCGCCTGGTTCGCCGCCCAGGGCATGACGCCTCCCCAAGACATCATGGACCTCATGCGCCCCGAGTATGCGCGCCTGCTGGTGGTGGAAAATCCCGCCACTTCCTCTCCGGGGTTGGCGTTCCTGCTCACCACCATCGCCCGTTTCGGTGAGGACGAGGCCTTTGCCTTTTGGGAAAGACTCAAGACCGGCGGAGTGTTGGTGCGTCCGGGCTGGAAAGACGCCTATTGGGGAGACTTCACCGCCGCGTCCAAGGGGCAGCGTCCCATCGTGGTCAGCTACGCCACCAGCCCTGCGGCGGAAGTCTACTTCGGCAAAAACGCCACCGCAGAAGCGCCCACTGCCGCCGTGCTCACACCCGGAGCAGCCTTCCGGCAGGTGGAGTTCGCCGGCATCCTCAAAGGGACCAAGCACCCCGAGCTCGCCCGCCGGTGGATCGACTTCATGCTCTCCGACGCCTTTCAGGAAGACATCCCCCTGCAGATGTTCGTCTTCCCCGCAGTGCACGACGTCCGCCTCCCCGAGGTCTTCACGCGCCATGCCCGCATGGCCGAAAGCCCGGCGTGGATCACGCCGGAGCGCATCGCGGCGCACCGCGAAGCCTGGATTACCCGCTGGAACCGCATCATGACCCCGTGATGCGCCCACACCTGCCATGGGTGGCGCCCCCCGCCTGGGCGCCCCTCATCTTTCTCGCCCTCTTTTTTGCCCATCCGCTGGCGGCCATCCTCTCGGTGAGTTTCGCCCAAGGAGGCTGGCAGGCAGCGGCCGTGGTGCTGCGCGACCCTGCCGTCCATCAGGTGCTCTCTTGGACCACCTTCCAGGCCCTTCTTTCCAGCGGCATAAGCGTCGTCCTTGCCCTGCCCGCGGCCTTTTTCCTCTCCCGGGTACAGTTTCCGGGACAAGGGCTTGCCTCCATGCTCCTCCTGCTCCCCTTCGTGCTCCCTACCGTGGTGGTGGCCACGGCCTTTGCCGTGCTCGCAGACCCCACCTCGTTTCTGGGCCGGCTCACGGCCCCGGTCTTCGGCGCCGCCGAGACCCCCGGCATGGCGGCCATACTCGGGGCACACGTATTTTATAACCTGGGGCTCGCCGCGCGTATCATGGCCGGCCTTTGGGCGCGCATCCCGCAAAGCGCCGCACACGCCGCCGCCACCTTGGGGGCGCCGCCCATAACCATCTTCTTCCGCGTCCACCTCCCCCTGCTCGCCCCGGGGATCCTCGCTTCGGCCATCACGGTCTTTGCTTTGTGCTTCAGCTCCTTCGGGGTGGTGCTCCTTCTCGGTGGAGGGCGGTTCGCAACCATAGAGGTAGCCATCTACCAGGCCACCATGCAGCAGTTGGATCTCCCTCGAGCGGGGATCCTGGCCGTGCTGCAGTTGGGCTGCAGCGCGCTCTTCTTTGCCTTGGCAAGCGTCAGTGCCCGCAGCGTGCCGCTCCACGGCCAAGCACCCCCCACGGCGTGGCGGCAACTTCCCCGGACCGTACAGGGGGCAGGGATCCTTTGCGGTGCCATTCTTTTTGCCGGGCTCATCCTCCCCCTCGTAGCGCTGATACTAGAATCCTTCCGCGTCCAAAACGCCTGGAGCCTGGAGGCCTACCGCCTCCTTGCCCAGGACCCCCGCCAATCGGCCCTAGGAACTGCCCCCATCGTTTCCCTCGCCTACTCCCTGCGCTACGCCGCCCTGGCCACGGCCCTGGCCGTCCCCTTGGGGCTTGCCGCTGCCCTCGGGGCCCGGCGCAGCCGACTGCGCACCGCCATCGAGACCGTGTGCATGCTCCCCATGACCACCTCTGCCGCCACCTTGGGTTTGGGGCTGCTGCTTGCCCTGCGCACGCCCTGGTGGGACGCCCGCACCGCTTCGTGGGTCATCCCCGTGGCCCACGCCCTGGTGGCCTTGCCCTTGGTGCTGCGCACCCTGCAGCCGGCCCTGGAGGCTATTTCCCCGCAGTTGGGCGAGGCCGCCGCCACCCTGGGGGCGAGCCCCAGACAGATTCTCGGCCGTATCACGCTCCCGCTGCTTGCCCGCCCCCTGGCCATGGCCACCACCGTGAGCCTGGCCGTAAGCCTGGGAGAGTTCGGGGCGAGCCTTTTTCTCGTGCGCCCCACCACCCCCACTTTGCCCGTAGCCATCTATCGTTCCCTGAGCTTGCCCGGCACCACCAACCACGCCCAGGCCTTGGCCCTGGCCACCATCCTCCTTGCCACGTGCGCAGTCTTGGGACTCGTGGCCCAGCGCCTCTGGGTCGGCGCGTCCCATAAGGCCCACCCATGAGCATCCTGCGTCTGCAACACATCGCCAAACGCTTTGCTGCTTGGGAGCTTGCGCCCCTTGATCTCGAACTTCCTCCCAACGCCACCCTGGCGGTGCTCGGACCAAGCGGCAGCGGCAAATCCACGCTGCTTCGCCTCATCGCCGGACTGGAACGCCCGGATCAAGGACGAATCTTTCTGGAAGACCGGGAAATCACCCATCTGCCGGCCCACCACCGAAAGATGGGGGTCATGTTTCAAGACTACGCCCTCTTTCCCCACCTGAGTGTGGCGGAGAACGTGGCCTTTGGCCTGGTGGTGCGCGGAGATGACCGGAGGAGCATTCGCCGACGGGTGGCGAGCCTTCTTGCCGATATGGGACTTGGCGGCATGGAAAAACGCCGCGTGTGGGAGCTTTCCGGGGGCGAACAGCAGCGCGTGGCCCTGGCCCGAGCCCTGGCCCCGCAGCCGCGGGTGCTGCTCCTCGATGAACCACTGGCGGCCCTCGACCAAGGGCTGCGTCGGCGCCTGGTGGGGCAGCTCGCCGCGCTCCTTGCCCAAGCGCAGGTGCCGACTCTGATCGTCACCCACGACCCGACCGAGGCCTGCCGCCTGGCCACCCACCTGGCCATCCTCTATCACGGAAGGCTGCTGCGCTTCGGCCCAGTGGATGCGGTGCTGGACGCTCCCGGCACGATCGCCGCAGCCACGCTCCTCGGCCAGACCACCATCGTCCAGGAAGGACCGTTGATCGCCCGTTTGGCCCAAACCCTGCCCGCGGCTCCGGCCTACCTCGTGCTGCCGGACGCCGCGCTGACTGCCCACGCACCGGACCGGGGCATTGCCCTGGAAGGAAAAGTACTCGGCCGCCGTCTGGAGACGGCCCACACCTTGGTGGAGATATACGGCAGCACCGTAGAGCTCTTCCTGCCGCCGGAACATCGCCCAGGGGAGCAGATCCGCCTTACCCTCAACGCGGCGCGGATCCGTCCCCTCAAGGAAGCGGACCCAAACGCCGTGCTTCCCACGCCCGCGTAAGGGCCGCCGGCACAAAGGGCAAAAACTCCGCCACTCCAAACGCCGGCGTGGGCTGAGCCAACTCCCCCAAGAAGCGATTGGCAAGGGCTGCCACGCAGCAGGCCTCCTGGATGGGGAGGCGTGCGGCCAAGAGCATGGAAACCAGGGCCGTAAGCGTGTCTCCCGTGCCACCGATGGGCTCCATGGCCGGCACGTCTGGAGCAGCGATGCGCGCCACAATACGGCCGCCCTCCACCACCGCATCGGTGCGCCCTTTGACAAGCAGGGCCCGGGCGGCGTTCTCCCCGGCATAGGCCCGGCGGACGAGATCGGGAACGGCCTCTTCGTCCTGCAAGAGAAACCCGCGCGTGTAGAAGGGATGGGGAGCGGATTCATCCGCCAAAAAGGCCATCTCCCCCACGTCCGGGGTGAAGAGGTCGTAGTGGGCGGCGAAACCGCTCATCTTGGCGGCATACATAAACCCGGCGTCCGCCACCAAAAGAGGCCGCGGACGCAACGATTCCAAGGCCCACAACACCTGGTTGTGCCCCGCCACATCGGGCATGAGGTAGTGGAAGGTCACCCCCGGGCCCTGGACGCGGTGCACCTCGGACGCCAAAGCCGCATAGATCCGACGACTGCCCTCACCGGTGCCGACATCGCCGGCCAAAAGTACCTCCGGGGCAGGCAGGTGCAAAAACGCCGCTGCCGTCAAGGCCGCGGCCACCAGGGCGGGCGTGCCCCGAGCCACCCGCACCCGTGCGCCACCCAGGAGGAGCTCCGTCCCGTCCAGCTGCGCCGGCCCCCAATAGAGGCCAAAATCCGCCCGAGGTACCGTACCGACGATCAGCCACGACATCGGCGTCGTACCTCCGTAAAGGCCAATTGCAAGGCGTACCCGCATAAGGTGCGGCCCAGAGAGCGCGGCTCCGGGGCCTCATCGATGCTGCGCCCCACCAAGACCTCGGCCAGATAGGGGACGTCCGGGCACCCCCCGCCCGAAACATTGACGATGCGTCCAGAGGATCGGTGCACCGTGACCTTCATGTTGGCCGCCCGCACCATGAGAAACTCCCCCAACTCCTTGACGTGAAAGAGGGAAACCGGCTCCAGGAGGTGATCTTCCACCACCGCCACCCGCAAGGGCACGAGGCGGTGGTTTTCCAGGATCTCACGCACCCGGAGTTCTTCCACCAGCGGGAACTCCACCACCATGTCACAACCTTGGCGCAGGGCCGGAGGCGGCCCCTTCACCGCCACGGGGACCCCGGCGTCCCGAAGCACGGCCTCGGCGCGGATGACCTCTCCGGTGCTGGGAAAGAGGAGCATGCCCCGATCGGACATGCCCCGCTTCGACGCATTGGCTGGATGGCGGCGCACAAAGCGCCGAACCCATGCGATCATTTCCGAAGTTCCAAACGGAACTCGCCGCCGGGAAGCCCGGTCACGGCAACACTCCAACCCCGGCCTTCCGCGGCCCGAGTGACGTTTTCACAGCTGGCTTCCGTATCCACCAGCACCTCGATGACGCCGGAGCCTGCCTCGCCGATGGCCTGCAGGGCAAGGAGCACCGGCTGGGGGCAAGAAAGCCCTCGCGCATCCACCTTCATGACTGCCTCCTCGTATGGAACCACCCGATGAGCACCAACACCACAAACCCGATCACCACCGCAGCCATGCCATGGGGACCGATGCCATTGGGAGAGCTCGCCAGGCCGAAATTGTGCGACACCGCTGCCCCCACGAGCATGCCCAGCCCGAACAGGGCGGCATCGGTATTGCCTTCTCCTGCCATGAAAAGCTGACGGCCCGGACATCCTCCGGCCAAGGCAAAGGCCAGGCCCGCCACCAGCATGCCAGCGAAGTTCCACAACCCCATGGTATGAGCCACAGGCTGGCCCTCAAAGCCGGGATGGAACTGCCCGACCACCACGTTGGTCACCAAGGCGGCGCCAAACAAGGCTACCACGCCCAAAAAGAGGTGCGCATGCCGGAAAAGAATGAGATCCCGCAGGGCGCCCATGGTACAAAAACGGCTGCGCTGGGCCAAGAAGCCGATACCCAAACCCGCGGCCAAAGACACCGCCACCGGGGCATAGGCCGCGCCGGGTCCTTTGAGAGAATACCACAGGATGTCGCTTTGGGCCTCGCCAGGAATCGGCGGGAAAATCAGCCGCAAGGCCAAAAGGCCCAGCATGATGGCCGGAAACACCAGGCCCGTTGCCACCGTCTGCGTCTGCGCCCGGCCCAGAGAAAAACCGGCCTTGAAAAAGAGGGTGCCGATCCACACCCCGGTGGCCAGGCCGGCCAGTCCGAACAGGGCGTTGCCATCTCCGCCGGCCAGACGCAAAAACACCCGCCACGGGCAGCCCAAAAAGACCAAGGCGCCAATCATGGCGATCATGCCGAGCACAAACCGTGTCACCGGGGCCGAGCCTCCGGAGGGCTTGAACTCCCCAAAGACCACGGCCGCCGCCAATGATCCGAGCACAAAGCCCATGATCTCCGGACGCAGGTACTGGACGACTGCAGCCCGGTGCAGGCCGATGGCGCCGGCCACATCCCGACCAAAACAGGCCACACACACGCCCATATTGGCAGGGTTTCCCCAGTACTGCAGCAGGGCCGCCACAGTCCCGATGAGTGCGCCCACCACCACGATCCCGATGGTCGTGGCGAAAACATTGCCTCGTCCTTTGCCCATATCCTCCTCCTCGGTAGTCATATTCCGTGCTCCGGCCTCGATATCACGGGGCAGAGCACTGCATCCGGAGTGTAGCGGTGCACCTTACCACACAAAGGGCAATGCACCCGCACGAGACCACGTACGACGCGGCCCTCGATCTCCGTTTCCTCCACCTGCAGACGCTCCTCGATGGACCAGGTGCTCTGGGAGAAAACCTCTCCGCATTCTGGGCATACAAACATCAATTCCATAGAAAATAAGCGCCGCATACGGCGCTTTCCCAGACGGAGTCCAATTGTCTTAACAAATATATAAAAAGAATATGTATTTTCAAAAAAAATACATACAAAAAAATCCTGCATCAAAATGCAGGACAACGCACCCGCGCCAATGAAAAGCGGGAGTGTGCACGGGGAACTTGCGGTGCTACAACGTCTCGTCCAGGACGAGGTTGTCGCGATGGATGACTTCCGGGTGCGGACAGACGCCCAAAAGCGCCGTGATCTCCGCCGAAGAAAGCCCTTGGATGCGCCGCAGCTCTGCGGCCTTGAAATTCGTCAGCCCAACACCGATGGTAGTACCTTCGGGGTCCACGACCTTCACCAGAGCACCCACGCCGAACTGGCCTTCCACGCCCACGACACCGGCGGCAAGGAGGCTCTTGCCGCGGGAGCGCAGGGCCTGGGCCGCGCCTGCGTCCACCTGCACCACGCCTGCGGGATCCAAGTGGTAGGCGAGCCAGAACTTCCGCCCGGAAATGTTTCGCTTGGGCCGCACCCAGGTCCCCAGCGCTTCCCCGGCAAAGATCCGCTCCAGGGCAAATTTCTCCCGGCCCGAGACGATGATGGTGGGGATACCCAAACGGGCGGCACGCCGAGCGGCCAAAAGCTTGCTGAGCATCCCGCCGGTACCGGCCTGGGTCTTGCCCCGACACATGGCGGCAAGGGGGAGACTCTCGATGTCTTCAATGCACGCAAGGAGCGTGGCCGCCGGATTTTCCAGGGGATTGTCGTCAAAAACCCCGGGGGCGGAGGTGAGGTTCACCACCAGATCCGCCCCCACCAGGTTGGCCACCATGACCGACAAGGCGTCGTTGTCGCCGAACTTGAGCTCCTGCACGGCCACGGTGTCGTTTTCGTTGACCACGGGAATGACCTTCCACGCGAGAAGCTCGGTCATGGTGTTGCGAGCATTGAGGAAGCGCTCCCGGCTGCGCAGATCGTCCTTGGTGAGGAGCACCTGGGCCGAAATCTTGCCAAAACGGGCAAAGGCCTCGTCATAGGCATGCATGAGACGGCTTTGCCCGACGGCGGAAGCAGCCTGCTTGTGCACCAGGCAGGCACACGCACTTCGGCCCACCACCGAACGCCCCGCAGCCACGGCCCCAGAGGTCACGAGGACGACTTCCACCCCCCGGTCATGCAGGGCCGCCACCTGATCCACCAACCGGCTCACAACCCGCATGTCCAAGCCTTCCGGACAGGTGAGCACCGCGCTGCCGACTTTGATCACCACCCGCCGGGCACTTTCCACGGCCCGACGCCGCTCCTCACGCCAGTCTCCCATCCCCCTTCCCCTCGGAATCCGGATTTGAGGCCACGGCTGAAGCTTCGGCGGTCTCCAGCATGGCCCACATGGCGGCCACTACCGCCTCCACCCCCTCGCCGTCCAGCGCGGACATGAAGAGCGCCGAAATGCCCGCGGCGGAAAGCGCCTGGGCAAGACGCGCACGCGCCGAGGCGTCCAAGAGATCGATCTTGTTGACCACGAGCAGTTGCGGCTTTTGGGCAAGAGTCGCGTCAAAGAGGCGGAGTTCCTCGTTGAGCATGGCGAACACCGCGCCCGGATCCTCGCCTTCCACGTCCGGGGCCGCTGCCAGGTGCACGAGGAACCGGGTGCGCTCCACGTGGCGCAAAAAGGTGTGGCCCAGGCCGACGCCGGCATGGGCACCCTCAACCAGGCCGGGAATGTCGGCCACCACCATGCGGGCGCCTGCGGGGTGTTCCACCACCCCAAGCTGCGGGGTGAGCGTCGTGAAGGGATAGGGCGCGATCTTGGGCCGTGCAGCAGAAATACGCGAAAGAAATGTGGATTTTCCGGCGTTGGGAAGCCCCAGCAGCCCTGCGTCGGCAAAGACCTTGAGCTCCAGACGCAGACGCTTCTCCTCCCCGGGCTCGCCAGGCTGGGCAAAACGCGGCGTGCGCATGGTGGCGGACTTGAAGTGGGCGTTGCCCTTGCCCCCGCGCCCCCCGCGGGCGACGACGATCTCCTGGCCGTCGGAGGCCAAATCCGCCAAAAGCACCTCGCCGTCTTCGGTCTCCTCGAAGACCAAGGTTCCCACAGGCACTTCCACGATCTTGGGCGCACCGGCGCGGCCAAAGCACATGCTGCCCCCTCCAGGGCGGCCGTTTTCCGCTTCCTGCACCGACTGGTGGCGATAGTCATACAGCGTCAAAAGCCGGCTCGAAGCTCGCACGATGACATCTCCGCCTGCGCCGCCATCCCCACCGTCCGGGCCGCCCTTGGGGATATACTTCTCCCGTCGAAAGGAGACACATCCCCGGCCCCCGTGTCCGGAACGCACAAGGATCCGGGCTTCATCCACAAAACGCATTGGCTCCTCCCTTGCCGACCGCTGCCCAAAAACACAAAAGCCGCCCGGAACTCCCGAGCGGCCAAGAAAACAAACGGGACCCGGCGCTAGGCCACCGGCACCACGTTTACCCGAGTCTTCACCACATTCTTGCGGGAATACTTCTCAAACTGCACCACGCCATCCACCAGGGCGAACAAGGTATCGTCCTTGCCCTTGCCCACGTTGACACCAGGATGAAACTTGGTACCCCGCTGCCGCACCAGGATATTTCCCGCGAGCACCTGCTGGCCGCCGAATTTCTTGACACCCAACCGCCGACCTGCGCTGTCGCGTCCGTTCCGAGAACTTCCGCCTGCCTTTTTATGTGCCATGACGTCCTCCTAGAGTGCGGCCTCGATACCCGTCACCTTCACCAAAGTGAAGTCCTGACGGTGGCCCTGCTTTTTGCTATAGCCCTTGCGGCGCTTTTTCTTGAAAACGATGATCTTTTTGTCCCGGCCATGATCCACCACCTGGCAGCGCACCACAGCGCCTTCCACCAGCGGCTGTCCCACCTTGAGACCGGACTCACCCTGCACCAAAAGCACCCGGTCCAGAGCGATCTCCGCGCCGACCTCGGCCTCCATCTTGGGCGCCTTGAACTGCAGCCCTTCTTCCACCCGGAACTGCTTCCCGCCCGTTTCTACGATCGCGAACATTGTATATGACCTCCAAAAAAGTGAACGACGCCCGAAGCATGCTGCGCGGACGTCACGCCTTGCCGTCGAGAGGGATGCCTTCTGTACGCGGCGATGGCGCTGACGTCAACCAGAAAGCAAAAACTCCCATCCGGACGTCCCGGGCCAGCGACTCCGCCAAGGGCCTGCAGCCGCACGGAGTAGTCTTGGCGCCGCCGGATGTCGGCAAAGGTCTGGATCCAAGGGGGCAATTTCTTGCGCCCCATGGAGGACTGCAAGCCGGAAGAGACGGAATCTTTCTGCACTCATGGGTTCCATGAAAGTCAGAACGCTGCAGCCACCCCAACGATGGGATTTTCCTCACACCAAGCGCCTGTGGCCATGGGTGCCTCGTTGCAGCGCACCATGCCCCGCTTGGAGCAAGCCCACCGCCTGGCCAAAGCATTGCGTGCCGCTTTACATAAACTCCACCACGTACTTGGCGGCAGTACCCCAAAGGACCAACACCAAGCCGGCCTTGATGACCCGCGACGGCACGAAACGCTGGCAGCGCGCCCCCAGATACATGCCCGCCATGCCGCCCAGGCCAAAAAGCAGGCCCAGCTTCCAGTCCGGGGCAACGGAAAGGTGCGGATACCACGGAGCAATGGCCTGGTAGAAGATCACGCCAGCCACGGAAGTCACGCACGTACCCATGAGCGCCGCGCCAGCCACAGCGTACACCGGCAGACCGAAGATGGACACAAAGAACGGGGCCACGATGGCGCCACCGCCGATGCCGTACACGCCCCCCACGACGCCCACCACCAGGCAAAGGACAAAAATCCCCCACACTGGGGCCTGATACCGCCTTCCTTGAAAGGTAAACGCCACCTGCCGCCAATTCCAGGCCTCCACCTCCACCACGCCATGGCCGGTGTCCTTTTTACCGCCGCCGCGCCACAGATCACGCACCATACGCGCGCCGATATAGGCGAGCACCAGGGCGGCAAACAGCTTGAAACGCCGCGGATCCGGCAAATAGGCCACGCGCAACATCGCGCCGAGAAACACCCCGGGCAAGGTACCCAGCACCACGGCCCAGGTGAGCGGCCACACCATGCGCCCTTCCTTGGCGTAGCGCCACACTCCGCTGGGGATGGCCACCACGTTGAAGAGCTGGTTGGTGGCGCTCACCGAAGGGTGCACATACCCCAGCACCGACATCTGAAAAGGAAGAAGAAGAAACGCCCCGGATACCCCGCCCATGGAAGTGCCCAGCGAAATGGCAAAGGCCGTCATCGGCGGCACCCACCACGCCACTTCGATACCTGCAGTGGAAAACATCATAACCCTCTCCCCCTGCTGTATTTTTTTACACATCTACTTTGTGATAAAAATCACAGAATCGTCAACCCCCTCATGGACCTCTCCTCAAAAAAAATCCCGGCCAGAACCCCCTGGCCGGGAAAGCACATTGGCAGCAGTTCCAAACGTCATATTCCGCAGGCGCCCTGCAGATACTTGTGGCGCAGGTTACGCGTCACCAGCACCGGGCATTGGGCCCCTTGGAGCACGTGAGTCACCACACTGCCCATAATGACCCCTTCCAAGGCCGAAAGCCCCCGAGATCCAATCACAATGAGGTCGCAGTCATACTCCTCCTGCACATCGAGGATGTCATACCACGGCCGGCCTTCACGGGCAATGAGCTCAATGCGCATGCCACAGGGCTCAAGCATCTTCTTATAATCCTCAAGCATCGCCATGGATTTCGCCTGCTCCTCTGCACGCAACATGGCAGCCTCATCTCCACCGATAGTCATATTGATAGGCTCATAGACATGCAGAAGATAGAGCACCGGATTTCGAACATTGAGTAAGTGAGTCGCATATTTTGCCGCGTTACGGGATGAATCGGAGCCATCCACAGGAACAAGGACGCGTTCAATCTTGATCATAAATCCTCCACGATATTCCTCTTCACCATTAGAGGAAAAATAGCACCGTCATCAAAATGAAGCACGGAACCAGAATTCCAATAGACCATGCCATATAGCCGAAGAAACTCGGCATCTTCACGCCTGTGGATTCCGCGATGGAACGCACCATGAAGTTGGGCGCATTGCCGATATAGGTGTTGGCGCCCATGAATACCGCTCCGGCGGAAATCGCCAGGAGAGTGGTCACTTCCTGCATGAGCACCTGGGCATCACCGCCAGCGGTATTGAAGAACACCAAATAGGTCGGCGCATTGTCCAAAAAGCTCGACAGCACGCCGGTGAGCCAAAAATACATGGCATGGTTGGGCTGGCCGTTCTCGGACACCAAGGCGATGATGCTCCGCAGGGCCCCTTCCTCGCCGGCGCGCAAGATGGCGATGGCCGGGATCATGGAGAGGAAGATGCCGGCAAAGAGCTTGGCCACTTCGCGGATGGGCTCCCAATCGAACTCGTTCTTGCGCCGGGTCTCAAAACTGGTGGTCTTGAGGCTGATGCCCGCCAGGATGAGCAGCAGGATATCCCGTACCACGTTTTGCAGCTCCACGTGCACATGATACACGTCAAAGCCTGTGCCCGGGTTCCACATGCCACTCATGAGCACCCCGCCGACGACACCTCCCAAGAGCAGGAGGTTATGGGTGCCTTCCAACCCAAGTTTCCCCTTGGCTTCCGGCGGCGTGGGGCGGCCTTCCTTGTTGAAGAGCACGGTATCCACAATCAGGTACAGGGTCAGCAAAATGGCGGCGAGCACGACCATGGGCACGAAGAGGTGCACCGTGGTCCAGAAGAACGACACCCCCTTGAGGAAGCCCAAGAAGAGCGGCGGGTCTCCCAGCGGCGTGAGCGAGCCGCCGATATTGGCCACGAGAAAAATGAAGAACACCACGGTGTGCACCTTGTACTTGCGGTGCGCGATGGCGCGAAGAAGCGGCCGGATCAGCAGCATGGCCGCGCCGGTGGTTCCCATCCAGCTCGCCAAGATCGTGCCCAAAAGCAGGAGCCCTGCGTTCACCTTGGGCGTGCCCACGAGGCTGCCGGTGAGGCACACCCCGCCGGCGATGGTAAAGAGGGAAAAGAGCAAGATGATGAAGGGAATGTACTCCAGAAGCGCGGTATGCACCACTTCGTAGAGGGCCAAGTCGAAGCCGTGGGTCAGGGCAAAGGGGACAAGAAACGCCAACCCCCAGAAGGCCGCCACCTTGCCGTAGTGATGGTGCCAGAAATGCGGCACGGTAAGCGGCATGACGGCAATGGAAAGGAGCATGCAGGCAAAGGGGATGACCCACAATGCGCCCAATTCTTTCCCAATCTCCTCGGCGGCATGATGCAAGTCTCCACCTGCGGCCCATGCCGGGGCCAACCCGCCAAGGAGCGCCACACCAAGGAGCGCGGCCACCCATGGCCAAATCCGTCGCTGTTGCATGCAAGGTCCTCCTGTTTTTCAAAGTCCCGGTTGACGTTGCCCCCCTACGCGGGAGGATGGGCGGCCACCACCGCCACCACGGCCTGGCACAACCGCGCCACATCTTCTTCCGTGATGACGTACGGCGGCATGACGTACACCAAGCGGCCAAAAGGCCGCACCCACACCCCTGCCGCGACCAAGGCCGGTTGCATCACGGCCATAGTCACCGGGGCGGTCAGCTCCACCACTCCAATGCCGCCCAGCACCCGAACCTCAGCCACATGGGAGAAGTCTTGGCATGGAGCCAGTCCCTCCCGCAAAAGCGTCTCCAGACGCGACACCGCCTGCCGCCAAGCACCCTGCCGGACGATTCCCACCGAAGCCCGGGCCACGGCGCAGGCGAGCGGATTGGCCATGAAGGTCGGGCCATGCATGAGACAGCCTGGGCCGCCAGCATTCACCCCTTGGGCCACCGCAGCTGTGGCAAGCACCGCCCCCAACGTCAGGTAGCCGCCTGTAAGCGCTTTGCCTACGGCCATGATGTCCGGGGAAATCCCCGCATGCTCGCAGGCAAACATGCGGCCGGTACGGCCAAAGCCGGTAGCGATCTCGTCGGCGATGAGCAGCACGTCATAGTCGTCGCACAAACGCCGCGCCGCACGCAAAAATTGTGGGTGGTAAAAATACATGCCGCCCGCCCCTTGCACCACGGGCTCCAGCACCAGGGCCGCGATCTCGCGTCCGTGGCGCGCCAGCACCGTCTCCAGGGGGGCCATGGCCTGATCGTCCCAGACAGCCCCCCAGGGCACTGCCGGGCGAGGCACAAAAAAGTGCTGGGGCAAAATCCGCGCGAAATGGGAGTGCATGCCGTTTTCCGGGTCGCACACGCTCATGGCGCCCAGGGTGTCCCCATGGTAGCCGCCGCGCAGGGCCACCAGCCGACATTTTTCCGGTCGCCCCCGCCCCATCCAATACTGAAAAGCCATCTTCATGGCCACTTCCATGGCCACAGAGCCCGAGTCGGCAAAGAACACCACAGAAAGCGGGTCCGGCGCCAGATCCACCAACTCCCGCGCCAAGAGCACTGCCGGCTCGTGGGTGATGCCGCCAAACATGACGTGGGCCATGCGAGAGAGCTGCTGGACGATGGCCGCATCCAGCTCGGGGTGGCGATAGCCATGAATGACCGCCCACCACGACGCCATGCCGTCGATGAGTTCCCGGCCATCGGCCAAGCGCAGACGGGCGCCCTGGGCGGACTCCACCACTACGGGGGGCACGGCCGCAGGCATGGTGGCATACGGGTGCCACACGTGCCGGCGGTCCAGCTCCAAGAGATGGTGCAGGGCGGAGTCCATGACGGGGAGACCTCCCATGGGTTGCGGGCGAGCGCCCTTTGCACTACGGGGCGCCCATGGTTGCCTCGCCCCCTATCCCAGAACGCTATTGCCTGCAATCCTACATCTACGAGTTGCCTGAAGATCGCATCGCGCAGACGCCGGCGCAACACCGTGAGGCATCCCGGCTGCTCGTGGTCCCCCGTGAAGGGACGATATTTTCCGAGCACGCCTTTGCCGAGCTCCCCCAGCTTCTGCCCCCGGAAGCGCTTCTCGTCTTCAACAACACCAAGGTGCTGCCGGCCCGGCTGCTCGCCACCAAGCCCACGGGCGGCAAAAGCGAATTTCTCCTGCTCACCCCCCTTCCCCGTATCGTCCCGGAGCCGGACGGCACAGGCTGGCAGGCCGAGGCCGAAGGGTTGGTGCGCGGCCTCAAACCAGGGCAAGCCCTCGATTTTCACGGCCTTGAGGTGCGCGTCCTCGAGCGTATGGACTTCGGCCGCTGCCGCGTGCGCCTTGCCTGGCAGGGAGAGCTTGCGGACATCTTTCTGCGCCACGGTCACATGCCGCTCCCTCCGTATATCGCCCGGCCCGACTCGGGTGAGGACCAGGAACGCTACCAAACCGTGTACGCCGATCCCGCCAAGCTCGGATCGGTGGCCGCCCCCACGGCAGGGCTCCATTTCACCCCGCAAATCCTCGCTGCCCTCCGCGAACGCGGGATGCAGACGGTGGCGGTCTGCCTCTACGTCGGGTACGGGACCTTCAGCCCGGTACGCTGCGAGGACATCCGCGACCACCGCATGCACGCCGAGTTTATCGAGGTTTCCGAGGACGCGGCCCAGGCCATTGCCCAGGCCAAGGCCCAAGGCCGGCCCGTCGTGGCCGTAGGGACCACGTCCGCCCGTACCCTGGAGAGCCTGCCCGTCAAAACCGGCGGCATCCACCCCTACCAGGGCTGGACCGACCTCTACATCCTCCCCGGCCACCGCTTTCAGGTGGTGGACAGTCTCATCACCAACTTCCACTTGCCCGCATCGAGCCTGCTCATTATGGTCGCCGCGCTGGCGGGCCTGCCCACCGTCCGCGCCGCCTACGCGCAAGCGGTGCGCTCCGGTTTCCGATTTTTTTCCTATGGCGACGCCATGCTCATCCGCTAACCCCACCCCTCGGAGGTCGCTTATGCCAAGTCGCGTCCAATTCCGGGAAGACCGCTGCAAAGGCTGCCTGCTCTGTGTCCAGGCCTGCCCCAGCGGCATCATCCAGCAATCTTCCCGTTTCAACCAACAAGGCTACAAAGTAGCCGAAGTCCCTGCCGAACGCATGGCGGAGTGCAAAGGCTGCGCCTTTTGCGCCATCATGTGCCCGGATTTCGCCATCCATGTCTTCAAAACCAAGGAGGCCGCATGAGCGAACGCGTCTTCCTCAAAGGCAATGAGGCCATCGCCCGGGCGGCGCTTGCCGCGGGCATGCGCTGCTATTTCGGCTATCCCATCACCCCGCAAAACGACATCCCGGAACTCCTTTCCGCGGAGCTGCCCAAGGCGGGAGGAGAGTTCGTCCAGGCGGAAAGTGAAGTGGCCGCCGCCAACATGCTGCTTGGCGCCGCGGCCTGCGGGGTGCGCGCCATGACCACGTCCTCGAGCCCCGGCATCTCCCTCATGCAGGAGGCCATCTCCTACATGGCCGGCAGCGAACTTCCCGGAGTCATCGTCAATATGAACCGTGGCGGCCCGGGCCTGGGCGACATCGGCCCCTCGCAGGGGGACTACTACCAGGCCACCCGCGGCGGCGGCCATGGCGACTACCGCACCCTGGTACTCGCGCCCGGCACGGTGCAAGAGGCCTACGACCTCACCATGCTCGCCTTCGACCTTGCCTTTCACTACCGCAACCCGGTCATGGTGCTCGGGGACGCCATCCTCGGGCAGATGAAAGAACCGGTCACCCCCCATACCCCCGCCCGCACCGCTGATCCTGAGGCCGCAAGCTGGTGTTTGCAAGGCGCCGTGGGTCGACCCGGGCGCATCATCAAATCGCTCTTTCTGGAAGACGGGGCCCTGGCAGGACAAAACACCCGCCTGGCCGCCAAGTACCAGGCCATGGAGGCGGAGGTCCGCGCCGAACAATTCCTCGTGGAGGACGCCGAACTCGTCGTGGTGGCGTACGGATCCATCGGCCGCATCGCCAAGAGCACGGTGCGCAAGCTGCGCAACGCCGGACACAAAGTGGGGCTGGTGCGGCCCATCACCCTCTTCCCCTTCCCCTCGGCCATGCTGCGCGCCCTTGCCGACCAGGGCAAACGCTTCCTCACCCTCGAACACAACCTGGGACAGATGGTGGACGACGTGCGCCTGGCCATCCGCACGGTGGCCGACAGTGCCTTCCACGGCCACCTGCCCGGCAACCTGCCCACGCCCAACGACTTCGAAGCCCCAATCCTGGCCGCCCTTGGCGCCGACCACTAACGGGAGACCAGCATGCAGGAAATCCGCGTCACCAATTATCCGGAAGTCTTGGTGGATCGTCCCACCCACTACTGCCCTGGGTGCCAACATGGCATCGCCCACCGCTTGGTGGCCGAGGCCCTCACCGACCTGGGAGTGGTGGACAAGACCATCGCCGTAAGCTCCATCGGCTGTTCCGTGTTCCTCTACAACTACCTCAACCTCGACACCGTAGAAGCCCCCCATGGCCGGGCCCCGGCCGTGGCCACGGGCGTCAAACGCGCCCGGCCGGATGCCGTGGTTTTCGCCTATCAGGGCGACGGCGATCTGGCCTCCATCGGCATGGCGGAGATCATGCACTGCGCCAACCGCGGCGAGCGGGTGACCGTCATCTTCGTCAACAACACGGTGTATGGCATGACCGGCGGTCAGATGGCGCCCACCACCTTGGTCGGCCAAAAGACCACCACCTGCCCGGGCGGCCGCTGTCTGGAACGCGAAGGCGCCCCCATCCGCATGAGCGAGATCATCGCCAGCCTTGGAGGCACGGCGTACTGCGAGCGCGTGGCCGTCAACACGGTGAAAAACGTCCTTGGCGCCAAGAAGGCCATCCGCAAGGCGTTTCAATACCAACTGGACGGCAAGGGGTTTTCCTTCGTGGAAGTCCTCTCCACCTGTCCCACCAATTGGCGTATGACGCCGGTGGCGGCCAATGAGCGGGTCGCCTCCGAAATGATCCCCTACTTCCCCTTGGGGACCTTCAAAGACATCGCCGCCACGGAGGGAGCCTAACCATGTACATGGATGCCATTATCGCCGGCTTCGGCGGCCAGGGAGTCATGCTCATCGGCAACCTCCTCGCCTATGCGGGGATGCACCACGGCCTGGAAGTCACCTACATCCCGGTGTATGGCCCCGAGATGCGCGGGGGCACGGCCAATTGCACCGTGGTGCTCTCGGACGAACCCATCGGCTCGCCCATCATCCACACCCCGCAAAGCCTCATCATCATGAACGGCCCGTCGCTCACCAAGTTCGCCCCCCGGCTGGTGGACGGCGGCGTTCTGGTGCTCAACACCTCGCTGGTGCCGGAAGAAACCGCCGATGCCTCCCGGGTGCGGGTCATCGGTGTGCCGGCCAACGAGATCGCCGACGGCATCGGCAACACCCGCATGGCCAACATGGTGGCCCTCGGCGCCTACGTGGCCGCCACGGAAGTCATGCCTTTGGACGTGGTGGAGGCCAGCCTCTCTTCGGTCATCTCCAGCCACTACAGCCACCTGATCCCCAAAAACGTCGAGGCCCTGCGCGCAGGCGCGGCTTGTGTGAAGCGCTGATGTTCCTTTTGGGCGTCATCGGTCATCCCGTGGGGCATTCCTTGAGCCCCCGGCTCCACAACTGGGCCCTGCGCCACGCAGGGCTCTGTGGGGCCTACCACGCCTGGGACATCGCGCCCCACGACCTCGCGGCCTTTGTCCAAGCGGTGCGGCTGCTGCCCATCCATGGGGCGAGTGTCACCATCCCCCATAAGGAAACCATTCTCCGCCTTGTGGATGGAGTGACCCCGGAGGCAAAGGCCATAGGTGCGGCCAACACCCTTTTGTGGGCGGAGGGCAAACTGGTGGCGGACAACACCGATGTCACCGGCTTCATGGCCCCCATCGCCGAACTTTCCCCAGGCCGAGCCCTGGTGCTCGGCGCCGGGGGTGCGGCCCGGGCCGCGGTGTACGGCCTTCGTGAGCGCGGCTGGCAGGTGGCGGTCACGGCCAGAAACCTCGCCCGCGCCCAAACCTTGGCTACAGACTTGGGAGCCGAGGCCGTCCCCTGGGAAAAACGCACACACCTCGATTTCGACCTCCTGGTGAACGCCACACCGCTGGGCATGCGCGGCCCCCAGGAAGACTGCTCGCCCTGGGAGGCAGCGCTCCCAGCCGCAGCCACGGTGTACGACATGGTCTACACCCCGGATCCCACGCGGCTTGTGCGCCACGCCCAAGACTGCGGCTGTACGACCATCTCGGGTCTGGCCATGTTTGTGGCCCAGGCTCAGGCCCAATTCACCCGCTGGACCCAAGCCACCTTCCCCGGGGATCAGGCCCACGCCCTCCTCGCCCAAGCGCTCTGCCCATGCCCCGCCTGAGTATCGCCCTTGCGGCCATCCTTTGGGGGACCACGGGCACGGCGCAGGCCCTGGCCTCCACACAAGCGCATCCGTTGGCCGTCGGGGCCATACGCCTGCTCATCGGGGCGGCCTGTCTCCTCGGTCTGGCCATGCTCGCCGATCGCCCAGGACTTCTGCGTCCCTGGCCGCGCCGGGCGACCCTGCTGGCCGGACTCGGAGTCGCCCTCTACCAAGTAAGCTTTTTCGCGGCCGTGAAGACCATGGGGGTAGCGGCAGGCACTGTCACGGCCATCGGCAGCGCACCCGTGGCGGCAGGCATCCTCGGCGTGCTCCTCCACGACGAGCGGCCGGCCTGGCCCTGGTATCCCGCCACGGCCCTGGCGGTCTGTGGCTGCGCGCTCCTCACTTCTTCCCATGCGGGGGAGTTTTCCTGGGCCGGCATGCCGCTCGCCCTGGGGGCAGGCTTCTCTTACGCCCTCTACTGCGCCGCCTGCAAAAGCATCCTTCGGGATCGACGGCCGGAGACCGCCATGGCCGGCGTCTTCGGCATCGCCGCGGTGCTGCTTGCCCCGCTTTTAGGGGTTCTCGAGATGACCTGGCTCTGGGAGCCCCAGTCCATGGCCGCCATGGCGCACCTCGGGGTCTTCGCCACCGCCCTGGCCTACCTGCTCTTTTCACGCGGGCTCACCCGCACCCCGGTGGCCACTGCGGTCACCATCTCGCTTCTGGAACCACTGACCGCAACAGCCCTGGGGATCTTTCTCCTGCACGAGCCCGTGAACACCGGCCAGCTCATAGGCATGGGAAGCATCCTCACAGGGATGCTGCTTTTGGCCATGGAGCGCACGGCCTTGCCAAAAACTTCCTCAGACCCTACTTTGAAGACCAAATATTCCAACGAGGGAGGAAGACCATGACCGACAAGCCTACCACCGAGACCCCCATGAGCATCCCAGCAGCGAAGGCCCCCAAGGCCCTGAGCGAGGACGCCAAGCCCGCCCTTCACGGACAAAAGTTCCAGGAACTCGACGCTTCCACGGCCGCCATGCTGGAGTCCCAGGAGGTGCCCGCCATCCAGGGCAGCGACGACGAATGGTGGTGCCCCAACCCCACCTGCGAAATCATCGACAAATAGCCCCTTGGCCCGTGGGCTGCACGGGCCGCCCCTTCCCATGCCCACCCTATGGATCAATGCCGGCGAAATTTCCGGCGACGTACACGGCGGTCTCCTCGCGCAGGAGATTCTGCGCCAATGCCCAACGGCCCGCCTGGTGGGCATGGCCGGCCCGGCCATGCGCGCCGCCGGGGTGGAGCCGCTTCTTGCCACCGAAGACCTCTCCGTCATGGGGATTACCGAGGTCCTGGCCCACGCAGGCACCATCGTCAAACTCCTGCGCCGCACCCGCCGGGAGCTTGCCGCACTGCGCCCGGACCTCATGGTGGTCATCGACGCCCCGGACTACCACTTCCGCCTCCTTGCCATGGCCAAAAAGCTCGGTATCCCGGCGGTATATTACATCAGCCCCAAACTCTGGGCCTGGCGGGAAAACCGCGCCCACTTCCTCAAAACGCACGTGCGGCGCATCCTCTCCATCCTGCCCTTCGAGTCCGCGTTCTACGCCCGTTTTGGCATGGAGGTGGATTTTGTGGGCCACCCCTTGGTGGACGCAGTCTGCACGCCCGAGGTGATGGCCATCCACCCCATCCCCGGGCGCATCGCCGTGCTTCCCGGAAGCCGTCGCAGAGAACTCACCGCCCTGCTTCCCACCTTTGCCGAGGCGTGCCGGCTCCTCGCCCGCCGCTATCCGGGGCTGGAATTCCTCCTTCCTGTGGCCCCAGGCATCTCCGAAGCCATGGTGCGTAACCTGTGGGGAGACGGTCCTGCCGTACGCCTGGTGCCCGCCGCAGAACGCTATCCGTGGATCCGCTCGTGCCAGCTGGCCCTGGCGGCCTCGGGCACCGTCACCCTGGAGACCGCCCTGCTCCACGTCCCCACGGTGGTGGCCTATCGTTTTTCGCCCCTCACCTACGCGGTGGGCAAGCGCGTGGTGCGGGTACCGTTCATCGCCCTGCCCAACCTCGTGCTCGGCACCGAGGTCTTCCCGGAACTCCTCCAAGATCAGGCCCACAGCGCCGCCCTGGCAGCGCACGTGGCCTACTGGCTTGACCTGCCGCACCGCGCCGAAGCCGTCCGCGCCACTCTCCGCTCCCTGCCGGGGCTCCTGGGCGGCGGCGCGGGAAAACGCGCTGCGCGCATCGTGCTGGAGGAAGCCCAGGGAGCGCAGCCGTGATCCTCGGTCTTGGGGTGGACGTAGTGGAAATCGCCCGCATCGCCCGGGTCATGGAGCGGCTGGGAGAGCGCTTCGCCCAACGCATCCTCCGACCCGAGGAAACGCGGGGCCATCTGACTCCAACCTACGTAGCCGGGCGGTTTGCGGCCAAAGAAGCCCTGGTCAAGGCGCTGGGCACAGGATTTACCCAAGGCATCGGCTTCCACGATTTCGCGGTTGTTTCGACCCCCAGCGGCGCCCCCCAGACACAGCTCTTCGGAGCTGCACACGCGCGGCTCATGCAGCTGGGCGGCACGGCCGTCCACCTCTCCATCAGCCACAGCCGAGAGCATGCCGTGGCCATGGCCATCGTCGAAGGGGCAACGCGCCCTCCTGCGCCGGATTTTTGGCCAGAAATTGGTTGACAGCGCCCAAGCACTCCCGCTAAGGGCGGCTTCTCGACGTCGGGCCGTTAACTCAGACGGTAGAGTATCTGCCTTTTAAGCAGAGAGTCGAAGGTTCGATCCCTTCACGGCCCACCACATGCGTCCCCATCGTCTAGTGGCCTAGGACACCGGCCTCTCACGCCGGTAACAGGGGTTCAAACCCCCTTGGGGACGCCACTCTTCCAGGTCCCCATCGTCTAGTGGCCCAGGACGCCGGCCTCTCACGCCGGTAACAGGGGTTCAAATCCCCTTGGGGACGCCACAGCGTACCACGGCCTTGCCACACCCACGCGGCAAGGCCGTTTTTTTTTTTTTTGATGCCGCTGCGGCCCAAATCCCACTGTCCTGCTCTCCTTTGCCCAATGCGTCCAGCCCTTTGACGGAAGGGCAGAAGCTCTGCTATGGCGCGCGTCA
Organism: Thermodesulfomicrobium thermophilum DSM 16697; assembly: GCF_059568695.1. NCBI lineage: Bacteria > Pseudomonadati > Thermodesulfobacteriota > Desulfovibrionia > Desulfovibrionales > Desulfomicrobiaceae > Thermodesulfomicrobium > Thermodesulfomicrobium thermophilum. The sequence continues at coordinate 395,697 of NZ_JCANTW010000012.1, read as the reverse complement.
TCCTGTCCTTATTTCCTCCAAGGAGCGCATATGGATGCAAGCCGCCTCATCCCGCAGGACCTCCCTCTTCCGGTCAGCCCAGGATGGTTCGTGGTCCTTCAGATGATCACCCTCACCCTCCATTTCCTCTTCATGAACCTCATGCTCGGCGGAAGCCTCATCGCCTTGGCCGTGAGCCTCACCCGAGGCGACACCCCCTCGCCCGCCGCGAAAACCCTGGCCACCAAAATCCCTTTCGCCATCGCCTTTGCCGTCAACTTCGGCGTGGCGCCGCTGCTCTTCACCCAAGTACTCTACGGCCAATTTCTCTACACCAGCAGCGTGCTCATGGCCGTGCCCTGGATCTCGGTCATCGCGCTGGTGATCCTCGCGTATCTCGCCGCGTATCTGGTGGATTTCCGCTACCACGAGCTCGGTAGCGCCCGCACGGCGGTCTTTGCCTTCATGGCCGCATGCCTGGCCACCGTGGCCTTCATCTACACCAACAACATGACCCTGATGCTCGACCCCGCCCGCTGGCAGGCCTATTTCCACAATCCCCACGGGACCATCCTCAACCTGGAAGACCCGACCCTTGCCCCCCGGTACCTCCACTTCGTCCTGGCCTCGGTAGCGATCGCCGGACTGGGGCTGGCTTGGGCCGCGCATCGGGGATGGGGCGCCCTTTCTCCCCAATGGGTGGCCCATGGCCTCACCTGGTACGCGGGGGCTTCCATGGGACAGTACGCCACGGGCATGTGGTTCTACTCCGCACTCCCGCAGCACGTCGCCCACGCCCTGGGCGGCGGCGCCGGGCTCCCCACCCTCACCTTCGCTCTCGGCGCCATCCTGGGCATCGCCAGCATCGCCACTGCCTTGCAAAAACGTCTGGTCACCACCACATGGCTGCTGCTCGCCACCACCGTGCTCATGGTGGCCCTGCGAGACATGGTCCGCGACCTCTATCTTGCTCCATATTTCTCCGCATACCAGCGCACTGTAACCAATGAATACGGGTCTCTCGTGATGTTTCTTTTCACCCTGTTTCTCGGCATTGGCGTTGTGGCATGGATGATCCGGACGATCATCCATGACTGCCGTACGGAGGTGCGGTCATGAATTTTCCAGTATGGGAACTCCATGCAGCAGGCGGCGGCATTCTGGTAGCGATCATTGCCGTCTTTCATGTCTATATCGCCCATTTCGCTGTAGGGGGCGGACTCTTTTTGGTGACGATGGAACACTGGGCGTACCGCACGGGCGACAACCATCTTTTGGAATACATCAAGAGGCACACCCTGTTTTTCCTCATCGTCACCATGGTGCTCGGAGGAGTCACGGGTGTCGGCATCTGGTTCATCATTTCCCTCCTTGCGCCCGCAGCGACATCGCTCCTGGTCCATAATTTCGTTTTTGCTTGGGCCACGGAGTGGGTCTTTTTCTCCGGCGAAATCATCTCGCTCTTTTTCTATTTCTACCTGTTCGGAAAGATCCGCCGTAGCCTTCACCTGGCCATCGGCTGGATCTACTTCGTGTGTGGCTGGATGTCGCTTTTCATGATCAACGGTATCATCGGCTTCATGCTCACCCCCGGAGACTGGCTTGCCACCCACAATTTCTGGGACGGACTGTTCAACCCATCCTTCTGGCCGGCGCTGGTCTTCCGCACGGCCTTTGCGCTGGCGCTGGCCGGCCTCTACGGCCTGGTCACTGCGGCGTGGGAAAAGGACACCTCCACCCGCGAACGCTTGGTACGCCGCTGCGCCCTCTGGCTCATCCTGCCCTTTATCGCTGTGCTCCCATCGGGATGGTGGTATCTTCAGGTCATCCCCGCTCCCCAACAGGCCCTCATCCTTGGCGGCAATCCAGAGATTCCAAGGCTATTCACCACCTTCTTCGGGATCTGCTCCCTGCTCGTGACCGGCGGCCTCATCCTGGCCGTCCGCATGCCTGCGCAGCTCAAACGCTCCGTGGCGCTCACCCTGCTCGTGATCGGCATCGCCTCCCTGGGGAGCTTCGAGTGGATCCGCGAGGCCGGACGCCGGCCGTACCTCGTTGCCGGCTACCTCTTTTCCAACAGCATCCTGGTGGACGAAGCCCCGGCGCTCGACCAAGGCTACCTCAAGGCCTCGGCATGGAACCAACACGCCGACCTCGCCGATCCTCTGGCCGCGGGCAAAGAGCTCTTCCGCGGACAATGCTCCGCCTGCCACTCCATCGGCGGTCCGCTCAACGACATCCGCAAGCTTTCTGCCTCCTTCGGGCTTATGGGCATGGAGAGCCTGCTTACCGGAATGGGCAAAATCTACGGCTACATGCCGCGCTTTGTGGGCACCGCGGCCGAGCGCCGCGCCCTGGCCAGTTATGTGGCGAGCCTCACCCCCCGGGTGGAGGAACCCATGCTGCCGCGGCCAGCCCTCGACCAAACCATCCCGGCGTTTTCCAAGGAAACGTCCGAATACGTACTGCTGGCCTGGTGCACCCTGGGCGAAAAATGCATCTCCGATTGTGACGCCCAATTTTCGCTGCTGCCGCCCGGAAGCACGCTCATGGCGCAGCTCGTGCGACGCGGCCCGCTGCCGGAACTGGTCTCCGAAGGCGTCGAGTTGCGCTACATCGCGCCCCCAGGCCACGAGCACCCCGGCGGCCAGGTGGATTTTTGGAAGTACGCCAAGAGCCTAGTGGGCAAAGAGCTCCCTGCGGATACCAGCGCCAAGGGGCTCTCCCCGTCCGGGGTCATGCACCCGGTGGAGGGACAGGCGCTCTTTATGGCCAACGGTATCCCGGCCCTGCCGTACCGCGACGACGGCGTCATCGACCCGTATCCCGTGTGGACCGTAGAAGCTCGAGACGCAACGAGCGGCGAGCTCCTTGCCTCCACCCAAGTGGTCCTGCCCGTGTCCACGGAAATCGGTTGCAAAAACTGCCACGGCGGCACCTGGCGCCGACAGGGCGCCATGGGCATTGCCGCCACCACGGCGTCGGACATTCTCGCCCGCCATGACCGCCGCCATCAGACCAGCCTCATGGCCAAAGCCCAGGCTGGAGAACCCGTGCTCTGCCAAAGCTGTCATCCGGATCCGCTCCTCGGCGCCAAGGGCGATCCCGATCTCCTCAATCTTCCGGCAGCCCTGCACGGCTTTCATGTCCACTACCTGGCGGACCGGCCTGGCGCCGAACCCTGCCACGCCTGCCACCCCACCGGCCCCACCAGCTACAGCCGCTGCGCCCGCGGGGTCCATGCCCAGCGGGGACTCACCTGCGTCTCCTGCCACGGCACCCTGGAAGACCACGCCCTTTCACTGCTGCGCGCCGAAGCCGACGCCGGCAAGCCCAAGGCCAAGCGTCTCATGGAAGGCGTGCGCCCCCGCGCTGTGGCCTCCGTTCAAGAAATTCAACCGCGCACGCCCTGGAACAACGAGCCGGATTGCCTCTCCTGCCATGAGGACTTCACGCGTCCGGAAAGCACTGAGGCCTCGGCCTTCAACGCCTGGACCCCAGGGGAAGAGGCGCTCTATCGCAGCCGCACCGATGACGCGGGCCTGCACTGCCCGGCCTGCCACGGCCCCACGCACGCCGAATACCCGGCGCACAATCCCTTCGCCAGCCAGCGGGACGCCATCCAGCCGCTGCAGTACCAAGGGACCTCCGCTCCCATCGGCGCCCGAGGCAATTGCGCCGTGTGCCATACCATGGACATGGAGTACGAATTCCACCACGAAAACATTCTGGCCAATATGGCCAACTAATCCTCCAGGCGGGTGCGCGGCTCCGTGCCGCGTCCGCCCGCAGGCAACTCCGCCTTCAGACGCATGATGCGCCGCCACGAGAACGCGATGCGCTGCGGGGAAAGACGTCCCGCAGCCACGGCGGCCTCCAGGGCCTGCACCACGCGGGGGACCACGTCGGGGTCGTATTGCAGGTTGTTGCCCACCAGGAGCATGTCCACGCCAGCGGCCACCGCCCGGACGGCCGCTTCCTCCAGGCCGAAATGGTCGGTGATGGCCCGCATCTGCAAATCATCGGAGATGACCACGCCATCAAACCCCAATTTTTGACGCAAAAGCCCCGTGATGATGGGTGCGGAAAGGGTGGCGGGGGCGCGGGGATCTATGGTCCGCACGAAGAGGTGCCCTGTCATGACGCACGGTGCAGCGTCTGTGGACAGGATGCGGGCGTACGGGATGAGCTCGGCCGGGCTCCAGGTGGCGGTGACGTCGGTGATGCCGAGGTGCGAATCCGTGCGGGCGCTGCCATGCCCGGGAAAGTGCTTGAGGCACGCAAGCACGCCCTGGCTTCGCAGCCCCTGGGCAAAAGCCAGGGCGTGGCGGGCCACGGTCTGCGGGTCTGCGGCAAAGCTGCGGCCCAAAGCACCAATGGCCGGACTTTGCGGGTCCACCGCCACGTCCACCACCGGGGCAAAATCGAGGTTGATCCCCACGTCCGCCAGCATGGCGCCGGTACGCTCCCCCCACCTGCGGGTGGCGGCCTCAGTCCCTTGCCCCATCTCCCAGGCTGACGGTAGCGCCAGGAAACCATGTTCCTCCCGCAACCGACGCACCCGTCCGCCCTCCTGATCCACACCAATGAAAAGCGGAATGGACGCGGCGGCCTGCAAGGACGCCGTCAGCTTACGCACCTGCGCTGGAGAAAGGATATTGCGCCCGCCGCCAGAAAGCACGTCCCGATCGAAAAGGATCACCCCGCCGATATGAAAGGTCTGGATATCCCGTAGGATCGGAGATCCTTCCGTTACCTCGGCCCCACGAAATCCCACCAGAAGCATTTGGCCAAGCATGGTGCGCAGCTCCGCCTCGGCCCCTGCCCGCGCCGGCAGAATCAAGGCCAAAAGCGCCCCTGCCACCGCCCGAGCCCACCACCTGCTGCCGCTCTTCATCCCTTACTGCTCCCTGCGCTGGATTTGCCGCAACGCCCCGCTTGACAATCGATTATCTGCCACATACGCAAACGCCATGAACGCCACGCTATGCCCCATTATTTCCATTACCGGCATTATCCGTATCGCCAGCGGGCGGTTCGGGGCGGCGTACGCGTAGCAGGCACACGTACCACACAGCACAACCCCGGACCCTCGGCCCGGGGTTTTTTTATGACGACGGGGGCCATATGATCCAGATCTACGACACCACCCTGCGCGACGGCAATCAAAGCGAAGAGATCTCCTTCTCCACGGATGACAAGCTGCGCATCGCCACCAAGCTCGATGAGCTCGGCGTGGCCTATATCGAAGGCGGTTGGCCTGGGGCAAACCCCAAAGACAAACGTTTTTTTCAAGAAATCCGGCAATATGCCCTACATCATGCCCGCATCGCCGCTTTTGGCTCCACCCATGCGGCCAAAACCTCCGCGGACAAAGACACCAACCTCACCGAACTCATCGCCAGCCAGGCCCCGGTGCTCACCATCTTCGGCAAGACCTGGGACATCCACGTCACCGAGGCCCTCAAGATCCCGCTGGAGCGCAACCTGGAGCTCATTGCCCATTCACTGCGCTTCCTGCGTCCCCACGCCGCGGAACTCTTCTACGACGCCGAGCATTTTTTCGACGGCTTCAAGGCCAATCCGGCCTACGCCCTCGCGTGCCTGCGTACCGCCCACGAAGCCGGGGCCGACGTGCTCGTGCTCTGCGACACCAACGGCGGCTGCCTGCCCCATGAAATCGCCGCCGCCTTCGATGCCGTGCGGCGTGAACTGCCGGACGCCAAGCTCGGCATCCACACCCACAACGACAGCGAGCTGGCCGTGGCCAACAGCATCGTCGCGGTGCAGCACGGCGCCACCCAGGTACAGGGGACCATCAACGGCTATGGGGAACGCTGCGGCAACGCCAACCTCTGCTCGGTCATCGCCAATCTGGAGCTCAAACTAGGCACGCCCTGTCTGCCTGAAGGCCGGCTTTCCCGCCTCACGGACACCGCCGAGTTCGTGGCGGACGTGGCCAACCTGCGCTCCTTTGCCCGCCAGCCCTTTACCGGAAAATCGGCCTTCACCCACAAAGGAGGAGTGCATGTGGCGGCAGTACGGAAAAATCCCCGCACCTACGAGCACATCCCCCCTGAGGCCGTAGGCAACCGCCAGCGCATCGTGCTTTCCGACCAATCAGGCCAGTCCAACATCCTCTACAAGGCCCGCCAATACGGGTTTGAACTCGACAAAGGCGATCCCTTTGTGCTGGAGCTTCTCACCGAGCTCAAAAACCGCGAGGATCAAGGCTACGAATACGCGGCCGCCGAGGCATCCTACGAGTTGCTCGTCAACCGCGTTCTCGGCCGGGCGAGAACGTATTTTCGCATCGCCGCCATCCGTATCCTGGATTCACTCTTCACCGAAGACGGCGAGCCCTTTACCGAGGCCACGGTGATGCTGCGTGTGGGCGGCCTTTTGGAGCACACCGCCGCCACCGGACGCGGCCCGGTCAACGCCATGGACAACGCCCTGCGCAAGGGTCTGGAAAAGTTCTACCCCGCCTTGGCGGAAATGCAGCTTCTCGATTTCAAGGTACGGGTCCTTTCCCGCCCCAAAAACGGAAGCGACACCAGCGGCACGGCATCCTTCGTGCGCGTGCTCATCGAATCCGGTGACCGCAAGGCGCGCTGGACCACGGTGGGCGTCTCTTACAATATTATCGAGGCCAGCCGCCAGGCCCTGGAAGACTCCATCAACTACAAACTCTTCAAGGACGACCAGCGCAAGCTCACCCAGGCCATCCGGGAGCTCTAAGCCGCCCCCTGAAGGACGTCTCCAGGGGGCACATCCCTCAGGCTTCCCGCACTTCCAGGGCGTCCTCGAAAAAGGCCGTGAGCTTGAGCTTCAACCCACCCGCATCGAGGACCGTGTCCTGGCCTGGAAAGAGCTCCAAGGCGGGCTCAAAGCTATCACCCAAGAACACAGCTTTGGCCTCGCCACTACTTTCCCAGCGGATTTCCGTTCCATCGTCCAAAACCAAAAGTTCCCCATCATGGAGCCGCACCGGCAAATCCGTCTGCGAGTAGGACATCTTCCCCCTCCTGGTTCCGGTTTTTCCCGCCGTATTGCGGATTTTTTTCTTTCCTAGCATGCGCCGCCCCCCGGTCAAGAAGCAAGATCCCCCTCAAACTTGACGCCGCCGCACCCGAGACCTACGTGCGGCCCGCACCTTTTTTCTGGAGAACCTCGATGTCCCTTGCCCGCGAAATCCAGCAGCAGACCGCTCGCCGACGCACCTTTGCCATCATCAGCCATCCGGACGCCGGCAAAACCACCCTCACGGAAAAGCTCCTCCTCTACGGCGGCGCCATCCAAATGGCCGGGGCAGTGAAGTCCCGCAAGGCCTCCCGCCACGCCACCTCCGACTGGATGGCCATGGAGCGGGAACGCGGCATATCCATCACCACCTCGGTCATGCAGTTCCACTACGCGGACATGGTGATCAACCTCCTCGACACCCCAGGACACGACGACTTCTCCGAGGACACCTACCGCGTACTCACCGCGGTGGACGCGGCCCTGCTCGTCATCGACAGCGCCAAGGGCGTGGAGGCGCAGACCAAAAAACTCATGGAGGTGTGCCGTCTCCAACGCACCCCGGTCATCACCTTCATCAACAAGTTGGACCGCGACGGCCTGGCGCCCCTCGACCTCCTGGCCGACGTGGAGGCCCACCTGGGAGTGGAGACCGCGCCGCTTTCCTGGCCCATCGGCATGGGCAAGCTCTTTCGCGGCACCTACAGCATCGCCGAAAAACGTCTGCACCTCTACTCCCCCACCCATGGCGGCCGCATCCAGCAGGGAGAGGTGTTTGAAGACATCCACGACCCGCGCCTGGACGCCATCCTCGGCCCCCAGGCGGACGAATTGCGCGACGACCTGGAGCTCCTCGCCGGAGCAGGCAATCCCTTCGACCCGAACCGCTACCTCGCAGGCCAGCAGACGCCGGTATTTTTCGGCAGCGCCCTCAACAACTTCGGCGTGCAGGAACTCCTGGACACCTTCGTGCGCATCGCCCCGCCCCCGCAGCCGCGCCGCACCCTCACCCGGGAAGTGGCCCCCACCGAAGAGGCCTTCTCCGGGTTCGTCTTTAAGATTCAGGCCAATATGGACCCCGCCCACCGGGACCGCATCGCCTTTGTACGCATCTGCTCGGGGAAATTCACCCGGGGTATGAAGCTGCGCCACCTGCGCCTCGGCAAAGACATCGCCGTCAATAACGCCCTCATCTTCCTCGCCCAAGATCGCAGCGGCGTGGATTCGGCCTATCCTGGCGATATCATTGGGCTCCACAACCACGGCACCATCAAGATCGGCGACACCTTCACCCAGGGAGAAGAGCTCAAGTTCGTCGGGATTCCCAGCTTCGCGCCCGAGCACTTCCGCAAGGTGGTGCTCCAAAGTCCCCTCAAGGCCAAACAGCTCCACAAGGGACTCCTCCAATTGGCCGAAGAAGGGGCGGTGCAGGTCTTCCGTCCCTTGTCCTCCAACGACTACATTCTGGGGGCGGTGGGGCTGCTCCAGTTCGAGGTCATCACCGCCCGGCTGGCGGACGAGTACGGCGTGGACGCCACCTATCAGCCGACTTCCTGGAACGTCGCCCGCTGGGTGCATAGTGACGATGCCGCCGAGCTTGCGCGCTTCCGACGGGAGATGCAGCACTCGCTCGCCATGGATGCCGAAGACAACCTCGCCATATTGGTGGACAGCGCCTGGCGACTGGACTACATTGCCGAAAAGTGGCCCGGCATCGTCTTTGCCGCCACTCAGGAAAAACGCTGACTATGATTTTCTTTGCCTTCGTCCTTGTGGCCGCCGCGGCCCTATTTCCCTCAGACGCCCTGGCCTGGGGGCCGGCCGCCCACCTTGCCATCGGCAACCATATCCTGTCCTCCTTGGAGCTGCTCCCCACGCACGTGGCCGCGGCCCTGGCCGCCCATCCCCGGGCCTTTTTGTACGGATCCCTGGCGGCGGACATCCTGGTGGGCAAGGGCAGCCGCCCGACACCCCACCACTCCCACAACTGGGACGTGGCGCGACGGCTCCTCAGTCAAGCGACGACCCCACGCCTCACGGCCCACGCCTACGGGTACCTGGCCCATTTGGCGGCCGATGTCATTGCCCACAATTATTTCGTGCCCAATATGCTGGGATATTCGGCAGGCCGCGGCAAACTCGCCCACTCCTATGCCGAGATGCTGGCAGACGCCCACATCCGCATCCCCCGCCGCCAGGGCAGCGCCATCGCCTCCCTCATGTTTCCCGAGGCGGACACGCTGCTGCGCCAGGCCACCTGCCAGCGGCCGATCACCTTCCGTTTGAAAAAGGGCATCTTCCAGCACGGGGTGCGCACCTTGGAACACCTTTCCCTCGCCCCTTTGGCACGGCGCCCCCGTACGGCCGACCTCGCCCGGCACAGCCTTGACCTTGCCCTGCGCCTGGTATGGACAACCCTCGCGGACCCACGGCATGGCGCGGCCATGGGACATGACCCCATCGGCTCCGGACGCCTTTTCGCCATCCGCCATTTCCACCGCCGCCAGCGTCGCTTCTACGACCTGCACGAGCGGGGCATCATCTTTCCCCTTGCCGCAGACCTCGCCGCCCTGGAGGGCCGCCATGAAACCCTTGATCGATTTTTTGCAGAACACCGCCCAAACCATTCGCACCCTTGAGGCCGAGGCCGAGACCGCCCTGCATCACGCCAAGGACACTCCCCGCTACCACGAGTGCATGCGCCGTAAGGCTCAAATCTTGGCGGACCTTGCCCAAAACGCCGCACCGTTTCTCCAGGACGTTCCGGGGCCACGCCGACAGGCCATCCAGGGGCGTCTCGAAGCCATGAGCCAAAGCGCCCAGCGCAGTTTGGACATCGGGAGCATCTTTTACATGTCCGCGCTCCTCTACCCCGAAGACCACACGCCCGGCACGCCCAATGATCTGGAAAAATGGGTTGCCGAGCTTGCGCGCCGCGGGTAGGCTCGCGCCATATTCATTCACCCCAAACCCCAAGGAGCTTTCATGGCATTGGCAGACGGCACCACCGTGGTGGTCCATTACACCGGCACTCTGGACGACGGCACCCAATTCGATTCTTCCCGCGGACGCGAACCCCTTTCGGTCACGCTCGGTCAAGGCATGGTCATCCCCGGCTTTGAAAAAGCCCTGCGTTCCATGAACGCCGTGGGCGACACCTGCACCACCACCATCCCCTGCGCCGAGGCCTACGGCCCACACCACGACGAAATGGTGCTTACCGTGCCCCGCGAATCCTTCCCGGATCACATCCCCGCCCAGGTGGGCGAACAGATCATTCTGCGCTCCCCCGAAGGGCACGAGATCCCCGCAGCCATCGTGGAGGTGAGTGAAGAATCCGTCACCATCGACGCCAACCATCCCCTGGCTGGCCAGGACTTGACCTTTGAAATCGAAGTGGTGCGTATCGACGCCTAGCGGACGCACCCCCTTCCGACGCCCGGGCCCGAGGGATCCTCCTCGGGCTTTTTTTGCGCCTAGCCTGTGGTCAGACGCACCACTTCCCGCACCGATGCCAGACGCCGCAGCTTGTCCATGGCGGTATAGAGGTGCGAGGCGTTTTTCACCTCCACCACGAACTCCATTTCCGTCAGGCCATCCGGGGTGGAGCTGAACTGGCCGGAGTCGATATTCACTCCTTCCTTGGCGAGCAAAGCGCTCACTTCCGCCAAGACGCCACGCTGATTGCGACACAAAATGCGCATGCGCGCCGGATACGGCCGTTCCTCTTCACCTTCCCAGCGCACGTCCAAAAGGCGCTCGGGCTCCATATTGGCCACATTGGGACAGTCCTGGGAATGGATGGTGACCCCGCGACCCCGACTGATGTACCCGATGATGGGATCACCCGGCACCGGGGTACAGCACTGGGCAAAGCGCACGAGCACGTCGTCCACGCCCTTGATGGCCACACCTTCGGTGGCCTTTTTCGGACTCGGCGCCGGACGCTCTTGGGCCTTGCGCTCGGCCTCCAGGACCTCCTTGGGCAAGAGCTTGGAGAGCACCTGACGCGGCGTGATCCGGGCATACCCCACCGCAGAGAGCAAATCCTCCACGGTTTTCAGGGAAAACTCCCGGGCCACGGGCTCCAGGTCGCCATTTTTCAGGGCGCGGGCAAAGTTGACCCCCATCCTGCGCCCTTCCTTCTCCAGGAGTTCCTTGGCCAAGGCGATGCTGCGCGCCCGCTCTTCGGTATTGATCCACTGCTTAATGCGCGAACGCGCCCGGGCGGATTTGACGAATTGGAGCCAGTCGCGGCTGGGATGGCGGCTGGGGTCCGTGAGGATCTCCACGGTATCGCCGTTTTTGAGCGGCGTATTGAGAGGCACGATACGGCCGTTGACCTTGGCGCCGGCGCAGTGGTGCCCCACCTCGGTGTGGATGGCGTAGGCAAAGTCTACAGGGGTGGCTCCTTCAGGGAGCTCCTTCACCTGACCTTTGGGGGTGAAGACGTAGACCTCGTCCTGAAAGAGATCGAGACGCAAGGTGGAGAGAAAATCCCGGGAATCCTTGAGATCGCCCTGCCAATCAAGGATTTGGCGCAGCCACGAGAAACGATCCGCGTCCTGGACTTGGCCGCCTTCCTTGTACAACCAATGGGCCGCCACGCCGAATTCCGCCAAGCGATGCATTTCTTCGGTGCGGATCTGGATCTCGATGCGCTCGCCTTCGGGCCCCACCACTGTGGTGTGGAGGCTCTGGTACATATTGGCCTTGGGCATGGAGATGTAATCCTTGAACTTCCCTGGAATAGGTTTCCAAAGGGAATGGACAAGGCCAAGAACCGTATAGCAATCCTTGACGGTATCGACGATGACGCGAAAGGCGATGAGATCGAAAATTTGATCAAGACTGAGCCCACGATGCTCCATCTTGTGAAATATGGAATAGATGTGTTTGATGCGTCCCTTGACTCTTCCGGAGATGCCATTCTCTTGGAGTACATTTTCGATGATGGTACAGACTTTCTGAATGTATGTCTCGCCCTTGCCGCGGTAATTGTGGATCCCGTCCAAGATCTGTTGGTACACATCAGGACGTAGATAACGGAGACTCTCATCCTCCAATTGTACCTTGATGCGGTAGAGTCCTAAGCGATTGGCAAGGGGGGCGTAAATGGTAAGGGTTTCCTGGGCGATGGCTTTTTTACGTTCCTCGCGCTGAAAATCCAACGTGCGGATATTATGCAATCGGTCGGCGAGCTTGACCAAAATGACGCGGATATCTTCGGCCATGGCCAGGATCATCTTGCGGATGTTCTCGGCCTGGGCCTGCTCCCGGGACTCGAAGTGCATCTTGCCGATCTTGGTCACCCCGTCCACGATGAGGGCGGTCTCCGGACCGAACTCCTCGGCGATGCGGTCCACGGTGACGCCCGAGTCCTCCACGGTATCGTGGAGCAGGCCTGCGGCGATGGTCACGGCATCGAGTTTGAGATCCGCGAGGATGCTCGCTACTTCCAAGGGATGGGAAAGATATGGTTCGCCGGAGAGCCGCATCTGGCCAGCATGGGCGGCGGCGGAAAAGACGTACGCTTTCTGGATGAGGGCGGTATCGGCGCTGGAAAGATAGGCGCCTGCCTTCTCGAGAATTTCAGAGATACGAATCATGGGGACGTCCTTGGGGGAAAAACCATGCCAAACGCATGGCCATACTGGAGGCCTAGCCCCAGCCCCGTCCGTTGGCAAGGGCCTTGCCGCCGAAGTCACCCCCGGCCCCACGACGCGACGACCCGGCGCCAGTCTTCCGCGCCCAGGAGCACGCCCCGCAGAATGCCTCCCAGCACCGCCAAGGCCCGCTGCATGGCCACCTCGCTGCCCTGGCCGATCCAGGCATCGAGTACCATGCCCTGCCGGGTCACCGTAAACCCTCGCTCCCCAAGGATCACAGCAGCCGCAGCCAACTCTTCCTGAAGCGCCCGCGGCGCCTTCCAGCGCACCACGACCTGGCGCCTGGGAGAAGTCAGCGCGTCCCCCTCCACGAAAAGAATATGTCGTCCTGGGTAGAGACAGACATGCATGGCGTCCGCGTCCACGATGCCATGCCCCACCACACCCCAAGATTTTGCCGGCCCCATCGCAGAACCCGCTACGGTCAACCACCCCGTCAGCATGGCCCACAAAGGAAGGGAGCGCACATCCTCCGCGCCCACAAGAATCTTTCCAGCGGCAGAAGGAAAGACCGCTCCGGGCGTGCAGTAGAGCCGCACTTCCCCCAGAGGGTTCAACGCCAAGGACTTCACTCCCGCGACGCCGGTGCCGGGGAGGCCGAGGCGGGCAAATACCGCCTCCCAGCAGGCCCCCAGGACCAAGACGGTCATGTCTTCCAGGTTGCGGCAATGCTCCGGCCGCGCCGGGGGATCTCCCTCTCCCACAATCCGGGCGAGCACATCTTCCAAACGTTGCCGCCAAGGCGCACCCGCCGGCACTCTCGAGGGCGAAGCCACCGGCACCCATGTTCCACCTTCCTGCAGCACCCATACGCCAGGGCCGGGAGCAACCGCGCCTTCGGGAGGCGCGCCGCCGTCCAGCCCGCGCACGCTTCCCTCCCACGCCACGGCCGTGGGCTCGGCAACCGCCACCACCCGACAGCCCACTTCCTCATCGCAGCGGCCCAAAAACCGGCGCCACGCCACGGCGTCCGGAGTGAACCGCTGCGCCCAGGCACGGCGCACCCCGGACCAAAACTCCCGCACCGGCGCCACCACAGGCGCCAGGACCCGTTGCCCTTCCGGAGCCTCAAGGACAGCCACGGCAGCAAAGTCCCGCGCCTGCCAGTCGAAGGCCTGGATCTCCCCTTCCCGCTCCACCACCTCGGGCAGAGGCATATCCTGCACCAGACGCGCGGCGCGCTGCCAACCGGGATCATCCACCGCGAACAAACGCCGCAGGACCCCATCCACACGGCGCTGCAAGTCCGCCACATCCATAGCGTAGCGCCATAAGTGGTTTTCCACCACCATCCCCCGTCCCTGCGCGAGGGGAGAAAAAAAGCTGGGCGAGATCTCGGGCTCCGGGTGTCCGGCCATCAGCCGGGCATAAAAAGTGAGCTTCACGGCCCATTCTTCCACATCGAGCCAGCGGGTGGGCTCCAATGCTTGCAGAAGGCGAACTGAACGCATGGTCGCCGTGGCCAGGCGCTCCACGTCCTGCTCCACCGCGGTCCAATCCACAGGACTTTCGGCGACGGCTGCGGCGCTGAGCCTCCCCAAGAGACGCAGCCATGCATGCACCGCGGCAAAAAAAAGGCGAACGCGGCGAAAACGCCGCGCCCCCAAGGTCCCTGCGGGAAAAGCGGAAAGAGGCAGCCGGGCCAGGCCCCGGAACTCCATGTGCCTACTCCTTGCCGATGTCCTCAAAATGCCGCGGGGTAATACCACCGCGGTGCTCCGCCCAAGCGCACAAGCGGCGGTACGGCCCCAAAAACGTCAACCGAGGCCCGACCACCAAGCGCACGCCGATATAGACCACGAGAAACACCACAAAATATGAGATGTTCCAGTCGAGTATCTCCAACGGCGCGTCGCGGAAGCGAAGATCCATCCAAGCCAAAATCACCGGCACCGGCCACAACGACACGGTGAACACCCCGGCTTGACTGAAAAAATACTTCCCAAAAGCCTCCATGGCCTCTTTATTGGCCGCCAAGTACGCCTCTTTGCTGCCATGGGCAACGGCATCCACGGAAAGATTGTGCATGCGGATCATCTCTTCATATTGGCGCTGATACCAGCCGCGATTGAGGCCCTTCACCAGCACCGAAGCAACGTTCCCCAGCACCACAGCCCCCACGGCGAGCACAGCACAGCCCGCCACAAAGGCAAACGCCCCCGCCGGAAAGAGACGGAAAGGCCAAATGAAGATCGGATCCAGATTCCACAGAAGTGCCATGTGCGTCATCGTGGCCCAGGGTCCCGGCGCGCAGCCGGGGCCCTGGAACCCATTTCACAACTAGATGTTGATTCCAAAGAATCCCCGCAAGGAGTAGCGGATGCCCACGTACAGGGCAAGGACGATGAAGAGGCGCTTGAGCCAAATATCCGAGAGGTATTTAGAGGTCCGAGGACCGATCACCGAGCCGATGGCGATACCGACCAACTCCGCCCCGATGAGCGCCCAATCCATGGGCGTGCCCTTGGAAATCAAGGTAGCGATGCTGGTGATCATACTGATGAGCACTGCCAAGGCCGAAGTACCGGCCGCCAGATACATGGGCAACTGGGTGATGCTGGTGAGGAAGGGAACCAGCAAAAAGCCGCCGCCGACACCCAAGAAGGCCGCCACGGCCGAAATCGCGACACCGCCGAAGATAGGAAGCAAGGGATTGAACGTGAATTCGACGCCGCAGAAGGTAAACTGCACTTTCGTCACACTGGCGCTCACGATCTTCACCTTGGTGTCGATCTCGCACCCAGCACCCTTTTCTTTCACCGCCCGCTCAAAGGCCTGCGCAGCCTCTTTGGCCTTCTTCTTACTGGCCTGCCCGGCGGGAGAGGTCTCCCAGAAAAGATAGCACCCCAAGGCCAGCACAAAGAGACCAAACCAGCCCTGGTACTGAGAGAAACTGATCTTGCCTGCCGTCAGGGTCACCGACCCCCAGGCACCAAGGAGCGATCCCAGCCCCAAGGCGATGGCCAGGGGCATGACCAACCGGCCCATCTTCCAGTAATTGAAGCTAGAGATCAGCGCCGAAAGACCCACCAAAAACTGGTTGGAGCCACGGATGGAGTCAGTGAGCGTTTTGTTGAGCTCAGGAGCCGTACCCTTGAAGCTCTTGGCGTAGCCCCCCAAACCAAAGATGGTCATATGCCCCACACCCGCCATAACGCCACCAAAGGCGCCCACGGTGGAGAAGATCCAGCCCACCCAGATCGCCCACAGCAAGGCAAGAATGGGATTCACCTGCGGCGCGCCCGGTATTCCCAAAAAGCCCGGGGCCTTGCTGGAATCAATATGCCCAGGCTCGCTGCCCACCGGAGCGGCCTGGATGGCGCGCTCCAATTTGCTCCCCCCTGCCGCCGGGGCAACGGGACCAGCCGGGGCAGATGGAGCGGCGGTTTCGGCCTTGACTTCCGCTGACTGTGGGGTCGCGGTGTCTTGCTGGGCCCAGGCCTGCCCCACACCGATCATCAGAATGACGCTCAAAACTCCAAGCAACCACAACCGACGCATGATATTTCTCCTCCACCTTTTAGGCTTTTTTGAAGACAATGAGCGGACAGTTCTTGCACACATCCGCACCCGGGAAGCCGTCGCCAGGCCGGGTAATGGAACTGCTGCCAAGCTTCTCCATACGCTCCACCAAGCGATCGCACACCGCACCAATGGCTTCACCCGGGATAATGACGTTGATCTCGCCCCGTTCGGTCTTCCCGGCATTGTACGACCCGGAACACGCCGGAAGCATGTTGAATTCCTTGTTCACATAGGTCCATACATTGCCGCCACAGGCAGAAGAATTCATAGTGATCGCCGGACGCAAGGGGTGGGCGTCCATAGCCGCCATATAATCCACCGCCAAATGGTAGGCCTGCATGTTGTCGCAATAGAAGTGCACGGTATCCGGACCACCGAAAAGATCGGCCTTGGCAAGCGGCGCCACGGCGATACCGATCATCCCTTCCGGCATACGCGCCTTGGAACGGACAAAACGCTCTGCCTGCTCCAAATCCCGAGTATACTTGGCGTGGCTTTTCACCTCACCTTCGTCAAAAGGCTTCCAGCCAAAGCTGTAGTGGGCATTGGAGCATCCAAGCCCCTCTTTTTCTGAGTACACTACCTGCCCTTTCATGCGCGCGGCAATCTCCCATTGACAAAACGTCATGGGCTTGACCGGAACCACATACTCCTCCGCTGCGGCCTTGAAGGCATCTACTTCCTGCTGATCGTAGAAAAACTTCACCGCGATGGGGTAATGGTACAAGCGTAGCTCACGCATGAGCAGATCTTGCATTTCCGAATACGTCATTGCTGCCTCCTTGGAATGAGATTTTCCCTGCGCCCCTTGTGGGCAACATCTCCTCCCGCCTCAAGCCTTTTTTGCTTCGTGCGGCATGTCACGTAATTCACGGAGTATTCCCGCTATACACCACCTTTTTGGAGAAAATTTTGATATTTTTTTCACTATACTGAAATTACTAAAAAAGCCGCCCCTCGGAAGAGGGGCGGCCCAAACATCTCTTTAAGAAAACGGGTTAACGCTTTTTATACACTCCATCCAACACCGCCTCGATGCGGCGGTTCTTGGCCCGGCCTTCCTCGGTGTCGTTGCTGGCAATGGGCTTGGACTCCCCAAAGCCCACGGCGGTCAACATGGAGGGGTTCATTCCCAACTTCTGCACCAGGTACATCCGCACCGCCTCGGCACGACGCTGGGAGAGTTTTTGATTGTACTCATCAGAACCAATGGAGTCGGTATGGCCATCGATTTCTACCTTCACTCCGGGATACTCTTTCATGAACGTGGCAAAGTTCGCCAATTCCTGGTGATACTGGGGCTTGATGTCCCATTTGTCGAAGTCGAAGAATACCTTGAGGGTCACGGAGAGCGGGATGGGGCAGCCATCGGCGTCCACCGCCAGGTCCATGGGTGTGCCCGGACATTTGTCCTTGGAGTTGGGCACGCCGTCCATATCGTCGTCACCGTCGCCCATTTCGTAAAAAACGTCACGAACAAAGGTCGCAAGCGCAGCTGGATCGTCCAATTGAGCAGCTCGAGCCGTCACCGAACAGTCCTTAAGCGAGGCAATGGCATCCAACAGCGCCTGCCCCGAGGCCTTGTCCGCATAACTGATCACATGGAAGCACACACCATATTTTTCCGCCAGCATCTTGGCGATGGGCAGCGTCGCCGGCCCCTGGTTTTCCATGCCGTCGGAAAGGATGATCACCGCGGTGCGGCCTGAGACGCTCTTGATGGCCGGCTCTAGGGCAGCCAAGCCCACGCCCAAGGGAGTCGGCCACACGCACTGCAGACTCGTGCACTGCGCAGGCACTTTGGTCACGGCCTCGCCGTAAGTTTTCTGCGCAAAGGGCGAAAGCACCTGGAGCTCCCGGAAAGGAGCGGCCGTGTACAGGCCTCCAAGATAGCCCAACTCGGGAATTTCCTTGTTCATGCGGCCAAGGAGCGCCGCAGCGTGCGCCACTTTGCTCTGAGGCCCTTTCTGGAAGCTGTCGTACATGGATCCAGAAGTGTCCACGAGAATCAAGAAGTTATCCACCTTGCGCACGTAGTCGGCGCCCCATGCCGGAGCGGCCAGGACAAGAACCGCAAAAAAAATACCAAATAATTTCAAACGCATAACTACCTCCATTGTTTCTATGAAACCAGTAAACGAACCTAGGTTTTTCTTGTACTCCTCTCCCCCAGAAAAGCAAGCCCCCCTCAAAAACATCACCACGACACATGCACCAATTCCCTGCTTGACGACCCCACGGCTCTTCTCTAAAGAGAGCTTCCTGCGTGCCGGAGTGGTGGAATTGGTAGACGCAGTGGACTCAAAATCCACCGGGGTTCGGCCCCTTGCGAGTTCGAGTCTCGCCTCCGGCACCAAACAAAATGCTTGACAGGGAAGCGGCTTTCCATAAAAGGCACCCCTGCACCACGCGCCCGTAGCTCAGCTGGATAGAGTACCTGACTACGAATCAGTAGGTCGCATGTTCGAATCATGCCGGGCGCACCAGCTTCTCCAGCCCTCTTGGCCCAAATGCCAAGAGGGCTTTTTCATTGCTTTGCGAACACGACATCCCCCTCTTGTCCCCAACGCGCCAGCGGGAGGCGAACTTCCCGCTGGCAAAGATTTCTGCAGACCAACTGGCCCAGGCAGCCAGCCTCCACGAGGAGGCGGCTCTTTTTCATCCAAAACAATAAACCAAGAGTGCGGCCTCTAGGCGTCGCCGCCTTGAGGTCCTCCATTGGAAACGCACCCCAGTCTGCGTGCGATCTCCTTGGCCGCCACGCGGCCAGCCCCCATGGCCAAGATCACCGTAGCGGCGCCGGTCACGATGTCGCCCCCGGCAAACACGTTGGGGATGCTCGTTTCTCCTGTTTTTTCATCCACCTGGATATATCCCCACTTGTTGACCGCCAGCCGGGGCTCATTTTCGAGGAGCACCGGATTGGCCCTGGTACCAACCGCGATGATCGCCAAGTCGGTTTCCAGCTCGTATGTGTCGCCAGGAACAGGGACGGGTTTGCAGCGCCCCGACTCGTCGGGGGCCCCGAGCTCCATGCGCTGGAGACGTACCCGCCCCAGGTTCCCATCCGGGCCGGCAAGGAACTCCAATGGAGCGGCCAAGCACTCCATGACCACCCCTTCTTCCATGGCATGTTCGATCTCTTCGCGCCGGGCAGGCATGGCATCCACGGTGCGGCGGTATACGATGCGGACACGCTCCGCCCCAAGCCGCAACGCGGTGCGCGCCGCATCCATGGCAACGTTGCCTCCACCATACACCGTCACCTGGCGCCCCCGGATGATGGGGGTATCAAAATTGGGAAAATCGTACGCCCGCCCGAGATTGACGCGAGTCAAGTATTCATTGGCGGAAAAAACACCATTCAAATTCTCGCCCGGAATGTTCAAAAACCGCGGCAGACCCGCGCCGACACCGATAAAAACGGCTTTATATCCCTTGTCGAACAGCTCCTGGATGCTGAACGTCTTTCCCCCAACGGCATTGAGCACAAATTCCACGCCAAGATCCCGCAAGGCGTTCACCTCCTTGGCGACGATCTTGTTCTTGGGAAGACGGAACTCCGGTATCCCGTAAACGAGAACACCGCCAAGTTCATGCAACGCCTCATAGACAGTCACTTTGCATCCACGAGATGCCAAATATCCAGCAACGGTCAACGAAGAAGGACCAGAGCCTATGCAAGCAACCTTCTTATCGATATCGATATAGGGACACTCAGGCTTATCCGAAATAAAGTCGCACGCGTCACGATGGAAAAATTCATCGGCGACGAAACGTTCCAATCGTCCTATGGCAATCGGTTGTCCCTTTGATTTGAGAACACAGCTTCCTTCACACTGAATTTCCTGCGGACAGACACGACCGCAAATGGCAGGCAGGCTGTTGGTAGATTTGATAATTTTATACGCTTTTTCGATGTTTCTTTCCGCCAGCGCAGCAATAAACTGCGGAATCGGAACCTCGACCGGACATCCCTTGACGCATTGCGGCTTTTTGCATTGAAGACACCGAGAGGCTTCCTGGATGGCCATATCCATGGTGTAGCCCAAAGCCACTTCGTCGAAATTTTTGATGCGCTGCTCCACGGGCTGGAGCGGCATCGGCACACGCGGGGCGACGATCTTTGTACGTTTCTTCTCTGCCCCAGCCCCGCACGTGCACTCGTGCCAGCGGGCCATGCTCTGGCCTTCCAAAGTTTTGAAAAAATTCAAACGCTTCGCAAGTTCGTCAAAATCAACCGCGTGTCCATCGAACTCCGGCCCATCCACGCACGCAAACTGCGTCTTGCCACCCACGCTGACCCGGCACGCCCCACACATGCCAATGCCGTCCACCATGATGGAATTGAGTGAAACCGTTGTTTTGACCTGAAAAGGCTTCGTGGCCCGCGCCACGGCCGCCATCATGGGCACCGGCCCCACGGCGACGACTTCGGCGACATCGGCATCCTGCTCCAACCGCTGCACCAACAGATCCGTCACCAAGCCCTTGTGTCCATAGCTTCCGTCGTCCGTGGAGACGAGCACCTCGTCCGCAAAGACTCGGAGCTCTTCCTCGAAGAGGAGCAAGTCTTTGGATCGAGCACCAATAATTGCAATAACCTTGTTCCCAACCTCATGGTGCCCTTTGGCGATATGATGCATGGCAGCAATTCCGGTCCCCCCGCCGACGCAGATTACGGTCCCTTTTTTTTCGATATGCGTGGGTCGCCCAAGAGGACCGCAAACGTCTAAAATAGTGTCGCCAGCGTTGAGCGTTTCCAACATCGCCGTTGTCTTTCCCAGGACAAGATAGACGATGGTAATCGTTCCCCGCTTCCGGTCTGCGTCCGCAATGGTCAAAGGAATGCGTTCCCCATGCGGGTGGACCCGAAGGATGACAAAATTTCCAGGCAGCGCTTTTGCGGCGATTTCCGGGGCTTCGATGACAAGCTTCGAGGTTTGATTCGGGATAAGTTGTTTTTTTTCTACGATCATGTTCGCCATAGATCCATCCTTTATTCGTATCGATACACAACGATATACAATGCATGCCCCAAAAGACCATTCCAAGCGTTGAGATTGCAGCCCTTGTGCCAGCATTCGAGAAGATAATAACAACTTTAAAAGTTTAACATTTTTATATCATCGACCACGCCCGTCCACACATTTTCCCACAACACGAGAATTGATTCCTACCCTATAAGAAAATACGAGACACAAGAGCGAACGGCGCCCCACAGCATAAAAAAAATTCATCCATCTCAAAGAGATAAAAATTCAAACCAAGGCATGAGGCTTGCTTTTGTCAGGCCAACCCCTGGCCCGTTCCCTCTGCATCCCCTGCGGTCGCAGAACATGATACGATAAAAACCCCAGTGATGCCCCATGAGAAGAATCAAAAATTTCATGCCCATGCTGAATTATTCCGTGATCAGCAGAATAGCGTTTCTCGTTTTGTTCATGATCGTTTTCGCTACAGCCATCAGCCTCGTATATAGCTTTTATATCAACAAATCTCTCGAAGAAACCCAAATAGCATCCAAAGAGATGATGCTCAATGACATCAAAAAAACACTCAAAAACTCTATACAGGCAATATCTGGAGCGCTTGGAGAAATACTCCAAACAAGCAAGAATAAAAAAGAAACTATTAGAAAAATTATAAAAAAATCAATGTACGACGAAAATGGATATTTTTTCGTGTATGATATTCATGGATTTAATATCGTACACCCATTTTTTCCCGAGTTTCAAGACAGACAACGAATGGAAACAGAAGATGACAACGGAAAAAAATATATCAAAGAGCTAACCAACAAGGCACTCGATGGCGGAGGCTTTGTCCAATATGTTTTTTACAAACCAGGAGAACCGATCAAGCGCAACAAGCTGGTCTACGCCCAACTCATCCCAGGAACAGAGTATTGGATCGGCACCGGCCTCTACATTGACGACATCGACCGCGACCAGCAAAAATTTGCTGAAATATTTACCAAAATACACCGCAAAGCGATCATCACCGTAGGAGCGATTGTCGGGGCCGTACTCCTCTTCGTTGTGATTCCGGTCAGCATCTTCATGATCAACTCGATCCTCAAGCCGTGGCGCCAGCTCGAGCGGGAGCTGATGCAGGCCCAAAAGATGGAAGCGGTGGGAATTTTCGCCAGCGGCATTGCCCACGATTTCGGCAATGTGCTCGGCGCGATCTCGTCTTGCGCCGACCTGGCGCTCATGGACGCCCCTGCCGACTCCCCCATCCGGGAAGACCTGGAGCACATTTCCAAGGCCGCCAAACGCGGCAAGAACCTCGTCCGCAAGATCAAAGACTTCAGCAGCACCACGGAAACGCACCGCCAAACCATCGACATGGTCCAAATCACCAATGATTGTCTGGACCTCGTCCAAACCATCATCCCCGCCAGCATCGAAGTCCGCCGCCACATCCACATCGAGCGGATCTGGGTCATGGCCGATCCAGACCACCTGCTGCAAATCATCATGAACCTCTGCACCAACGCAGAACAGGCCATGCGAGGCAACAGCGCAGGCATATTGACGATAGACCTTACGGCGGTGGAACTCTCTCCCGAAGAAGCCCAGACCATGGGGCTTGTCAGCGGCGTCTACGCCCGTCTCTCGGTGACGGACAATGGTGTGGGGATGAAGCCTGTGGTCCTCAAGCGCATCTTCGACCCATTCTATACGACGCGCAAGAAATCCGGAGGGACGGGGCTCGGACTCTCGATGACCAAAAGTATCGTTCAAATGTACGGCGGCGCCATCACGGTCATCAGTGCTCCAGGAAAAGGCTCGACATTCCACGTCCTCCTTCCTTCGGTCTCCCACTGTGAGGTCCGCCTCCCCGCAGACCGTCACCTCCCCCTGCCGGAAGGGACCGAGCGCATCCTCCTGGTGGATGACGACAAAGACCTGGCCGCTGCACTTCACAAGCTGTTCTCCCGCCTCGGCTACATGGTGACCAGCTGCACCGACAGCCAGGATGCCCTGCAGATCTTTACGGCCTCCCCCAACAAATTCGACCTCATCATCACCGATCAGCTCATGCCCAAGCTGACGGGGACCGAGCTCATCAAAAAAATCAAAAAAATACGCCAAGACATTCCTGTGGTCCTCTGCAGCGGCTTCGAAGGAGAAGGACTCCTCAGTCGGATCCCCAAAGACCTTGACAAAGCCGGGATTGCGGCCTTTTTCCGAAAGCCGTTCGACACGGTGGACATCTGCCAAAGCATCCGGAAGGTGCTGAACGCCACATACCCCCCCATCGACACGGCCAAGGACCATGCCCAAGATTCTCATCATCGATGACGACGAATCCATCTGCCATGTGCTCGCACGCACCGCAAAGCGCATGGGGTGCGAAGCGCAGAGCGTCGGGACTCTTGCCGCCGGCCTCCAGGCAGCGCGGAAGACCTCTTTCGACGTCGTTTTTCTCGATATCAAACTCCCCGACGGCAACGGCCTCTGCCTGCTCGCAGATCTGCTCTCCATGCCCGCCAAGCCGGAGGTCATCATCGTCACCGGCATGGGAGACCCTGCCGGCGCAGAACTGGCCATCCAAAACGGCGCGTGGGACTACATCGAAAAAAGCTACAGTATCGAACAGATCTCCCTGTCCCTCAAACGGGCCCTGGAGTATCGCCGCGCCCGCAGCAAGGAGGCCACGAAACTCTCCTCCACCTCGCTCACCCGGGAACGCATCATCGGGGAGAGCCCTGCCCTCATGCGCGCCCTCAACATGGTGGCCCAGTTCGCAGGCGAAGACACCAACGTCCTCATCACCGGCGAGACCGGGACCGGCAAGGAACTCTTCGCGGCCACCATTCACCAAAACAGCAACCGGGCAGCCGGACCATTCATCGCCGTGGACTGCGCCACGCTTCCCGAAAGCCTCGCCCAATCCATCCTCTTCGGACATCGCAAAGGCTCGTTCACTGGCGCAGAACGGGACCAAACCGGCCTGATCCTCCAAGCCAACGGCGGCACGCTCTTCCTCGACGAAATCGGCGAGCTTTCCCCCACCGTGCAGAAAAACTTCCTCCGCGTCCTGCAAGAACGCACCATCCGGGCCCTCGGCGACCGCCACGAACGGCACGTGGACTTCCGACTCATCGCTGCCACCAACCGCAATCTCGACGACATGGCGGAAGCGGGATCGTTCCGTGTCGACCTCCTCTACCGCCTCCGGGCCGCCCACATTCACCTGCCGCCGCTGCGGGAACGCAGCGGAGACATCCGCCTCCTCGCCGAACACTTCCTCGAAGTCTTGCAGAAAAGAACAGAAGACGCGCCCAAGGCATGCAGCACAGACTTTTGGGAAACGCTCGAGACCTATGATTGGCCCGGCAATGTCCGCGAGCTCATCCACACCCTGGAGTACGCCCTCGGAACCGCCCGGCACGACCAATATCTCTTTCCCCAACACCTCCCACCCCACGTGCGTGCCAAAGTGGCCCGCGCCAAAGTCCAGGGGCGCCCCGCCCCGGTGGAAAATCTTCCCGAAGACGACGCCCCCCTTCCTGGGCTCGAGTCCATCCCCCCCATCCAGGAGTTTCGCGACTCGGTCCTCGCTCGGGCCGAAAGCCGCTATCTCAAAAACCTCATTACCGCCACCAACGGCAATATCCGAGAAGTCATCCGCCTCTCCGGGCTCTCCCAGTCACGCCTGTACGCGCTGCTGAAGAAATACGGCATCACCACCCGCTAACACACCCGGCGTCCCTGCCTACCGCTCCAGCACCGGCTTTCCTGCAGGACGAGAAGCGCCATTCTTGCTCTGCAGGAAAGCCACCTGTATTTGCCCGAATCCGACAGCCAACTCCTAGAAAACACAAGAACTTTTTTCGGCACCCGATTGGTACGCCCTGTGCTGAAGTGCACTCAGAACGCACCGCCGCCTCTATCTGTCTGCTTCCGAGACCATGGCCATAAGGAGGTGAAACAGTACAGGCCGATTCCGAGGGATGCAGTGAGGTTTTTCGTACGGCGGAAACTCTTTTGGTGTTGGATCTACAAACGAACCCCTCACCGTTTTGGAGCGATCACAATGAATCTTAGTACACTCACCCTGCATGTACCACAGCACAGCAAGATCTCTGGACGCCTCGATTTCCTCATGATGGTTTCTGGAGCGCTGCTCATCCTCTTTCTCTGGGCGCATCTGCTGCTTGTATCCAGCGTCGTGATCAGCCCACGGCTTATGAATGCACTCGCGACATTCTTCGAAGCGACCTACATGGCGCAAGTGGGCGGACCGATCATCCTTTGCGTGATGCTGCTTCACTTTCTTCTCGCTGCCCGCAAGATGCCTTTCGAGCAAGACGAGTGGAAGGCATTCGTCGTCCACCACAAGATGATGCATCACAAGGATACGACGCTCTGGCTTGCCCAAGTGGTGAGCGCCATCGTCATTCTCGTCCTGGCCTCGGCGCATATCTTCACCGTTCTTACCGATCTTCCCATCACCGCAGCCAAAAGTGCTGCCCGCGTCCAAGGCGGGGTATGGCTGCCCATCTATCTCGTCCTTTTGCCCATGGCGGAAATCCATGTGGGCATCGGTTTCTACCGCATCGGCATCAAATACGGATTCATCTCCAGTGCTCGTCGGGCATGGTACCAAAAGACTGAAGTCGTGATGATGCTTGGCTTCATTGCCATCGGTCTCATCACCTTGGCCCGCTTCTACTGGCTCAGCATCTAACCCACGAGGTCTCCCATGCAGATTTTCTACACGGATGTATTGTGTATCGGAGCCGGGCTGGCTGGCGAACGCGTCGCCGTCGAAGCCGCCATGGCCGGCTTCAAGACCATCTGTCTCTCCATCGTGCCCCCCCGTCGCTCCCACTCCTCTGCAGCCCAAGGAGGGATGCAAGCGGCCCTCGGGAACGCCATCATGGGGGAAGGGGACTCCCCGGACATCCACTTCGCCGATACGGTCAAGGGATCGGACTGGGGCTGCGACCAGGAGGTCGCCCGCATCTTTGCCGAGACAGCCCCCATCGTCATGCGGGAAATGGCCCATTGGGGTGTGCCCTGGAACCGCGTGGAGGCCGGGGTGCACACCTACTACAAAGGCGGCAAACCCTTCCAGGCCGAAGAAAAGAAAGAAAAACACGGCCTGATCCACGCCCGCGCCTTTGGAGGCACCGCCAAGTGGCGCACCTGTTACACCGCTGATGGCACCGGCCGCTCCGTGCTCAACACCTTGGACAGCAAATGCCTCCAGTACGGGGTGACCATCCACGACCGCACCCAGGCCGAGGCCCTGATCCACGACGGAGAAAAATGCATGGGATGCATCGCGCGGTGCCTTCGCACCGGAGAGCTCCGGGCATACTTCGCCACCGCCACGCTCATCGCCACGGGAGGTTACGGGAGGTGCTACAGCGCGACCACCAACGCCGTCATCTGTGACGGCGGCGGACAGATCATCGCCCTGGACACCGGCGTCGTCCCCATGGGGAACATGGAGGCGGTGCAATTCCATCCCACTGGCACCGTCCCCACCGACATCCTGGTCACCGAAGGCTGCCGCGGCGATGGCGGCACCCTCCTCGACGTCAACGAATATCGCTTCATGCCGGACTACGAACCGGAAAAGGCCGAGCTCGCCTCCCGCGACGTGGTATCCCGGCGCATGGTGGAACACATGCGCAAAGGCTTCGGCGTCAAGTCCCCCTACGGAGAACACCTGTGGCTGGACATCCGCCACCTCGGCGCCAAGCACATCACCACCAAACTTCGGGAAGTCTACGACATCTGTACCAACTTCCTGGGCGTCAACCCCATCGAGCAGCTCATCCCGGTGCGCCCCACCCAGCACTACTCCATGGGCGGCATCCGCACCAACCGGGACGGGGCGGCATACGGGCTCAAAGGGCTCTACGCCGCGGGCGAGGCCGCCTGCTGGGACCTCCATGGCTTCAACCGCCTCGGCGGCAACTCTTTGGCGGAAACCGTGGTGGCCGGACGCTACGTGGGTAAAAAGATCGTCCAATATCTGCAGGGAGCATGCACCACGTTCTCCATGTCCGCGCTCAACGAGGCGAAACTCAAGGTGGAGGAGCGCATCAAGGATATCGTCACCGGGCGCAAAGGCAACGAAAGCGCCATTCAGCTACGCAACGAAATGCAATCCATCATGATGGATTGTGTTGGAATATTCCGCAACGGGAAAGACCTTCAAAGAGCCGTAGACACCCTCGCGGAACTGCATGAACGTGCGGACAGGATCGCTCTCCAGACAAGCTGCCGAGGGTTCAATCCAGAACTCTCCACTGCGCTGCGCATCAAAGGAATGATCAAGCTTTCGCAGTGTACTGCATATGGAGCGCTCATGCGTACGGAATCCAGAGGAGCACATACGCGAGAAGACTATCCTGAGCGTAACGACAAAGATTGGCTGAAACGTACTCTCGCCTACTGGAAAGAAGGCGATCACCTCCCAACACTTGAGTATGAAGACGCATCACCGTACTATGAGCTTCCGCCCGGAGACCGTGGATATGGCGGCGGCAAGATCATCCCCCATGAACTTCCCGAAGATCGCTTCAACGTCCCGGAAGCAGCCAAGGAAAACCTGAAATACGCCACGGGCAAAAACAAGGAGGCGCGATGAACCGCAAGCTGCACATCAAAATATTCCGGTACAATCCACTGGATCCGGATTCTCATCCCCATATGCAGTCGTTTCACATCCAAGAATACGACTCCATGACGCTCTTCATCGCCTTGACCAAAATCCGCGATGAGTTCGATCCATCGCTCAAGTTCGACTTCTGCTGCCGCGCCGGCATCTGCGGCTCCTGCGGCATGGTGATCAATGGGCGTCCGGGGCTTGCCTGCCACACGCAAACCAAAGACCTGCCCGAAGAAATCACCCTCCACCCGCTGCCGGTATTCAAACTCCTCGGCGATCTCTCCGTGGATACCGGCACCTGGTTCCGCGGGGTCGGCGCCAAAATCGAGGCCTGGGTGCATAGCAACGACGCGGCCTTCGACCCCACTGCCGAAGAGATGCGCATGGAGAACTCCCTGGCGGAACAGATCTTCGAGCTTGACAGATGCATCGAGTGTGGATGCTGCATCGCTGCATGTGGCACTGCACGCATGCGGGAAGATTTCCTCGGCGCTGCATCCATAAATCGTATCGCACGGTTCTATATTGACCCGAGAGATCAACGTTCCGACGACGATTACTACGACGTTATCGGTAACGATCAGGGTGTTTTTGGATGCATGGGACTTTTGGGGTGCCAGGATGTCTGCCCCAAACACATCCCGCTTCAGGACCAACTCGGTATTATGCGCCGCATGCTGATGCTGCATTCGGTCAAAGGTATTCTTCCCAAGGCGTTGATTCAAAAATTCCAACACAAAGGATGCTGTCATGAAAAGCATTAAGGCACAGGAAATTCATGACGCGGTACGCCGCATGATCATGGACGCCTGCCGGATCCTTCCGGACGACGTCTATCAAGCCTTTCTCCGCGCCCGAGACGCCGAGGAACTGGACTCCGCCAAAGAAGTCCTGACTCAGCTCATCGACAACGCGGACCTCGCCCGCTCCACCGAACTGGCGCTGTGTCAGGATACCGGGGCTGCGGTCTTTTTCGTGGACTATGGCGACGACGTCCGCATCGACGGAGGCCATCTCGAAGAGATCCTCAACGCCGCAATGGTCGAGGCCTATGACAAGGGGTTTCTCCGCAAGTCCATGTGCCATCCCCTGACACGCAAGAACACCGGCGACAACACCCCTGCCATCATCCACACCCACGTCGTTCCCGGAGAAACCCTGCGCATCCGCTTCATGGCCAAAGGCGGGGGGTCGGAAAACATGTCCCGCATTGCCATGCTGAAGCCCGCACAAGGCTGGAAGGGTATCAAGGAGTTCGTGGTGCGCACCATCGCCGAGGCAGGCCCCAACCCGTGTCCGCCCACCATCGTGGGGGTGGGGATCGGCGGCACCTTCGATCTCGCGCCAGCGCTGGCCAAGAAGGCACTGTTCCGGCCCATCGGCGAGCGTAACCCAAACCCGGAAGTAGCGGCCCTCGAAGAAGAGCTCCTGAGCGCCATCAACGACCTCGGCATCGGCCCCATGGGGCTCGGCGGCAAAACCACGAGCCTGGACGTCAAGGTGGAGATGCACCCCTGTCACATCGCCAGCCTGCCTGTTGCCGTCAACGTCCAATGCCACTCATCCCGCACCAAGGAGGTTGTTTTCTAATGGCAACGTACACCCTGACGACCCCCCTTTCGGATGACGACGTCCGCCAACTCAAGGCCGGTGACGTCGTCTACCTCTCCGGGATCATCTACACGGCCCGTGACGCGGCCCACAAAAAACTCATGGAAGCCCTTGATGCCGGCCAGCCGCTCCCCTTTGAGCTCCAAGGCGCGGTCATCTACTACGTCGGGCCGACCCCGGCCCCTCCGGGATACCCCATCGGCTCCGCTGGACCCACTACAAGCGGCCGGATGGACACCTACGCCCCGCGCCTGCACAGCCTCGGCGTCAAGGCGAGCATTGGCAAAGGCAAACGGAGCCAGGAAGTGCGCGACGCCCTCCAGCAATACGTGGGGGTCTATTTCGGCGCCACCGGCGGGGCTGGAGCGCTCTTGTCCCAGCGCATCACGGCTGCGGAAGTCATCGCTTACCCGGAGCTCGGGCCGGAGGCCATCCGCAAACTCACGGTCAAAGACTTTCCTCTGCTCGTCGTCAACGACGCCCACGGCGGGGAGCTCTACGCCCAACCCAACATCACCCTCTAGCCCGATCCTGCACGGAGGAATCTACCATGGCCCTCTTTACCAAAGAAGAAGCGCTGAAATACCACCGCTATCCCCGCCAAGGAAAGCTGGAAGTCATTCCCATCAAGCCCTGCGCCAACCAAAAGGATCTCTCCATGGCGTACTCGCCCGGCGTTGCCGAGGCCTGCAGGGCCATCGTCGCCGACCCGTCCACCGCAGCCCTCTACACCGGAAGGGCGAACCTCGTGGCCGTGGTGTCCAACGGGACAGCCGTCCTGGGTCTTGGCAACATCGGCCCCTTGGCCGGAAAGCCGGTCATGGAAGGCAAGGGAGTCCTCTTCAAGACCTTCACGGACATCGACGTCTACGACATCAACGTGGATTGCGCAGATCCGGACAAGTTCTGCGAGATCGTCAAGGCACTGGAACCCACCTTCGGCGGCATCAACCTCGAAGACATCAAGGCCCCGGAATGCTTTGTCATCGAAGAGCGCCTCAAGGCAGAAATGAACATTCCCGTTTTCCATGACGACCAGCACGGGACCGCCGTGATCTCCGGCGCAGGGCTGCTCAATGGGGCGGAAATCCTGGGACGCCGCCTCGAAGACATGAAGGTGGTCGTGGTCGGCGCAGGCGCAGCGGGCATTGCGTGCGCCAAGTTCTATGTCGCCCTCGGCATCGATCCCAAAAACATCTTTATGTTCGACTCCAAAGGGCTCATTTACAAAGGCCGCTCCGGAGTCAACGAATACAAGGCGCTCTTTGCCCAGGACAAGGAAGCGTCTCTCGCCGAATGCATGAAGGGCGCGGATGTATTTTTGGGACTCTCCAAAAAAGACCTCGTAAGCAAAGACATGGTTCGCTCTATGGCGAAAAACCCCATTATTTTTGCCATGGCCAACCCAGATCCCGAGATTTCCTACACCGACGCCAAAGAAGCCAACCCCAATTGCATCATGGGGACCGGGCGAACAGACTACCCCAACCAGGTCAACAATGTCTCGGGATTCCCCTACATCTTCCGTGGCGCCCTCGACGTCCAGGCAACGGAAATCAACGAGGCCATGAAAGTGGCTGCGGCCAAGGCGCTGGCAGCCCTTGCCAAGGAGCCCGTGCCCACCGAGGTCTGCGACATGTACGGCGTCAAAGAGATGCACTTTGGCCGAGACTACATCATCCCCAAGCCCCTCGATCCTCGCGTCCTGGAGTGGGAAACGCCAGCAGTGGCGAAGGCCGCCATGGATTCCGGCGTGGCCCAAGCCCCCATCGCCGATCTGGAGGCATATAAGGTCAGCCTGCGGGAACGAGTCGCGCAGTCGCGCCAACGCATCCAGGCATTCGTCAAGATGTACGCATAACCCCCCTCCGGCGGGCCCAAACGCCCGCCGGTTTTTCATCCTCCAGGAGATGTGCCATGCAGAAAAAAGGCTTCCGAATTGGCCTTGTCACATTCGTTTTGCTGCTGCTTGCAAGCCTTGCCTTTGGCGCAGAAGGCGCTGCCGAGCCGCCCATCACCCACGCCTATATCACCATTGGCGTCCTCATCGGCGCCGCCATACTCTTCTTCACCGAAATCGTCCCTTTACCCATCACGGCCATGCTCGTGCCTGTGGCCTTGAGCATCTTCCACATCATCCCCGCCAAAGTGGCGTTCTCCAACTTCGGCAACCAATGGGTGGTCATCTTCATGGCCATGTTCGTTGTCGGCGAAGCCACCTTTGTTACGGGATTTGCGGACAAGGTCGGCAAGCTCACGGTCAAGCTCTCCCAAGGGAGTGAAACCAAGCTCCTGCTCTTTTCCATGATCGCCATCGCGTCCCTGTCCTCGGTCCTCTCGAATACCGGGACCACGGTTGTCGCCATCCCCATGATCATGGGCATGTGCGCCACCGCGGGCATCCG
Source organism: Thermodesulfomicrobium thermophilum DSM 16697 (assembly GCF_059568695.1). Lineage (NCBI taxonomy): Bacteria > Pseudomonadati > Thermodesulfobacteriota > Desulfovibrionia > Desulfovibrionales > Desulfomicrobiaceae > Thermodesulfomicrobium > Thermodesulfomicrobium thermophilum. The sequence goes on along the minus strand of NZ_JCANTW010000012.1, from coordinate 363,845 downwards.
CCCCAGCAAAATCCTCATGCCGGTCGCCTTTGCGGCAAGCCTGGGGGGGACGATCACGCTCGTGGGCACGCCTCCCAACGGCCTGGTCAACTCCATTATCGGCAAGATGGGCGGCCAGGAAATCGCCCCCTTTGGCTTCTTTGAATTCGCCAAGTTCGGCATTCCCCTGACCATCGTTGGCATCCTCTACTACGCCCTCATCGGAAAAAACTTCCTTCCCGACACCCAGGCCGCCTGCGACCTGGAAGACGAAAACCTCGAATCCAAGATCCCCAAAGTCAAACGCCCGGAGAAAATGTGGGTCTGTTTGGCCATCTTCGCCTTCGTCGTCGCCGCCATGGCAACGGACTTCATTCCGCTGGTCACCGCAGCCATGCTCGGCGCCTGCCTCGTGGTCATCACTGGATGTATGACTATGAAAGAAGCATTCAAATCCGTAGACTGGACCACGATATTCCTCTTTGCAGGAACTCTAGCATTATCGACTGCACTGGAAAAAAGCGGTGCCGCAAAACTCATCGCCACAACAGTTGTTTCCAAGGTATCTGATCCTTATGTACTCATGGCGGTCATCTGTGTACTTACTGCGATCATAACCAACTTTATGTCCAATACAGCGACTACAGCGCTCATGGCACCGCTGGCACTCCCCATCGCAACACAAAGCGGCGTGTCTCCACTACCATTGCTCATGGGAATTGCTATGAGTGCATCATCATGCTTGCTGACTCCAGTTGCAACACCACCGAATACAATTGTGCTCGGACCAGGAAACTATAAATTCATCGATTACTTTAAGTCTGGATGGCCTCTCCAACTGATCAGCATGCTGATGTGTATTTTCCTCATTCCGCTCATCTGGCCGTTCTAAACTGCAATGTACCCATAGCTTCTGCGCATAAGCGCTCCCTTATGCGCAGAAGCCCACATGACCGCTCCGCACATTTTGGGATCTCGCCGCGACATCTCGCCTTGATTTTTTCCCCCAGCTTCCCCAAGACTCCCTGCAGTCCGCACAATCCTCAATTCGCATCTCCGGAGGCCCCATGAAGCGCGTCTCGATTCGTGTGCAACTGATGGCAGGTTTTTTGATTCTCTTGGGGGGTGTCTGTGCCGGGCTCGGCGTCATCGCCACCCGGCAAGCCACCCACTCCTCCCTGCAGCAGACGGAAGAAAACATCGTCCTCATGGCGGAGACCGGGGCGAAACTCATCCGCAGCTACCTCGACTACCACCTCGTGGCGCTCGAAGCCATCGCCAACCGCAACGTCATCCGCTCCATGGATTGGACTCTGCAACGCCCAGCCCTGGAAGCGGAAACCTCACGAATGCACTATCTTGGTATGGGCGTGATCACTCCGGACGGTAAGGCTCAGTATCCTGACGGCAAAACCGCCTCTTTGGGAGATCGGAAATACTTCCAAGAAGCCATGACCGGAAAGTCCGTTTTCTCCAACGTCATCATCAGCCGAGTCACCAATTCTCCGGTCATCATCATCGCCACCCCCATCAACAATGACGCAGGAAAACCCCAAGGAGTCCTGATCGCACGGCTCGACGCTACGGCCTTGAGCACCATCACCGACACCATTCGCTACGGTTCTAGCGGATATAGTTATCTCATCGACAACCAAGGGACCATCATTGCCCACCCCAAACGTCAGTGGGTTTTGGACCGAAAGAACTTTCTCAAAGAAGGAAAAGAAAAGCCCGAATACGCCGCCCTTGCCGCCATGCAGCAGCGCATGACACGCGGCGAATCCGGAGCAGATCAGTACTCTCTCGATGGTCGCAACCTCTTCTTTGGATTCGCCCCGGTCCAGGGGACCGGATGGTCCCTGGCTGTTGGCGCTGTACGCGACGATGTACTCGCCCAAGTCTACACCATGCGCCGCACGATCCTCTGGGCCTCCGCCCTTGTTTTCGTCGCAGGCATCCTGGTCGCCGTGCTCGTCAGCCGGGCGGTCTTGGCCCCAGTCAAAAGCTGCGCCCACCTCCTCAAGGATATTGCGGAAGGCGAAGGCGACCTTTCCCAACGCCTGCCCGTGGAAACCACCGACGAATTGGGACAACTCGCCCACTACTTCAACGAGTTCGTGGAAAAATTGCGCAATATCATCGTCCAACTTACCAGAAACGCGCACAAGGTCGCTGATTCAGCAACAGAACTTTCTACCATCAGCACCCAAACCGTACAAAACGTCCATCATCTTTCCTCGAAAACTGCATCCGTTTCTTCGGCCACAGCGTCGATGAGTGATACGATTGCGTCCGTCGCCCAAAGCATGGAAGAAACGGCATCCAACCTCTCCTCGGTGGCAGCGGCCACCGAACAGATGACGGCAACCATCGGCGAGATTGCGGGCAACACGGAACGGGCCCGCAGCGTCACTGAAAACGCCGCATCCCAAGTCAATCGTTTTGCCGCCGTGCTTGAGCAGTTGGGCGAAGCAGCGCAAGAAATCGGCAAGGTCACAGAAACCATCGCCGCCATATCCTCCCAAACCAATCTCTTGGCACTCAATGCGACCATCGAGGCCGCACGGGCAGGAGAAGCAGGCCGCGGCTTCGCGGTAGTGGCCAACGAAATCAAAGAACTCGCACAAAAGACCGCCACCGCCACGCAAGACATCCGCGACCGTATTGCCGGCATCCAGTCGGCCTCCGACGACGCGGTGAGCGACATTGGCCAAATCGTTCGTGTTATTGGAGAAGCCAACTCGGCTGTCGCCACCATCGCCGCGGCCATTGAAGAACAGTCCGCCGTGACTCGGGATGTGGCACAAAACATTGCCCAGGCCACCCACGAGGTGGAAGGGGCCAAAAAACAAGCTTCTGCAATGTCTGAGGCGGCTCAAGACATCTCTCAGGAAATCATCGCAGTAGACGGAGTCACGGCAGAAATTCGCGCTGGCGGTGACCAAGTACAAGGCAGCGCGGAAAAGCTGGCCGCCCTCGCGGAAGAACTCAAAAACCTCGTGGGACAATTCCGCATTTAACCTCCCTGGGCCCCAAGACCTCCTTCGGCCCCCGTTCCAGCAAAGGGGGCGCGAAGGAGCCTTGCCTTTCCCCACCGAGTGCCTATACTGCAAAGCGCACGGGGCCGCCCTGGTTTCGACGGGGATAATGCGGCCAAAGTTGCAGGTCGAGGGGCTGGGAGGTCCTCGTAAAAACCCAGCACAATCACAAGTGCCGAAGACAACTTCGAGTACGCTCTCGCTGCCTAATTAGGCATGCAAGAGTTTGGCGGCAGAGACCGCCACATCCGTGCGGCTGAGGCTCCATACGCCGCATCCGGGTGTCACCCCCATGGGGCTGGCAAAGGTCCGTAGCCAGAACGGACCGGCGCGAGACTCCTTCTGGCTGGCCGGTCGGACGCCCGTCCTGGGGCTCCCCGCCCGGCAAGAATGAAAACCAGGACTAAACCTGTAGACGCTTTGCGCCAAGTGTTCTCGGACGCGGGTTCGATTCCCGCCGGCTCCACCATTTAAAAAAGACAAACCCGTCTCTCTGGGGTCATTCTCCGGGGTGACGGGTTTTCTTTTTCCCCTTGTTTCTAAAGGATTTGCGCCCGTTTCACATCTTTCCAAAGCACCTCTCCGCACCATCGATTCTCCCCATCTTCCCGCCTTTCTTTCTCTGTTTGGCCCCTGATTCTCTGTTTTCTCCGGACCAAGTCCGAAGCTCGTCCGGAAAGCTACATCCTTGATTGATATGGGTTTGCGGCTGATTGCCATTTTTGGCGGTTGTCTTAGGTCATCGTTCGATGCCGCAACCGGACGTTTTTTTCGAAATCGCCCGCCTCGGGCATGAAAAGAAGCGCGGTCAACTCCGGCTTCCTGCCCACTAAAGAAGAAAAGCCGACGCTGATGGTCGGCTCTCTGGGGCGGTCTCCGGTCCGGTCGTCAGTCGGTGGCAAAGCCGAACTGGCGGCGCTGCTCGGCCCAGTCCTCCGGGAAGGTCTGGGTCAGTTTGGCCAGCGAGAGCCCGTTGGGTTCCTCGCCGTTGATCAGGGCTTCCACGATGTCGGGGGCCAGGGTCGTCAGCTTGAGAATGCGGGCCACATACGAGCCATCGACGTCGAGGGTACGGGCAAGCTCGCTGATGGACCTGATCTGGCCGGATTCGAGGATGTCGGCCCAGGAAAAGGCCCTTCCCAGCGCCTGGAGGACGGCGGACTGCACCGGTTCCTGCGCTCCGGTGATTTCTCCATCCAGGGCCTGGGGAGCGATGACCGTCTTGCGGCCGCGCATGCGCCGGATCACCATCGGAATATGGATTTGAAGGTTGCCGTTGTCGGCAACGGTAATGGTCGGCTTCATTTTCATCGACTTGCCCTCCGTTCAGTGACTTCGCATGCCAGACCGGCCAGTTCGGCGATGAGCGTTGTCAGTCCGTTGGTGCGCAGCTCCATGTCGATTCCGGTCTCGCGTATCTCCACCTTGTCCACCAGGAGGCGGATGAGGCGATTCCGCTCCACCGGGAAAAGGTCTTCCCAGAAGCCTTCGACATTCTGGAAGGCCTCCGACACATCCTGTTCCGTGATGGTGTTCCCCTGGTAGGCTCTGCATCGCTCGCTCACATGGGTCAGTTGTTTCGAGAGCTCGACCGCCTGACGGTTGACGGTCGTCAGCATCTCGGCCTTTCCCGGCTGATCGTTGCCGGGCTTCATCAGTTCAAGTGCCTGCTCCCGCGCCTGCGACAGCTCCATCTCGAGCTGGGCTTTCTGCTTGAACAGACGCTCCCTCTCTGCCTGCTCGATGTCCCGGGCCGCGAAGTAGGTTTTGGCCACCAGCGTCGGCGTGCGGAACACCGCGCTCAACTGCTCGACCACGGCCTGCTCGATGTCCCCGGCGGGAATCCGTTTGAGGGGGCACCGGCTCACGGTCCGCTTGCTGTCCTTCTGGCAGATGTAATAGGTGTAGTGGCGGCCGTTCTTGCGGGCGTAGGTCGGTCCCATCGCGCATCCGCAGTGGCCGCAGCGGATGACGCCTTTCAGCGGGGCGACCATTTTGGCTCTTGCCATGGAAACCTTGACCGGTTTGTTGTCCTCCAGGATGGCCTGCACCTTGTCCCAGGTCGTCCGGTCGATGATTCCTTCGTGCTCACCGGGGTAGCTGCGATCCTTGTGGGCAATTTCGCCGATATAGATCCGGTTGTTCAGCAGCCGGTAGATGTGGCCTGTATTCCATTCTGAGCCCTCGCGAACCTTGCCTTTCTTGGTGGTCCAGGCTTTTGTGCGGTATCCCTGTTCGTTCAATTCCTGGCCCAGCTTCTTGGCCGAGCCGATCTGGATGAATCGGCGGAAGATGTACTGCACCGTCCTGGCTTCATCCGGGTTGACCAGCAGCTTCTTGTTCTCCCGGTCGACGTCGTATCCGAGAATGGGTACGCCGCCGCAGTATTTCCCCCGGCGCTTGGCTGCCGCCACCTTGTCCCGGATGCGTTCGGCGATGACCTCCCGCTCGTACTGGGCGAAGGTGATCAGGATGCCGAGAAACATTCGGCCGGTGGGGTCGGTGGTGCTGAAGTGCTGGGTGACCGAGACGAAGCTGACGCCCTTTTCGTTGAAGAGGTCGATCATCTTCATGAAGTCCAGCAGCGAGCGGGACAGCCGGTCGACCTTGTAGACCACGATCACATCGATCTTTCCGGCATCGATGTCCGCCAGCAGTCGGCGCAGCCCCGGGCGCTCCATGTTCCCACCCGAGAAACCGCCGTCATCGTAGCGATCCGGCAGAGCCGTCCATCCACGCATCCTCTGGGCTTCGATATAGTGTTCCGCCGACTCCCGTTGGGCATCCAACGAGTTGAACTCCTGTTCGAGCCCTTCCTCGTGGCTCTTGCGGGTGTAGATGGCACAGCGCAGGGTCTTGTTCTTTCCCGGCGCGACATTGCTGTTATCAAGCATCCGACCCTCCCTCGGCTTTTCTGCCGTAAACCTTCTTCAGTCCGAAAAAGACCTTGCCGTTCCAGCGCGTCCCGGTGATCTCCCTGGCCACCGCGCTGAGCGACCGGAAGGTGCGACCTTCGAAATCGTAGCCATCGGCAAGGACGATCACCTCATAGCGCCGGTCGTTCCAGACCCGCACCAGTCTGGTCCCGGGCAGGATCGCCTCGTTCGATTTCCGCTCCTCTGGGATGCGTCGATTGACAGTGGCGACCGGGTCCTCCTTGGCTGCCTGCTGGAGATGGACCTTGGCCTGCTCGGACAGCCCGCCGTAGAAAAGCTCCTGGATGCGATAGGCCAGCCTCTTGATGAGGAATTGCTTCTTGTACTGGGGCGGCTCTTCACCGTAGAGGTCGAGCCATTTTTCCCGGAGCTGCTCCAGGGACATGGATTGCAGCAGGGCCATCTGCCGAAGAACCGAGTTTCGGGTCCGGTCCTGGTTCTTGCCGCCGGTGGCGGCGTTCTGTAACTCATTCATTTTCAACTCCTTATTTTGGTTTCCGGACGAGTTGTCATGAATGAATGCTCTGTTCCGGCAATGAATCAAGTCCTTCTCCAAGCACAGGGGAAGAATCTTCGAAAACATCTAACTCATTGCCCACACATGCTTTTTTGGCCTTTCGGCGCAGGACCGCCGTGGCCAGTATGGAGGCGGCTGACTGGAGCCTCGCCTCACCCGACAGGCGGCCGGGTTTGCCGTTTTCGCCAAGGTCATCAAGCCCCGGCCCATCATTCATTTCCTGTACATCCAACATCGAACACCTCCGGTGGGACCGGGGGCTGGATGGTGTGGATGCCAGAAAACGGTGGCGGTCGGGATGCGCGTTCGATGGCACCCACAACCGCCTCAGCTCCGCCTCTGGTCGGTTATCTGGTTGTGCCCGGCTTTAACCGGACTTGCGTTCGTTACTTACCGGAGGGACGTGCAAGATGACGGAATCAGATGAAAAGTCCTGTTTTTTTGATTGACCTGATATTCATCAGGTCGTATATTTTTTAACCATAAGATGGGCCTAATCCGCTCAGTGGCCATGACACGGAGCAATCGCCATGGGAAAGAAAAAGTTATCGGAAATAACCGACCCGCAGGCCAGGACGCTGAGGGTCATTTGCCAAATCATCGATGAAAAGGGGTTGCCGCCAACGGTGAAAGAATTGTCGGAAGTCCTCGGTATCAGTCACGCGAGCGCCCACGAGCAGATCGCTCAACTGGTCCGTAAAGGCTATTTGAAGAAAGAAGCTCGTAAGGCCCGAAGCATCGTCGTCATCAGGAGGCCCGAATAACGATGCAGGGTCGCGAACAATAAGGAGATCGACATGGGGCACGTCAGACTTGGGAGCCTTCCAAGGTCGAGGGCATGGAAAGAGGTGGTCGGCCTGATCACGGCCGGTGCCGACGTGTCCCAGATCGCAAACGCCACAATACGGGCGGCTGACAAGGCCTTCTCATTTGTGCTCAACGATGAGGGGTTTACCGAGGCGGTATGGCTGATGACCCAGCTTGCCATTGCCGCAAAAAAAGAGAACATCGGTGAGCATCTCCAATCCCTCGGCGTCAACCTGCCGCAGGATACATCCCTTCCCGATCTTGCCGCCGCAGTCTCCGAGGCCCTGGATAATAAATTGGAGTCCAACGGTGGCCGATCCGACCTCGGTGAAATGTCTCAGCGGGCCTTGGTTGGAGCATTGGTAGAGCACATCTCACCAAAACTGCCGTCTCTCTTCGCCCCCGGGCCAGATGATGTTCGGGCCGCACTGGCAGCGCTCGGGAAAAAGCGGGAGTTCGGAGAGCTGTCGCGGACTTTCTTCGCCAAGCTGACCAACGAGAGCATGAACTATTTCCTGTCAAAAACGCTGGCGACCCATCTTGGCGAGGGCCAGCGCTTCGCCACCATGAATGAAATGGGACAATTCGAGAAGGCTCTGAACACGCACTGTAAAGAGGCGTCCCTGATCGTCGAACAGTTTTCAGCAGATTGGTTTTCGAAGCACAAATACGAAGAAGGTGGTGACATCTCCAGGGAGTCTTCCAATGGCTTCGCCTCTTACGCGCTGAAAAAGATGAAGGACGAGCTAAAAGAAGGAGCGCGAGCCGATGCAAGATAAACGATATGTCATCTGTGGGAACGCACCGACCGATGGGATTGAAGAAAATCCTGACCGTGATCTGCGCCTGCGCCTTTGGGGCAAGGATGGGCCGGACAAGATCACCCTACGCATCGAGGACATCCACAAAAAGATGAGCAAGGACGTTCCTGATTCTTTCCAGGATCTGCTCGAAATCGCCACCTACGTGTACAGTGCCGATCAGGCCATTCCCCGTGGAGCCGATGACGTTGATTCCTTTGGCCACGGTTGGCGAAGAAATCTGCATTTCATCATTCCGGTCCGGGACCCGGATTTCTGGAACGGCAAGGAGATTCAGCAGGCCCTGTGCTCGACGCTTGGGTTCCTGTCTGATGACAGCTATCACTTCGAATTCACCAAGCTGAAAGAGGCTCAGGCATTCCAGGGCTATCTGGACTTCAACGATGACGGACGGCTCTTCGGCTATCCGGAACAGGTAGTGATGTTTTCAGGTGGACTGGACTCGCTGGCGGGAGCCATCGATGAAGTTCTGAATGAAAAACACAAGGTCGTCCTTGTCACCCACAAGTCGACCCCGAAGCTCAACACGCGCCACCGGCGACTGGAAAAGATGATTGCCGAGAAGGCTGGGGAAAACGCTCCACTCCACATCGGCGTTCGCGTCAATAAGAACAAGGGGCTGAACTACGAGTACACCCAGCGGAGCCGCTCCTTCCTCTATGTGTCCATCGGCGCGACTATCGCAAAAATGATCAACCTGAAGAGCGTCCGTTTCTACGAGAACGGCGTCATCAGTCTGAATCTGCCGGTCTGTGCCCAAGTCGTCGGCGGCCGGGCGACGCGCACCACTCATCCCCGGGTAATTCGTGGCTTCCAGGAAATCATAAGCCTGGTGGCTGGCGAGCCCTTCACCATTGAAAATCCCTACATCTGGAAGACCAAGGCTGATGTCGTCGGGGTCATTACCAAGGCCGGGTGCCAGGAGATGATCGCGGCATCGACCACCTGCACGCACACATGGGAGATGACCAACCACCATACCCACTGCGGCACCTGCTCGCAGTGCATCGACCGGCGCTTTGCTGTGATCGCTGCCAAGGCTGATCAGTATGACCCTGTCGATGCCTACAAGACCGACATCTTTACCCAAAGTCGAAGCAAGGACGAGGACAAGATCATGGCTGCCGCGTACCTGGAGAGAGCCAACCAGGTCCGTGATCAGGATGACATCACCCAGTTTATCGCTCGATTCAGCGAGGTGAGTCGGGTCTTCCGCTACTTGAACGGGAACCCCGGAAGCGTGGCCCAGAAGGTCTATGACCTTTACAAGCGCCACGCCAAGGAGGTCTGCGAAGCGATGGACACCATGGTCGCCCGCAACATCACGGCAATCCGCCAGCGCACCTTGCCGGGAGACTGCTTGCTTCGAACGGTCTATGAATCGGGATCGGTGATCTCTGTCCCGGCCATTCCGGTCGAGCAGAAGCAGCCGGACAACTACTTCAGGAAACGCGGAGGTGTCTGGGCTGCACGCTTTAACGGCAACGCCGAGGTGCTCGTGACGGGTGTCGACAAAGGGGCCGAGTACATCAACTTCCTCCTGGCAAGGCCGAACAAGGAAACCTCGGTCTACGAGATCGTCTGCGGATTTGCCATCGATAGCTGCAACGCGGTCCTGAACTCCAATGAAACCGACGAAGGCTTTCAGGTCACCCAGGGGGTCCCGTTGGGTGATACCGGCTTCGTTGCTGACCGCAAGGCCGTCGAGCAATACCGGGAGAAGGCTCACGAGCTTCTCCGAGAGATTGAAGAAGCCCGGGCAGAAAACAACGATGCCGAAATCCAGCGGCTTGAGGACGAAATGACCCAGATCACCGCCGCAATCAACGAGGCGGTTGGTCTGGGTGGCAAACTCCGGAAATCCAACGACAAGCGGAAGAACATTCGTGACGCCTTCCGGAACGCCGTGAACCGGGCCATCAAGTATCTGGAGAAGTATGACAAGCCGCTGGCCGCCCACCTGAAGGAGTCCATCAAGTGCGGCAACGAACCGGTCTACCGGACCGAAGAGGAGATCGTTTGGGAGGTCCGCCCGATAGTCAACGACTGACCCGGGGACCATCCAGGAAGAAAAAACTAAAAAAAATTTCCGCTACGCCAAATGTAGCCATTGCGACGCCGGATGTAGCGCCTTCCCCAATGAAGGCGCGATCCGGCGTTTTTTATTGGTCAGCACAGGGTTGACCACCGGGCGTGCCAGAACTTCCGAACAAGGAGACTGGCAGTGGCACAAGTCAACAAAGCACACCTCACCCCACCGAAGCGGCGACTCATCGAATTGATGCAGGACATCAACTTCGGCCGCATCACCAACATTCCGGTCCGCGATGGCGAGCCGGAACTCACCCCTGAAACGGTCATCGAGCGCGAGATCAAGCTGGGCGGACAGAGCGGTCCCCGGCCCGAGCGCGACCAGGATGACTTCATTCTCAAGCAAGAGGTCGTGGCGCTGCTGGAGCACCTCGCGCAGATGGGCAGCGGAAAAGTCTGCCTGCTCGAGATCAAGCACGGTCTCCCGTTCCTGATGCGCATCGAGGAACGGGCAGCCTGAACACGTAACGACCTGAACCCTTAGACACTGGACAACAAGCTGGACGCATGGCGGAGGCTGTTGTGGGTGTCGCCGAGCCGAATACGGCAATTGGCGGCGTACCTGCGACCCCTTCGCCCACGCGACAGCTTTGTCCTGTGATCTGGCCCGTGCCGACACCCACGCGGACCTCCTCCTCGCTCCGAGGAGGCCCCGATGGTTTCTCAGAATTCTTACGACGGCATCGACAAGTATGCCGCCGACCTCATTCGGCACAAAGCACGTCAACTCGTAGGCAAGGCCGGATTCACCGAGGACGATAGACCCGACCTCGAACAGGAACTGATGATCGATCTGCTGCAGCGGATGCGGCATTTCAATCCCGCCAAGGCCAAGAAGACCACCTTCATGGCCCGGATCGTCGAACGTCACATCTCCACCATTCTGGAGGCCCGGTTCGCCCAATGCCGGGACTGGCGGCTCTGCCAAACATCACTCAACGAACCCCTCGACAACGGTGAGGGCGACACCACCGAGCGGATCGACTTCCTGGATAGCGAAGGCTCTCTGAGCGGCGGCAGCCGCGAAACAAGAGAGCGCCTCGCCCATGAGATCCGCATGGATCTCGGCCAGGCCATCGCCTCGCTGCCGGAAGAGCTCCGGGATCTGTGCTCGCGCCTGCACGACAGCACCATGGCCGAAGTCGCCCGAGAGATGGGCATTCCCAGAACCACCCTCTACGACCGGCTGAGCAAGCTCCGGGACGCGTTCCGCGAGGCCGGGCTCGAGGACTACCTGTGATCTCCGACGCATCGGCTCCGCCTCCGGTAAGTAAGCACCGTGCCGCATGGTGCGGCTATCCGGGGCCTCGGAAATCAGAACCTGAACAAAAGAGGAGTTCAACCATGACTCACGACACCTACAAGTACCGTTTTGACGAGTCGGTCCCGGCCCAGGAACTGGAAGACACTTTCATGCTGGCGATGCTGGCCGTCGAAAGCCTGCATGGCCGCTCCCGTGTGCGGATGGAGAGCCGGTTCAATTTGGACAAGGCCCGACGCACCTGCGTGATCGACGCCTCCACCGATGTCGGCAGCGACCTCGCCCGCATCTTCACTGGCTTCGCCACCAAGGAATACGGCGAACGTTCGGTCCTGATCGAACGATCCCAGCCGTCGGGTTGCGCCTGTGCCTCCAAGCATCGGGCAGCGCCCGCCGCCGAAGCGGGGGTGGCGGTATGAGCGAGCTGATGACCACCACCTATTCCATGTGGCGGCTGTTCCGCAACTGCCGCATGGCCTGCAAGTGGCGCTACATCGACGAGCTGGTGCCGCTCGAGCGCGACCCCAATCTGGCCTTCGGCTCGGTCATCCACGACTGCCTGGAGTGCTGGCACGGCGAGCGGGATCTGGCCAAGGTCCTCGACCACATCGACCGGACCTATCCGAATCGGGCGCAGGACGACCATCAACAGGCCGACTGGCATCTCGCCCGGGCCATGATGAGCGCCTATGCGAAACACTACCCGGCCGAAGCGTTCGAGGTCGTCGCGCTCGAGAAAACCTTCGAAGGTCCCATCGTCAACCCGGCGACCGGGGCGACCTCGCGCAGTTTCATTCTCGCCGGGAAGGTGGACGGCATCGTCCGTCAGGATGGCCAGTATTTCCTGCTGGAACACAAAACCGCCTCGCAGATCGACGCCAGTTACCTGGAGCGGCTGTGGACCGATTTCCAGATCATCCTCTACGCCTGGTACCTGGAGCAGACCCTCGGCATCACGGTCAGCGGCATCATCTACAACGTCCTGGTCAAGGCCAAGTTGCGCCAGGGCAAGGGTGAGACCGAAGCCGAATTCGAGGCCCGCCGGGCGGAGCTGATCGCCAAGTCGAAAACCGGCAAGAGCAGCGCCAAGCGCAAGCTGCCGGAGGACGACGACACCTTCCAGCAGCGACTCCAGGAGAAGTACCTCGAGCCGGGCATGTTCCATCGCGAGGTGCTCTACATCTCCCGCGACCAGTTCGAGGAACTGCGGGCGGAGCTGTGGGAACTCTCCAAGGCCATGCTCGACGCCCGTCGGCGCGACACCTTCTACCGCAACACCAGCTACTGCTTCCAGTACGGAAGGCCCTGCGCTTACTTCCAGCTCTGCCGCTCGGGCGGCAACCCCAACGTCATCGAAAACCATTTCCAACGGATCGCCCCGCACGAAGAGCTGCGGGACGGAGCCGGTGAAAACGCCGCTCCGGTGTTTTGAAATCCCAACCATAAGGAGACGAAGCCATGCTTCCCAAGACCAAAAGCAAACCCAAACACACGCTCTCGGACCTCACAGCCCTGGTGTACGGCCCGAGCAAGATCGGCAAGAGCACCTGGTGCTCCAAGGCCGATGACGCACTGTTCCTGGCGACCGAGCCGGGCCTGAACGCCCTGGAGGTGTTCCAGGCCCCGATCACCTGCTGGGACGACCTCCTGCAGGCCTGCGCCGAGATCGCCGAGGGCAAGCACGAGTTCAAGACCATCGTCCTCGACACGGTGGATAACGCCTACAAGATGTGCTCGGACTACGTCTGCAAGAAATTCAAGATCGAGCACGAGTCCGACCTGGGCTACGGTAAAGGCTACGCGCTGATCAACAACGAATTCCAGCGCGTCATCAACAAACTCGCCTTCCTGCCCTACGGGCTGATCCTGATCTCTCACTCCATGGAACGGGACATCGAGACCCGGACCGGCAAACACACCCGCATCGTGCCGACGCTGCCGGAGAAGGCGCGGAAGCTGGTCACCGGTCTGGTGGACCTGATCCTGTTCTGCGACCTGGACATGAAAACCGGCGAGGACGGCAAGCCTGTCTGGCAGCGCGTGATGCGCACCAAGCCCAGTCCCAACTACGACGCTGGTGACCGCACCGGCCGACTCCCCGAAGTCATCCCTCTCGATTTTATGAGCTTCATGAAAGCGTTCAACAGCACGGCAGCCGGAGCTGCGGCGAGTGCCGCCCGGCCGAAGCCGGAGCCGACCGCGAGTGCGGCGGCGAAACCTCAACAGTAAGGAGAGCCGACCATGGAACACTACGCAAATCAGTCCAACAGTAACCTCGACCTGGCGCAGTTCGACGACGCCTTCGAAACCGCCGAAGTCGAGGAACGTGAGTTCGAGGCCGTTCCCGACGGCAAGTACCAGGTCAACGTTGACCGGGTCGAACTGACTCGCGCCCAGACCTCGGGCAATCCCATGCTCAAGTGGACCCTGCGCATTCTCGCGCCGACCCACAAGGGCCGTCTGCTCTGGCGCAACAATGTCATGGCCAGCAACGAGAACATCAAGTGGCTCAAGCAGGACCTCTACACCTGCGGGCTGCAGCTTCAGAAGCTCTCCGACCTGCCGGGCCAACTCGAGCAGCTTCTCAATATCAAGCTGGAAGTGACCAAACGCACTCGCGGTGAAAACGAGAACATCTACTTCAACCGTCGCATTGTCATGGCCGACGATACCGGGGCTCCCGGCGCGGCGATGGATGACATGATCCCGTTCTGATGATGGACCGGATCACCGTTGTCGTCGACACCCGCGAACAGGAGCCCTACAGCTTTGATAGCGACAAGGTTTCGGCGGTTCGCAAGGCGCTGCCCGCCGGTGATTACTCACTGGTCGGCCTCGAGGAACGGGTGGCGGTGGAGCGCAAATCTCTGACGGATTTCGTCTCCACCGTCATCCGGGGGCGAAAGCGGTTTCACCGCGAGTTGGAAAAGCTCTCAGCCTACGAGTCCGCCTGCGTGGTTGTCGAATGCAACTTTCGCGATCTGGTCGATGGCCGCTACCGCAGCGATGCCCACCCGCATGCGCTGATCGGAACGGTCGCCTCCATCGTCGTCGACTTCGGTGTCCCCGTCTACTTCTGCTCGGACCGGCAGGCCGCCTGCCGTTTTGTCGAGGAGTACCTGACACGTTTTCACCGGAGGATCGCGAGATGCCAAAAAGAAATGAGAGTAACCCGGCGCGACTCCGGGGAAGAATAGAGCGCGTTTACTATGCCGGACCCAAGTTCTCCGCAGGCCGACTGCTCACCCCGACCGGTGAGGAATTCCAGTTCGCGGGCAATTTGTTCGCCCGGGAAAATCAGCCTGTGGTCCTGCTCGGGTCGTGGGCCACCCATCCCAAATACGGCCGTCAGTTCAAGGTCGACGGGATGGAGCACGACCTCGAACTCGATCCGGAGGGGCTGATCCACTATCTGGCCAACCATCCGGAGATCAAGGGCATTGGTCCGGCCAAGGCCAGATTGATCGTCGAGAGTTTCGGCGACGCCTTTGAAGAAACCCTTCTGAATGACCCCGAGCGCATCGCGCTCAAAGCTCGGCTGCCCTTGGACGCGGCCCGGCGGCTGCGTGACGAATGGTTGAATAACCGCAGCGTCAACGCCGTCATGGCATGGTTGTCGGCATTCGGACTGACCCATCATCAGGTCACCACTCTGGTCGAAAGACTCGGCGGCAACTGCCTCGATATTCTGAAGGAAGACCCGTATATCCTCATTCGGGAGATCCGGGGATTCGGCTTCAAGAAGGTCGACAAGATCGCCCGCAAGCTGGGCATCCCCAAGGACCACACCCCTCGTATCCGGGCCGGGTTGAATTTCTGCGTCCGTGAAGCCCTGGACAATGGTCACTGCTGGATCGAATACGAGGATCTGGTGGACCAGGCCAATCTGCTGCTGGTCATGGATGCCCTGGACAGCCGGGTCCGTATCGAAAGCGCCCTCGATGCGCTCATCCAAGAACAGGCGCTTGCCTGCGATTCCCACGGCGGACGTTTCGTGGTCGCTCTTCCGGAGATCGTCCGCATGGAGCGGGAGCTGGCTTCTCTGTTCGGCCAGGCCGAAACACCCAATCTTCATTTCCAGTCCGTCAGGAAACTCGATGCCCTGATTCGGCGCTGCGCATCAACGCTGAACGAGAGGCAGCTCGAAGCGGTGCGCTCGGCCCTCCAGCACAGCATAAGCCTGATTTCGGGTGGAGCGGGTTCGGGCAAGAGCTACACCATTTCGGTCATCAACACCATCTGCGAGGAGAGCGATCTGGAGGTCGTTCTCGCCGCGCCGACCGGCAAGGCAGCCAAGCGCCTGGAGGAAGTCAGCGGTCGCAGCGGCACCACCATCCACCGTCTGCTCGGCTATGACGGCAAGGGTTTCTCGCGCAGCAAGGAGAACCCCATCGATGCCGATGTCCTGGTGGTCGACGAGTTTTCGATGGTCGATGTGCCGTTGGCCTGGCACCTGTTCGAGGCGGTCGATCTGTCGCGGACCACGGTGCTGCTGGTCGGGGACCACAACCAGCTTCCGCCGGTGGGACCAGGGAACATCCTGCGCGATCTGATCCAGACACGCGCCATCCCCACGGTCATCCTCGACAAGGTCGTGCGTCAGGCTGGTGTCCTCAAGGAGAACTGCACCGCCGTTCTCAAGGGCGAGGTGCGCAAGACCAGCGAGGCATCGGTGGGCGGATGCCGGGATTGGTATCTGGTGGATCAGTTCACCGACCCGATGGCGGCACGCTCGTTCCTGCTGGAGTTGTTTCAGGAGCGGCTCGATACCCTGGGTTTCAACATCATCAAGGACGTGCAGGTGCTGACGCCGACCCACAAGGGGCCGCTCGGCACCAAGGAATTGAACGAGGAACTGCAGCGGCTCATCCAGCGCAAGCTCTGGAACACCGAGGTGCCGCCGGTCGCCATGGGACGCCGCGCACCGTTTCTCAAGCACGACAAGGTCATCCAGACCCGGAACAATTACGACCTGAACGTGATGAACGGTGCCATCGGCTATGTGGTCGATGTTCTCGCGAACGGCACACTGGTCATCGACTTCGACGGCATGCCGGTGGAACTGGAGAAAGGGTCGCCCGACCTGCAGGATCTACAGCTCGCCTATGCGCTCACCATCCACAAAACCCAGGGTTCCGAGTTCCCCTGTGCCGTGGTGGTGGTTCACAAGGCGCATTCCTTCATGCACCACCGCAATCTGCTCTACACCGGGGTGACCCGCGCCCGGCGCACCGCCATTGTTCTGGGTGATCACTGGGGCATCCAGAACTGCGCCAAGCGCTGCCAGGTGGATGACCGCCGGACCTTTCTACCCCTGTTTCTGGACGCCGCCCAGCACGCGGAGGCCGAATGAGTATGGGCGGAACGGATAACGTCAGGGAGTATTACCGGCTCGTCACCGAGATGGATATCGGTGACGTGACCCGGGAACTCCTGCCGGGACGGATCACCCAGGAGACCGGTCAGCGATTGATGTGCGACTGCCCCAACCATCAGAGCCAGTCGCGCCTTTCGCTGCACGTGATGCTCGACAAGCAAGGCTGGTACTGCTTCGGCTGCGGAGTCGGCGGTGACGTGCTGCAGCTCGTGGAGTTCATCCAGTCGGGCTCGGTCACCGCCGGGCAATCCGGTCCGATGCCGGACAGCCACCGCCAGGCCCGGGACTATCTCGCCAAGAAGGCGGGCTTGCCGCCGCTGTCGCGCTATGGCCTGAGCCAGGAGCGTCTGGCCCAGACAGAGGCCGACCGCGCCTTCGAACTGCGGGTCAAGGATGCGCTGACCGCGCTGGCCAGGCTTTACCACGCCAGGCTCAAGGAGTCGCCGGATGTCCTCGACTGGCTGAAATCCAAATATGCTCTGAGCGAAGAGACCATCGACGATCTCCTGATCGGCTATGCGGACAATGCGTCCGGCGCAGTCGCCCAACTAACCGGGATCGAAAACGGGTTCTCCATGCGGGAACTATCCGCCACCGGCGCTTTTCGCCCGACCAACCAGGACGGCCTGACGCCATTTTTCGAGCGACGGATCGTCTTTCCGTACTGGAGCCGTGGCCGGGTGGTGTTCATGATCGGCCGCAAGACGCCGTGGACCCCGGACTTGGGCTGGGAGCAAGGGAAATACAAGAAGCTGCCGGTTCACGACGAGCACCAGCGGCCCTACGTCGCCGACTTCATCAACAACGCGCTGCTGTTCAACGAGGACTGCCTGCTGGCCAGGCCCGGCAAAGTGATCATCACCGAGGGGGTGACCGATTGCCTGGCGCTGATGCAACTGGGCCTGCCCACCGTATCGCCGGTCACCGTCCGCATCCGGGCCGCCGACTGGGAGCGCCTGATCCCCAAGCTGCGCGGCGTCGAAACCGTCTACATCTGCCAGGACAACGAACTCTCCCAGGCTGGTCTCAAGGGGGCGCTGCAAACCGCCCGCACCCTGGCCGAACACAAGATCGACACGCGCCTGGTGACGCTGCCCTTGTCGGAGACACAGATCTCGGCCCGGCAGGAGCTGACCGAACGCTTCGGCCTGACGGCGAGCGTGGGGCCGAAGGAGCTGGCCAAGCTGCTGGCGGGACGGCCCGCCGAAGAGATTCAGGCGGCCGAGGCGCTTCTCGCCACCGCCAAGATCGACGTCAACGATTACATCGCCGCCGGACATACCCGGGAGGATTTCGAGCGCCTTCTTGTGGAGGCCAGCACACCCATCGAGTTTGGCGTGCGCTCATTACCAGCAGACATCCCCGAGGAGGATCGCAATCGCCTGCTTGAACCGATCCTGGGAGAGATTTCCGAGCAGTCGCCGCTGGAACAGGTCCGCCTGCTGAAGCTGGTGCAGGAGCACATCGGCGGTGGCGTCTCTATGGCTACCCTGAAGGAACAGATCCGCGCCATCCAGAAGGACCGCAAGGTCGAGTTCCGCAACGAAAAGAAAAAGGCCAAACGGATGTCCGGCGCGATGCCCGGATCATGCCGAGCCCGGGTCGACGAGGTGCTGATCGACACGGAACTGGAGAACGGCGCTCCCGACTACACCCTGGCCGCCGAGGCTGCCTACGACTGGTTCAACGCCAATGGTGCCCAGTTCTTTCACACCCTGCAGGGCGAGCCGTTCATGTATTTCGATAACGCCATCTACTGGATGGATTCACCGGACCGTGGCCGCAAGCGCCATTACGCGGCCATGCTCTACAAGCACACGGGCATGGTGCCGACCACGGGCGGCGGACGGACATTTTTCGAGGTACTGCCCAGCCTGGCGATGATCCGTGGCCAGGTGCGCGACCATTTCTCCTGGCTGCACACCGATGTGGCTTCCTACACCGTCTATTTCAACCTGAACAATCCAGAGCACGAGATCGCCAAGATCACCCCGGACGAGATTCAGATCATGAAGAATGGCGGCAACGAGGACGGTATAATCCTGGATGGCTCGCGCAAGATGAAGCCGCTGAAATTCCTGCCCAACGCCGACCTCGAAGAGGCGGACCGGCTCCTGGTCGATCTACTGGTGGGCAACATGACCTGTCCGCAGGGGGATCGCTTTCTCATCCTTTCCTGGCTCTCCTGTTTTCTGCTGATCGACTTCGCCGGAACGCGGCCCATGACCCGCTTCGAGGGATCGGCCGGATCGGGCAAGACCACCGCCAGCAAGATCACGTCGACGCTGCTTTACGGCGAGCCCCAGCACAAGAAGGCCACCGACGCGGCGAACTACACCGATGGCTCGCAGAACCCACTCATCGTCCTCGACAACATCGAGGTCAAGCAGATGACCGAGGATCTGACCACCTTCATGCTGACCAGCATCACCGGCATCGCCAAGGAGAAACGCAAGAGCGGCACCGACAGCGAGACCATCACCGAGCGGACCAAATGCCTGCTGAACACCACCGGCATCGAGCCGCTGTGCGGGGAACTTTCGGAGATCCTGTCGAGGTCCTTCGTCATCAACTTCGACCTCGCCAACCAGGCCAGCGACTGCTTTCTGGAATCGGAGGTCATCTCGGCCATCCAGCAGAACCGGGATCTGATCATTTCGGCCATCATGAAGCGAACCAGCCATGTGCTGGCGATGATCCGGGACGGAGCCCAGAAACAGGTCATGCGCCTGCTGCACCGAACCATGCCGACCCATGGCAAGCGCCGTTGCAACGATTATCTGAGCCTGATGTACCTGATGATGCTGGCCGGGTCCGAGGAGCACGAGGTGACTACCGAACTCGAGGATCTGAGCCCGCTGTTCATCGAGCAGATCCATTCCATCAACGACACCAGCCAGGAGATGGCGCGGGAGTCGAACCCCATCGCAACGGCGCTGGCGTCGCTTTTCCACGCCTACCGAAACGCGGTGGAGCTGGATGAGAAGGCCCGCTACGGCGAGGACGACCGGGCAAACCATGTGGTGGGGTTCATCGAGCGCTACCAGGTGAGGTTCGAGAACGAGAACACCATGGAACCGGTGTCGGCGGGACGGCTGCTCGCGGCGCTACGCAGAGTCGGCCGGGAATTCAACCTCGAGTTCGAATACAAGAAGCCCGCCCAGCTCGGTCGGCGCATCAGCAACGACCTGGACGTCATCCGGGATGCCGGGTTTGACATCGACCGGCAGCGCAACGCCCACACCAAGAATTTCGAGTACCGGATCGTCAAGACCGCCAATCTCTGATTCCACCCCATACTGACGTAATCATCCAGGACGCTCTCGGGCGTCCTTTTCTTTTGCGGTGGTGCGGTGAACACCGCTGTCTCTTGCGGTGGATGACCACCGCACGCCAAACCCTTGCCAGACAAGGCTTTCATGGCCTTTGCGGTGGTTGCGGTGGTAAATCCAAAGGTCTCACCCCCTATGGGCTGAAATATTTTTTCTACCTACCAACCCGACATACCACGCCAGGGAAATTCCGGCCCAGCGTGAGAGACATTCCCCAAATACCAACGCAACCACCGCACTCTATCTTCTCTTTCTTCATAACTATCTAAAAACAAATAACAAACAAAGAACTACCCCCTGCGGTGGGACAAGAAAACCTTCCACCGCACGACCACCGCAACCACCGCTCATATCCACCGCAGCGGGTGGTCACCGACGGTTTCAGGGCAGCTCCGGTAAGTAACGGGAAAAGCGATTAACCCGTATTTCTGGAGCCCGAAGCCATGAGCCTTCTGAAAACCATGATCAAGCACACCGCCGGAGGGCAGGAAGCCTCGGCCGAATGTGAAACCCCATCATTACCACCGCAACCACCGCAGCCCGCCATCTATGTCTCCACCGGGCTCGATGTCCACGAGATCGAGGACGCCCGCGACTGTCCTGAAGACAGGGAGATCGACGGCACGCTGTGTCGCCGTCTGTCGCCTGAATACTTTGCTTGGCTACGTTCCCGCATGGTCACCGCCCAAGCCGCGCACAAGGCCGGAAAGCTCCCCGACGATGCCTGGAACACGCTGCGGCAGCGATTCAACGCCCTGCAGGAGCTGGCCATCCGGGAATTCGGCAAGGAAAGCGTTCAAGAGGTCCTCCAGTCCTTTTCCCCAAAGAACTATCGGCCACCCGCGCTTCGTTCCGAGCCCCAGGAGAAACCCGTCGAAGTTCCCGGAAAGGACTGGATTTATCCCGGGAACCAAGCTTGGAAATGTAAGCAGCCGGTGACTTCCCAGGCTGTCGCCAAGGTCGACGCCATCCGTGAGGAGGCCATGGCCAAGGGTTGGTCCGAGGCACGCCTCTATCAGAACCAGGGCCGCTTCCGGTTTCCCTGCGGCGAGGACTACGGTCTGGTCTGTTTCGTCGATGGCGATCAGGAGATTGGCGAGGTCACCGAGCGTTCTATCGAAATTATCCACGGGCCGAAGTCCGGGCGTCCCAGCACGCTGCGGTTCTACAACCCGGACGTGCCGCAGCCGTGGATGAAGAAAGTGGAGGATTGAGTCGTGAAGAAAAAGAAACGCTACGCCAACGCCAAGGATGTCCTGCCCGAGGAACTCTTCGAGCAGATTCAGAAGCACTACACCGGAATTCTCTGGGTCCCGGCACCGAGCCGGTTTTACCAAGAGCGCCGCGACCTGGTGCTTGCCCTTCATCTGCAGGGTATCAGCAGCCAGGAGATCTCCAACCTCGCCGGAGTGACCACCCGCCGGGTCAACCAGATCATCGCCGCCGAACGAAAACAGGATCGGGACCGACAGTTGGCCGCCGCTTCCGGTAAGTAACCCCTGAACCGGCGGGAGCGCGTTTGGAGGCTAAATCGGCCTCCCGCCCCGCATCCCGGCTTGGGAAAACAATATTTGGCAGGATTTCCACGTGGCACTGAACAAACCGGACAAAGAGACGCTGGACCGCTGGCACCGCAACGAGGGCAAGACCGAACCGCCCCGGCGCGGGCCTGGTGCGCCCGAGGGTAACCAGAACCGGCTGCGTCACGGCATCTTTGCCGACCGCTGTCTGACGCCGGAAGAGAAGGTCATGTTCGACGCCATCATCGACCGCCTCAACCAGGACTTCGAGTTCAACAAGTCCAGCGACTTCCTGCAGGTGGAGCTGGTGGGCGTCTACTCGGTGAAGCTGGTCCGCGCCCAGATCGAGGGGAACACGGACGCCGCCGAAAAACTCGACCGGATGATCCGCTGCCACATGAAGGACCTCAAGACCACCAAGATCGCCCGCGAGGGTGAGGAGCCGAAAGGCCCGCAGACCTCTCCGGCGGAATGGGCGGCGGCGCTGCTCGAGAAGGTGGCCGAGGCCGCCAACGCCCCGGGCACGAAACCCTCCGGCCGCAAGAAACGCGGAAAGAATTGCGGATAACACCATGGAGGGCTTTTCCGATGACCCCGACACACGGCGACTTGCGGCAGACAGCTTCACCAGGAATTGCGGATAAGACGTGTTCCTTACACTTTCGGAATCGGCATTCTTCGGCGGCCGATCATCATTTCCACTCCTCTATATCTTCCTGCAGCTCTCGATATTCGCTTGGCATGTGTGCGCATAAGCCGAGCCCCATAAGCCAAGTAGATATTGGCCTGTTCACGCCGGAGCTCTCTCACACAACCCAAGTAAATATTGGCATATCGTGCCCCAGGCAGAACCGGCCAAGCCCCACAAACAGCCATTCCTTCGGCAGCGGCCCTCGCACATGCCAAGCAGATATTGCCATGTGCGGCCGACAGACAGAAAAGGAGAAATTTCGATCAATCGATATTTCCCGCTCCGCCCGGGAGGCTGAGAACCTTCGTCATGATCATTCATCATCGGCGGATGTGTTCTTCTGCGGGCACTGTCATTCACTGTCTTCGATACTGTCTTGCCCAACGAAAACAGGAGCAGCCGAGGCCGCTCCCATCGTCGGGTCCGGTAGGATCAGAGGCGTTCGAGGGCTTCCTCGAGCTGGCCGTCCACGAGGTGGGTGTAGATCTGGGTGGTGGACACGTCCCGATGCCCCAAGGCCCGCTGCACCACGAGCAGGTCATTGGTCGCGCCGTAGAGGTGGGTGGCGAAGGTATGCCGCAGCCCGTGCGGCGTCAGTTCCTTTTCGATCCCGGCCTTCCGCAGCCAGTGAGCGAGCCGGTTGGCAATCTGCCGCTGGCAGAGTCTGCCGTCCCGGTTCGACAGGAACAGGGCTTCCATTTCCGGGCGGCCGTGTCGACGTCGCTCGGCCAGGTAACGGCGCAGCAATGTGCGGAGGTCGGTCTTGATGAACTTGACCTGCGGCACATTCCCCTTGGCCCACACCCGCAGATGCTTGGCGTCGAGGTCGATGTCATCCAAGTCGAGCGCGGCCAGCTCGCCAAGCCTGATCCCGGTGCCCAGCAGCACCTCGATCATGGCGCGGTCGCGCAGCGCGGAGAAGTCGGTCCGTCCCTTGAGCTCCTTGAGCAATCGTTTCTTTTCGGCGGCGGTCAGGAACACCGGCAGCTTTCTCGGCAGCCGATGCATGCGGATGGACCGAGCAGGATTGTCATCGACCACGCCCGCCTCGACGGCCCAGGCGAAAAAGGCCCGCACCGCCGCCTTCATCCGATGGAGCGAGGCCGCCGAGCGTGGGCCGCGCCCGCTCTCGGTGACCGCCCCGGCGGAGAACACCTGGTCGAGGAGCCCGGCCGTGACCGCCCGGCAGACGATACCCGGGGCCAGCTCCCCGGCCACGCGGGCCACCAGGGCGAGGTCCCGTCGGTATGCGGCTATGGTCGCTGGGGAGCGTCCTTCGGCCGACAGGCGGGCACAGAACGCCTCTATCGCGGCCGTCAGGTCGAGGTCAGCCGTTCGGTTGCTCATCGCTGGACTCCTTCACCCGGCTGTGGCCCATGGGTGTGCTCTTGGGCAGCGGCAACTCCTCGATGCGACCCGACTCCTTGGCCCAGACCATCATCATGCGGAACACCCGGACGGTCTTGGCGACGGTGCGCTCGGCCCGCTCCTTGCCATAGGGGAGTTTGAGCAGCAGGTCGGACTTGTAGAACTTGCCGACCTGGGGGAGCCGGATCTCGGCGAGCTGGCGATCCGCGCCGAAGAAGGCCTCAACCACGTCGAGGTCCTTCCGGTATGTGTAGAGGGTCCGCTCTTTCTTTCCGGATTCCCGCAGGTGGCCGATGAAAGCCTCGGCGGCTTGATGCACGGTGCATTCGCTCATGTTGATGTCTCCTTTGTCGGTGGCCCGGAGTGTTCAGGACAGGAACTCGTCCAGCTCCCGCAGCAGTTCCTCGACGTGGCCGAGGGAGCCGACGCTCGCCCAGGTGATGTCCGGCTGCTTCGCGTCCGTTTCGAGCTTGCCGCGAATGCCCTCGATCAGCCGGGCGATGTTCTCCTGCTTTTCTCGGTACGCCTTGAGTGCCTGCTGGCGGTTTCTGTCGTAGGTCATGGCCTGCCTCCGGTTCCGGTTTTCGTTGATGCGGGACCATCCCGCGTCACATCCAATGACGCTTCTATTTCGTTGGAAATCAAGTGTTTGTAGAGATCTTTCTGCATGTGCCCCAAACCCATAACCCAAAGGAGATCAACATGTTGAAGAAGACCCTCGAATGGACCATCCCGCTGGTCGCATCCTCGGCAATGCCTTGAGGACGGGAATGCACTGATGGCGGTAACCGACAAGGAGCGCAAACTCGCGGCGACCCTGAGCGATCCCGTGTTGTGGGGGCAAGCCTACCTCTACAACCGGGATGGCTCAGGCCGCGACTACTGGCCGCATCAGGTGGAGGACCTGCGCTGCCCGGCCAAGAACATCATCCACCTCGACGGCCGGGACGTGGGCAAGTCCATCGTGCTCTCGACCGACGCGCTCCATTACGCCTTCACCACCCGAGGCGGCCAGGGTTTGATAGCGGCCCCGCACCAGGGGCACCTCGATACCATCATCGAGGAGGTCGAGTTCCAGCTCGACACCAACCCGGATCTGATGAACAGCATTGCCCTGACCAAGTATGGCAAGCCCAAGATCCACCGCAAACCCTACTTCCGGCTGGAGTTCACCAACGGTTCGGTGCTCTATTTCCGCCCGGCCGGGGCTTATGGCGACGCCTTTCGTTCGTTGCACGTGGGCCGCATCTGGGTCGATGAAGGAGCCTGGCTGACCGAACGGGCCTGGAAGGCGCTGCGCCAGTGCCTCAAGGCCGGGGGGACGCTACGCATCTACTCCACGCCCAACGGCCTGCGCGACACCACCTATTACCGGCTCACATCATCAGAGCAGTTCCATGTGTTCCGCTGGCCGTCCTGGCTCAACCCCTTGTGGACTGAGGATCGCGAAGCCGAACTGCTGGAGTTCTACGGCGGCCGCGACAGCTCCGGTTGGCAGCACGAGGTGGCCGGTGAACACGGCAAGCCCTCCTATGGGGCCTTCAACGTCGAACAGTTCAACCTCTGTCGGCAGGATCTGCTGGAGTATCAGAAGATCGTCATCACCGATTCCGAGATGCGCGACTGCGACACCGAGGAAGCGGCCCATGACCGGCTGGAGATGCTGCTCAACCTCACGCCCCGCAGCGGGCAGTTCTGGGTTGGCGGCGACCTGGGCTACACCAACGATCCCACCGAGATCGTCGTATTCCAGGAAATGGAGGTCGGCGAGCGGACCCTGCTGAAGATGATCCTGCGCGTGCATCTGGAACACGTTTCCTATCCGCATATCGCCCAGATCTTCGCTCTGCTGGAGCGGTACTACACCCCGGCAGGCATCGGCGTGGACAACGGCGGTAATGGACTGGCCGTGGTCCAGGAACTGCTCACTTTGGACAAATACAGGGGGCTGGAGCTGGAAGGCAGGCTCAAGGGATACGACTTCGGCGGCATGACCCTACTGGCGGTGCGGAACGGCAAAGAAATCAAGAAACGGACCAAGGAGTTGATGACCAGCCTCATCAACGGGGCACTGCAACGCAAGCAGCTCATTTTCCCCTCGGACGACCTGGAGGTGGAAGACCAGTTCACCACCCACACCTACACCCTGCGGGACGGCAAGATCATCTATTCCAAGGGCAACGACCACATCATCGACGCGGTGCGCTGCGCCATGCTGATCCGGGAGGAAGGCAACCTCGACCCGGTCGGCGAAGAGGTGGTCTCGCTCAAGCCGGTGCTTACGGAGCCGATTTTCATTTGACCGAAATGTTACTGTTGATTTGTTACGGTCGTTACATTATTTTAGTTCCATGGAGACTAACAACTGGCTATTGCTCACATATAAAGTACCTGCGGAACCGGCCAAAAAGCGGGTCGCCCTCTGGCGTCGGCTCAAGAGCATGGGGGCGGTCTATCTGCAGAACGGTGTGTGTTTGCTGCCCAGAACCGACGACCACGCCCGTCGCCTTAAAATGGTCGAGAATGAGATCGCCAGAATGGCGGGCGAGTCGGTCCTCCTGGAGACTGTTGGACTGGACCAGGCACAAGAAAACAAGGTAATTGCTCGCTTCAAGGCCGACCGCGACGAAGAGTATGTCGAGTTTCTCGGCAAATGTAAGGACTTCGAAGCCGAGATAGCCAAGGAAACTAAGGCCCGTCATTTCACCTATGCGGAGCTTGAAGAAAACGATGTGGACCTGAAGAAACTTCAGTCCTGGTTGGAGAAGATCCACAAACTTGATTTCTACGGTGCGACCCTGGCGGAAGAAGCCTTGCAACGCTTGAAACACTGCGAGGCGTTGCTCGACAGCTTCGCCCAGCGGGTTTTCGATGCACACGACGAAAATCATTAAGGGGTTGTAGTGGGTATGCGTGAATCCAGGGAATCTTCTTTACAGACCTCCGCAAAGGGAGGCGCCACCGCACAAGACAAGAGATCTTCGCGCTGGCTGAACCGCACGGTTGCGGGAGCGGGCATCACCAGTGCGCTGGGCGATTTCTGCTACGAAACCACCACGGTAATCCTTCCAGGCTTTCTTGCCGTGCTCGGCGTTCCGGCAGCGGCTCTGGGTATTATCGAGGGCATCGCCGACGCGGTGGCCAGCTTCACGAAAATGATTTCCGGTTATATCGCTGACAAGCTGGGCCATCGGA
This sequence comes from Thermodesulfomicrobium thermophilum DSM 16697, assembly GCF_059568695.1. Lineage (NCBI taxonomy): Bacteria > Pseudomonadati > Thermodesulfobacteriota > Desulfovibrionia > Desulfovibrionales > Desulfomicrobiaceae > Thermodesulfomicrobium > Thermodesulfomicrobium thermophilum. The sequence goes on along the minus strand of NZ_JCANTW010000012.1, from coordinate 336,912 downwards.
AACTGCTGGTATTGATCGGTTACGGACTGACTCCCGTCGGACAGGTGCTGATCGCTCTGGCGGCAGGTTGGCCATTGGTCCTGCTCGGGCGGTTGGTTTCGTGGTTTGGCAAGGGCCTGCGCGGACCCTTGCGCGATGCCATCGTGACCCAGTCGGTCACTTCTGAAACGCGTGGGCGGGCCTTCGGCTTTCACCGGGCGACCGACACGATTGGCGCGGTGGCCGGTCCTCTGCTGGGGGTCGCGCTGCTCGGCCTGGCCCAGAGCTGGAATTGGAACGATGCGGCCGGGCCTTTCCGCCTCGTGTTGTGGATTTCGATCATCCCGGGTCTGCTGGCGGTGCTGGCGTTTCTGACTTTGGTCAAAGACCCGCAGCATTCATCAAATCCTGCCATGAAATTTTTCAGCTCGCTGAACGGTCTACCAAAACGATTCAAGCGCTATCTGGGTTCGGTCGGTCTGTTTGGCATTGGCGACTTCTCACACAGCTTGCTGATTCTGGCTGCCACTACATTGCTGACGGCCTCTCTGGGGGTCGTCAAAGCGGCCCAGGTGGCGGGACTTTTGTACGTATGGCGCAATGTCGTGCAAGTCGCGATGTCCTATCCGGTGGGCATCCTGGCTGACCGCATCGGCCATTTGACTGTGTTGGTCATCGGCTATGTGCTGGGAGCATTGACAGCCATCTTGACAGTGCTGGCCTTCTGGTTCGGAATAGACAGCGTTCCCTTGCTGGCAGGTCTCTTCCTTATCGCCGGGCTTTATATGGCCGTGCAGGAGACGCTTGAATCGACCGTAACGGCGGAAATGGTTCAGCCTGAGACCTTGGCCATGAGCTATGGCGCTCTGGGTACCGTCAATGGAACAGCGAAATTCATTTCGAGTTCCTTGGTTGGTGTGCTGTGGACAGCTTTTTCTCCCATGGTCGGCTTCAGCGTCGCCGCGCTTTTCATGGTTGCCGGAACAGTGACCTTGATCCGGCTTTCCCCTCGATAGTCCAAAGATCCCTGCCTGAATTAGCGGCTTGGTCCGCTTGATTCGAAAACTTTCCTACCCGACAAACTCATCCTCCGACGCTTTCTACCCCGCTCCGGTAAGTAACAGGCATCGAGCCGGATTCGGCCCACACGGGCCGGATGTGCGGCTGTCATGGCCGAAACTACCGAGAGGATCACGTGGAAAGCACCGCCCATCAGGACGAACAACCCGAAAGCCTGGACACCACTGGCTTTATCATCGCGCCGCTGGCCGCAGCGGCAGCGCTCGACTCGGCCGCTTTCAACAAGGTCAACGCCACCGAAGCGATTCCGGCCACCTGGGAAGAACGCGCCCGCAAGGCATGGGAATACTACGTCGAGGAGCCGTTGGTGAAGAATTGCGTCAACTCCTGGCGCACCTTCGCCGTGGGCGACGAGATCAAGATCACCAGCGACGACGAGACCCTCAAGGAGCAGGCACTGGAGGCCGCCTGGCGGTTGAACATCACGCAATTCATCAAGGACATGGTCCTTCAGCTCCTGGTGAAAGGCGACGCCATCGGCTTCAAGCGCTTCACCAAGTCCGGCCAGGACATCGAGGAGCTGGTCTGCGTCAACCCAGTTTCGGTCAAGGTCAAATACGCCCAGGGCGAACTGATCGAGGCCCGGCAATTTCCCGAGGACACCCCCGGCGGCGGTGAATCCATTCCGCTGCCCGTCGAGCAGGTGGTCCACCTTAAATGGGACGCACCGGCCTTCTCGCCCCGGGGCAACTCCCTCGTGCTTCCCGCCTTTCAAGCCATCGAACTGCTGCGCGACTACCGCCGGGCCGAACAGGCCATCGCCAAGCGCTGGGCCACGCCGTTCCGCCTGCTCAAGGTGGGCGGCGCGTTCGGCCAGAAGATGGTGATGCCGGACCAGCGGATGCTCGAACAGGTCCGCGACATGGTCAACAAGATGGACATGAAAAGCGGCCTGGTGGTCCCGTTCTACGTCAACGTCGAAACCCACGGCACCGACGGCCAGGTCCTCAACGTCGAGGACAAGGTCAAGGAGGTGAAGGAAGACATCGTGGTGGCCCTGGGGCTGTCACGCTCGCTGGTGACCGGCGACGGTCCGAATTTCGCCACCGCCTCGGTGAGCATGCAGAAGATGATGGTCATGATCCGCGAGATCAAACAGGCCGCACGCAAGCTCCTCGACTGGGTGTTCGACGACTGGATGGAGCTGAACGGCCACGGCGACAAGAGCATCCAGTTCATCTTCAACGACCTCGATCCCAGCGACGCGGTCGATTTCAAAAAGCTCCTCATCGAACTCTACGACCGCAAACTCATCAGCCGCTCCAGCCTTCAGATCAAGATGGACCTGGACCCAGACATCGAGGCCGCCAACCGCGAGAGCGAACGCAAACAGATCGACCTGATGGACGAGAAACAGGTGAAGCCGGTGGTGGATATGGTCGTCTCCGGCATCCTCAGCGTGCCTCGCGCCCGGAAGATGCTCGGGATTCCGGCCGAGGACGATCAACCCACGGCGGAGGCGGCATTGGTCTGGTCGGGAGACCTGGAGTCCACCGGCATTGCTGCCGTGTGCGACGAGTGCAGCCACTTCATTGCTGACACCAACCACTGCCGGGTCCTGGGCAGCGAGCGCCCTTTCGACGCCCCGGCCTGTCGTTTCATCGACCGCCGGGAGCCCCGCTGATGCCGTCGGACCTCAAGCAGCGCATCCAGGCGGCCACCCTGAAGAGTCTGACGGCCCGTAACCGCTACAACGACCAGGTCACGGCCCAGCTCACCCAGGCACTCAAACAGGCCGAAGACGAGGTCGCCCGCGCCATCCTTCAGTACCGCTCCCTCGGCTCCCTGCCGGACAACAAGCTCGCCGCCCTCAAAGGGCTGAAAAAGCTCCAGCTCGAACTCGACGACACCATGAAACGGCTCAAGCGGGAGCAGACCCTGGTCTTTCGCAAGACAACCAAGGACTCCTTCAAGCTCGGCATCCAGCAGGGAATCGGCGAACTCGCCGACGCGGCGCTGCCGTTCTACGCCGACCTGAAGCCCGAGGGCATCGACAAGCTGGCCACCAAGGTGTTCACCATCGTCGACACCAATGCCCTCGACTTCATGGCGCAATACAACCTCACACTCGCCGGTGACGTCCACCGCGAACTCGCAGACGGCATCAAGCGTACCATCCTGAACGGCGTCGCCACGGGCAAGGGAGCCGACGACATCGTCCGGGATATGGGCAAGGTGATCATCGACAAGGACTCCTTTCGCCAGGCCGGAAGCCGGGTGTTCAGCAAGGCGCAGTACCGCATGGAGATGATCGCCCGCACCGAGGTCCTCCGCGCCCACAACATGGGCAGGCTCAAATTCCACGAGCGGGTCGGCATCCAAAAACTGGAATGGCTGGCCATGGAGGATGAGCGCATGTGCCCGGTCTGCGGCGGCCTGGACGGCAAGACCTTTCCCATCGACAAGTTCCCTCAGCAACCCGCGCATCCGCACTGCCGCTGCACCAACATCGTGGCGTGGCCGATGACCGTCTGCGGCAGCGAGATGGCCGCGAAGGCCGCCGCTCAGGCATCGCAGGGGGACGCCTGCATTCTCCCGCCCCACGTGCTGGAAGGCATGGCCGACGCCCAGGCCAAGGAGAACGCCAAGCTCAAGAGCGCCTTTGAAACCGGCGACATCGCCGACCTCGGTTCGCTGACGGTCAAACAGCTCCAGACCCTGGCGAAACAGAACGGCGTGGCCATTGCCCGGACCAAGGCCGATTTCATCAAGCTGCTCGATCTGGCCGAACCGGGTATCGATCACGGTGACCTGGCCGGAGCGGCGCTCAGCGCCAAGCTCAAGGAACACAAGATCGGTCTGCTGCGGACCAAGGAAGAACTGGTCGAGCTGCTCGGACTGAAACAGGCGGAACTCAAACAGGCCAAGCTACTCGCCGCCCAGATGGCGAAGATCCCTCCCGCCGAGGGGCTGGAGGGCATGACCGCCCATCAGCTCAAGGAGATGGCGAAGGAGAACGGCATCTCCCTCAACATGACCAAACAGGAGACCATCGAGCTGCTGGACAAGCTGGAGCCCGGCGTGGATCACAGCGGCCTGATGGGCAAGGAACTCGCGGCGGCCAAACAGAAGCACGGCATCGGCATCCTCAAGAACAAGCAGCAGCTCGTCGAGGCGCTGCAGAAGAAGGCCGGTGCCGACATGGCCGAGTCGGTCAAGAAAAAGGCGGTCGATGAGGCCAAGCAGAAGCTGATCCAGAAACAGAAAACGGCCCTGGAAGACGCCGCCAAGACCGTGGTCGTTCCCGACTCGCCGACCGGCTACAAGGATTTTCTCGACGCGATTGCCAAGGCGGAACAGGCGGTTTCCGGCGGCACCGATTTGCCCCAGGAACTGCTTGCGGCTCACAGCAAGGAAATCGCCCTCAAGAAACAGCTCTTCCAAGATCAGGTCGGCAAACTGAAATCGGCGGAGCTCAAGACGCTCGCCAAGGAGACCAAGGTCCAGTATTGGCAGTGGGCCAACAAAGACGAGCTGACCACGCTCTTCACCGAGACCGACCCGGCGAAAATCAAAGCGGTTCAGGCCAGCATCGACACCAAGCACGCCGCCTGGGCCGAAAAGCATGGCGGCAAAAAGAAAACCGCACCGGCCAAGCCCGCCACACCGAAGAAAGAGCCACCGAAACCGGCTCCGCAGCCGATGCCGGTCAAGCCGCCCGAGCCCAAGATCGGCAAGAAAGGCGCAGAGTTCGCCACCGTCGATACCGCGTGGCAGCAGAAGGGTCTGCCTTCGAAGTTCAAGAAAACCGGCAAGGCCGCTGTCGGCGGCGCACATGAAAAGGAGTTCTGGACCGATGAAAACGGCGACAAATGGCTGTTCAAGCCTCATGACCGCAAGGACGATGAGTTCATCGCCTTCGGAGAGGAAGCCGCCTACAAGATCGGCCGCTTGATCGACCCCCATTCCATCAAGGTGCGCACCATCCAATTGAACGGCCGCACCGGCTCCATCCAGAAATGGCGCACCGATCTGCGGGAAGACTTCGATTTTCGCAACATCCTGCCCCAGGATCTGACCACCATCGAACTGGAGCAGATCCAGCGCGAGCATGTGGTCGACTGGCTGATCGCCAATCACGACGGACATTCCAAGCAGTTCATCCGTGCCCGGGACGGTCGCGTCTACGGAATCGACAAAGGCCAGGCCTTCAAGTTTCTGGGCCAGGACAAGCTCTCGCTCGACTATCACCCCAACGGCGTCTGCGGCGAGGAAGAGCCGTTTTACAACAAGGTCTTCCGGGCGGCCAAGGAAGGGAAGGTACGGGTCGATCCGAACGCGACCCTTCGCTACATCCAGGAAGTCGAAAAGATCGCCGACGAGGATTACCTCGATCTGTTGCGACCCTACGCCGAGGGACGGTTCGCGAAGAACCCGGCCGGGCTGCGGCATTTCTACGATCAGGCCCTGGAGCGGAAACACAATCTCCGGCGGGACTTCGAGGGTTATTACGCCGATGTGCTGGGGGATCGGGGGTTCCGTTTTGACAAGCTGAGTACCGCCACCGGCAAGAAAAAGCTGCTCTCCTCAACAGAGGAAGCCCTGGTCGAGGAGGCCCGCAAGCTCGGCTGGCAGGGCAAGACGCTGCCCTTCGACAGCGGCGACGTGGAAGACCAGAACGCGCTGATCTTCACCGAGAGCTTCAAGGGGAAGAAGCGCACCGTGGTCAAGATGAAGATCCGGCCGGATACCGACCGCCGCATCGACGAGGTGCTGCGCAATTATGTGCAGACGGCGGCCGGTGAAAAGGGACAGCCGCTGGTCGAAGACAGCTTCTTTCCGACGATTCTGGACGCCGTCAAAAACGTCAACTTCCACGTGGGCGACGGCAAGTACAACCGGACCAAGATCGACAAGGCCCTGCGCCTGCGCAAGAAACTGGAGACCCTGCAGAAGAGCGCCGACCCCAAGGTCAAGGAGATGGCGGACCACTATCTGAAATGGGTCAAGGAGATCGAAGAATCCGTCGACTGGGATCGGGCTACCAACGGCGTTTTCGAGCAGTATCTGCCGAAGCTCGACGCGCAGAAACCCAAGGAGAAACCGCCGTTCAAGGTGGAACGCGGCAAGGTGACCCACACCAAGCGCAGGATCGGTTCCGGCACCATCACTGCAGAGGCCGACGACATCGACAACCGGACGCTGTTCAATCACAACTCCCGCATGCAGGACGGACACCAGTACACCGTCACCTTCGAGGACGGCACCCGGGTCCGCTATCGCCCCTGGTCGGACACCAACCTCTATGCCCAGCGCGGCGAGCTGGAAATGATCCTGGAAGGCGACGCAACCCCCGGACGGGTCGAGGCGATGCTGGAAAAGCTCGAACAGCTCGGCATCGATACCCGGGTGGCCACGGCGGAAAACGCGGAGCAGATGTATCTCGAAAAGCTCGCCTACATCCGCAAGACCGACAAGAGCGCCGACTACAAACGACTGCAGAAATCCCTCGACGACCGCAACGCCACCACCACCGAGCGGGTCCAGGCCCTGCGCGGCTATTGGCAGAAGGAGCTGGGCGTCCAGGACATCACCCAGCTTTCCGGATACAACCCGCTGGGCGAATACCAGGCGGGCTTTCTGGACCGCGACGCCAAGGGCGGATACCGGCACCAGTTCCGGTTCGACATCACCGAGGAGGACCTGGAAAAACAGATGAAGGGCTACTCGCTGGTCCACGATCTGACCAACGGCGAGAGCATGTCCGGCTTCATCGACTTGATCATGGAGAACAACGGAGCCATGGTCAGCACGGTCGAGAAGATGCGCATGGGCGTGGCTCCGGGAGGAATGTCCCCGGTGGCCGACATGCAGACCGGCGGCGCGAGCTATTTCTTCACCCGAATCAAGAAGCAACCGTCCAGCGACGCCTCACCGGCCCTCTACTTCAAGAAACAGATGCTGCGGCGCATGGACGCCATCAGCTATGACCATGACGCCTACGGCAAGGTGATCGACGACTACGTGCAGCGCAACCGGGGGACCGGCATCGACGACTGGAAGCGGTTCTCAGAGCGCCATGGCAACGAAACCATCTTCAAATACTCGGTGACGCTGCTGGACAACATCGAGTTCATCGTGGCCAGAAGCGACAACGAACGCCGGGAGATCATCCAGAGTTTCACCCGGCGTGGCATCAAGAAACTGCCCGACGGGCGCAAGGTGGAGGACATCGTCCATACCCCGCAAAGCTGGAGCAAACGCAAACAATGACCATGAAGGACTTTATCGAACAGGAAAAACGGCGGCTGCAGGAATCGCTGCACTGGTTCAACAGCCGGGGCAGCCGCATGACGGTCAGAGAATCCGGGGATCTCTTTCTGGATACCCTGGTGGACAGCTTCACCGTCACCCGGATCGCACCCCATTTCGACGCCGCTGGAAACCATCTGCGCACCGATTTCTGGCTGTTGTGGAAGGCGCTCGGTTACGACAAGGGCTTCCAGCACGCCCACACCGTCAAGGTCGTCGATATCATGATCGAAGATACCCTGACAGCCGAACATGACGGTAAGGAGGCCGAAGGGTGGCTGATTGTCGATCTGACCGACGACCTGGGCCGCACTCACCATGTCGAAATGATCGAGCCGGTCTCGGAGCCCGAACTCGCGGCGGACTGGCAACGCTGGATCGCCTACCGCCAGAAAAACGCCGAGAGATTCCACCGGCTCGACGCCCAGCTTCTGGTCGAACATCTCCGGATCGCGGAGGACTGGTCATGAAACTGCGCTATATGATCGACTCGATACTCGCCGACCGGCAAGCCACCGTCCCAGAATACGTGCCCGTGGGCGTCTGGGTTCAGGGGCCGGGTCCCGGTCTGGATGTGGAGATGTACTACCTCGACCGGGGACCGAACGGGCTTGCCGACCGCAAGGATGAGGCTGCCTGGGTGGTCAACCGTCTGGTCGAGGTCGGGGCCACCTCGCTTCCGGCGGATTTTCTCGAATACCACCGGCTGTCCCGCTCTCCCTACGACGGGGTCTTTTCCGAGATCACCGAGACCGACGAATACCCCTCCCTCGACGCATGCGGCAAGGCCGTTCTGGCCCATCTGAACTCCGCCCGCTCCCCTTCTGCACAGGGGGCACGATCTGCATATCGAGATGTACAATGCACTCTTGCGCATATAGACAGCTACAAACGATTTGGTGCCGGATTATTCGTCACGAACCCAGAACATCGCGGAGGAAGGCAGGGCGATGGTCACCAGGTTTTGATCGTTCTCGACTCTGAAGCAGTTCGCCACCCGTCGCGAAGCTACGATTTCGATGACGGACGGCAGTTGTTGCGAATGGAAATGCATCGCTACGTTCGCGCCCATGTCGATGAGCCGGACAGTGCCGGTGAGCAGGCAATCATCGGGGCGAGGCGGGTGGCCGGCATCGCGAAGCATGATGTCTTCAGCGCGGATACCGAGGCGGACCGCCGTGCCGATCGGGGCCTGCCCCTGGAACCGAAAACGGCGACCCAGGCTGGGACAGTCAACTTCGATGTTTTCTCCCGACGCATCGACGATGGTGGCTGGAAAGAGGTTTTTGATACCGAGAAAGCGGGCCACGGCAAGGTTGGCGGGATGCCTGTAGATGGTTTTTTTGTCGCCACTCTGTTCCTGACGGCCATCGATCAAGACCGTGATCTTTTCGGCCAGAAAATAGGCTTCGGTGAGATCGTGGGTGATCAGCAACGCCGAAAGGCCGCGCTCACGTTGCAATTCGCTGACCAGCCACCACAACTCTCTGCGCAGGGTTTCGTTCAAGGCGGTAAAGGGTTCATCCAGCAATGCCAGACGCGGGTTGGCCGTCAGGGCGCGAACCAGCGCGACGCGTTGGCGCTCGCCTCCCGAGAGGGTGGTGATGCGGCGTTCGAGCAGCGTGCCGATACCGGTTATTTCAATCAGCCTGTCGAGCAGTGGTTGGAACTCCTCACGAGGGAGTTTACGTGCGCGTGCGCTGTAGCTGAGGTTGTCACGGACCGACAAATGCGGGAACAACCCTAAATGCTGCGGCACATAACCCAGGCGTCGTCGCTCTATGGGCCAGTGCGTAATCTCCTCGTCACCCAGACGTATCCGTCCGGCGGTCACGGGCACCGTCCCAAGGATGGCATTCAATAACGTGCTTTTACCGGAGCCGGACGGCCCCAATACCGCGTGGCACTCACCCTCGGCAAGAGAAAGGTGAATCTCTTCGAGACGGAAGTTGCCAACCCGGGTATGTAGCGCCTCGACCTCAAACATGCGTGCTCCTCCGTAACAGACGGCGTGCAGTGTACAGGGCGGACAGGCCGATAGCGACAAGCACAATGATCAGCGCCACCGTGCCTTCTATGTTCGCACTGGACAAACGCATGAAGATCGCAATGGGCAGCGTTTCGGTGCGCATGGCCATGCTTCCAGCCACCATCAACGTTGCCCCGAATTCTCCCAGAGCCTTCGCCCAGGTGAGGATAAAGGCGGCGATAAGACCGTTGCGCGCCAGTGGCAGCGTCACCGTGAAAAAAACGTGGCGTGGGCTGCCGCCCAGAGTACGAGCGACAGTCTCCAGATCCACCGGCACCTCGTCAAAGGCTGTCTTGAGCATGCGCGTTGCCAGGCCGAGGATGGTGACAAACTGCGCCAGCACAATCCCCGCGAAGGTAAATACGAAATACATCACATGGGTTTGCAGCCATTCACCCAACGGATTATTGAAAAAAATGAGGATAATCGCGCCAAGCGCCGCCGGAGAGACGATGATGGGAAACTCCAGCACGGTTTCGACCGCCTCTTTGCCGATGAAAGAGAAGCGCGACAGCGCATAGGCGGCGGGAATGGCCAGCAGCAGCGCCAGGAGGGTGGCCACCGTAGCGGCCATCAGCGACAGATTCACGGAGAACAGTGTGCGTCCCGAAAACAGGGTTTCCCACAGCGTTGTTCTGTTCAGAAACCAGGCCAGCGAGAGGATCAAACTGCCATAGAACATCAGGACCGCCAAAGCGGCCCCGATGCTGGTGTGCTTCAGATTGACCATGAACTTATTTCTTCAGCCAATCGGCAGGCACCACGTATTCGCCGCCCACCGGTTTTTGATCGCCCAGCCAAGCCATTGCGTCCTCCGAGGAGGCGAAGTATTCATACTTGGCGTAGATTTTCTGACCTTCCGGACCGGTCAGAAAATCGATGAACTTTTGCGCCTCATCACTCTGCTTGGTAAATTTGGAGATGGCGATGGGGATGTAGCCAATCCGGGGAATCTGCTCTTTGGGTATGCGGATGGTCTCGATACGTTCCGGATCCCAATACTGGAAGACCCGCCAGCCGATCACCGCATCGGCCTGTTTCAATGAGATGGCCGTGGCGGTTTTTTCGCATGAGCCGGTGTAGTTGGCGAGGTTTTTCTTGAAGGCGGCCTTTTCCTGGGGTGAAAACTCATTCTCAATGATCTCCACCGCGTAGGCACCCACGCACACCCCTTCCGGATTGGCAATGGCCACGCGCAGGCCCGGTTTGGTCAAATCTTTCAAGGTGCGGACGTTGTGCGGGTTGCCCTTATACACATTGATTGCAGGCACCAGATAGACGATCACCTTTTCCGTTTCGGCGAACACGTCGCCGTCACGCTTTGCGAGCTCCATATAATCTGATGATCCGGGGAAGTAGATGTCGCCCTGTTTGGCGAGCTTCATCTGCGACAGGACATAGCCGGAGCCACCAAAAACAACGTCAACCTTGATGCCGGTCTTCTGCTCGTAGGCTTTTGCGGCCTCTTCGGTTGGGGGTTGGGATGCAGCCCCGGCATAAACCAGCAGGCTGTCGGCCGCCTGGACGGACACAGCGGACACCACCAGCCCCAGGCAAGCAATCAATGCGTAAATCGACTTCAGTACTTTCATTTTTTTCTCCTTTGTCTGATTTGCTACAGTTTTGTAGGACAGAAAATGCAAAAATGTTCTTTCTTGCCTGAACAAAAGGCACATCCTGGCAATTTTCCACAAAAGCAACCCTGCCATTCACAATACGTAGCAGAATCAGTGTAAGCGCCCTTAAATCAGCACCTTTTTTCCAACCACTGACCGCCGCACACTGATTCCATCGTCACCTACGCGAGGAATCCACCATGAACTCAACCGAGCGCACACACTACTGGCAACAGCACATTGAACACTGGCGCGATACCGGGCTGTCCGGCGCTGCTTTCTGCAAACAGCAATCACTGTCCTATCACCAGTTTGTCTATTGGCGCCGAAAATTCGAAAGCACTGATGATGCGGCCGCTACCGAGCGTGTACCTACATCCGGCTTTGCTCGCGTTACCCAAGTGGCCGCTTCACCGCTATCGGATGATCTGACCCTGAGGCTTCCCGGTGGCATGGCCATTACCGGTCTGCATGCCGGTAATGTCGATCTGCTCGGTGCGATCCTGAGGCAGCTTTGATGAAGCCACGGTATCTTCGTCCCTCTCGGTCAATGCCGGAGATCTATCTGTACCGTGAGCCCATTGATTTTCGCAAGCAGGCCAATGGTCTGGCGGTGCTGGTTGAGCAGGAGCTGGGACATAGCCCCTTTACCGGTGCCCTGTATGCCTTCACCAACCGGCAGCGTAACAAGATCAAGTGCCTGATGTGGGAAGACAACGGTTTTATCCTCTACTACAAGGCGCTGGCCGAAGAGAAATTCAAGTGGCCCAGCCCGGCTGATGAGCTCATGCCGTTGACCGGCGAACAGATCAACTGGTTGCTCGATGGTTATGACATCAGCCTGCTGCAAGGCCATAAAACCTTGCATTATGAGGCCGTTGGATAGCCGGTTTTGGGTGCTTCAACTGGCTGTTTTTGATATAATTTTGCCCATGAAAACACAGCCCAAAACCACCTCAAAGACGCCTGATATCAGCGGTTTATCGACCGCTGACTTGTTGTCGATGGTGGCTGGGCTGCAGCAGCAACTCGCCTCGAAAGAGGCTGTGCTTGAGCGGCAAAACCAGGTGCTTGAGCAGCGGGATCAGGCCGTCAAAGAGCGTGACCGGCAACTCCAGCAGCGCGAGCAGTACATCCTGTTGCTGGAAGAGATGCTGCGCTTGCAGCGCATCCAGCGGTTCGCGGCCAGCAGTGAGAAAACGGCCCACCAGATCCACCTGTTCGATGAGTCCGAACTGGAAGCCGAGATCGATCAGCTGCGGGATCAGCTCCCGGACGATATTGAAGTTGCTGAAGACGATACTCCTGCTGCCACGTCTGCGCCCAAACGCCGTCAGCGCGGCTTCTCCGATCACCTGCAGCGTGAGCGTATCGAGCTGCTGCTGAGTGATGAAGAGAAGGCCGGGTCCGTCAAAACCTTCTTCACCAAGGTGAAGGAAGAACTGGAATATATCCCCGCCCAGCTCAAAGTACTGGAATACTGGCAGGAAAAAGCGGTGTTCGAGCAGGACGGTGATGAGCGTATCGTCGCTGCGGCGCGCCCGACACACCCGCTGGGTAAATGCATCGCCACCCCGGCCCTGCTGGCCTACCTGATCACCTCCAAATATGCCGATGGTCTGCCGTTGTATCGGCAAGAGCAGATGTTCAAGCGTCTGGGCCACGAGCTGAGCCGCACCAGCATGGCGCACTGGATCATCCGTCTGGATGAGGTGTTCAAGCCGCTGATCCACCTGATGCGGGAAGCACAGAACAGCGCGGCCTACCTGCAAGCCGATGAAACCCGGATCCAGGTACTCAAAGAGGATGGCAAGGCCGCCCAATCCGATAAATGGATGTGGGTGACCCGGGGCGGACCACCGGGCCAACCCTCAGTCCTGTTCGCCTATGATCCCTCCCGAAGTGGAGCGGTACCCGTACGCCTGCTCGATGACTTCAAGGGTGTCCTGCAGGCCGATGGTTACTCCGGTTATGCGCAGATCTGTTCAGCCAATGAGCTGACCCGCATCGGCTGCTGGGATCACGCTCGCCGCAAGTTCATCGAAGCGACCAAAGCGGCCAAGCCGGCGGGTAAAGGCAAACAGGCCAAGCTGTCCAAAGCGGATGTGGCACTCAGTCATATCAACAAACTGTATGCCATCGAACGTCAGATCAAGGACCTGAGCGTGGCCGAACGCTATCAGATCCGTCAGGCATCGAGCCTGCCTCGACTGGAAGCGTTCAAGGCCTGGCTGGACGCTAACGTGGGGCGTGTAATGAAGGGTGGACTCACCCGCAAGGCGATGGAATATACCCTGAACCAGTGGTCCACCCTGATCGGCTACTGTGAGCGGGGTGACCTGCACATCAGCAACGTGCTGGCCGAGAATGCCATCCGTCCGTTCGCCGTGGGTCGCAAGGCCTGGTTGTTCGCGGATACCCCGCAGGGCGCTCACGCCAGTGCTACCTGTTACTCCCTGATCGAAACGGCCAAAGCCAACGACCTGGAACCCTCGGCCTATATCCGGCATGTACTGGAGCGCATCGCCAACGCCGACACACTGGAAAAGCTGGAGCGACTGCTGCCCTGGAATGTTGAGTTGGAGCGAACTTCAAAAAAAGTGGCGCAGTACCGTTAAGGGCAAGTGGGTCGTTTTAACGGCGTTTACGAATCAGTGCCAGCCGGACAAGCTCCCTTCACCCGTCTTGTCTGGCATCAGATTCTGCAGAAAGAGGACGCTCGGCTAAAAAAGTTTTGAATTCTCTATACACCGCCCAGAACATTTCGATGGCCTGTACCCCCGCTTCGGTCAGGACCGCTCCACCGCCGCCTTTTCCTCCCGTGGTTTTCTCGACGACCGGTGTGTCGCTTTGCCGGTTCATCGAATCCACCAGTTTCCAGGCATGGCGATAGGACATTTCCATTGACCGGGCCGCCGCGCTGATCGAGCCGTAATCACGGATACGTTCCAGCAGGACGACCCGACCATAACCGAGAAAAGTGCCCTCGGAGCCTTCTATCCAGATTCTTCCTCTTACGCGATATGGTTTCGACATGGATTTAGGGCTGGTTTAAGGATCGTTATGTTTTCGCCAATATAGCGAGGACGAAATTGATTTTCAATGAAAAATATCCGGCTGAATCCCGCCCGCTGAAATTCGCCGTCACCCTCCGACACATCGCCGACGCTTCCGGTAAGTAACCGCTGAACGCTCCCCGCAGGTCGCGGAGAGCACAGCAAACTGACCGGAGACGTTGATGGAACTGTTCGCCACAGACCTGGAAAGGCTGGCGTTTCTACTGGAGGCCGATGCGGCGCTGACTCTCGATCCCGACACGCTCGGGTCCGAGGCCGCCGAACAGTCCGCTCCTGAAGAGCTCCCTCCCGAGAAGCGCCCCAAGTACATCACCAACTACATCGGCAGTAAGCAGAAGCTCGTCGACTGGATCTGGAAGCATACCCCGGAGGGCACTGGCACCGTGCTGGATGCCTTTTCGGGGTCTGCGGTCGTGGCCTACATGTACAAGACCAAGGGCCTCCAGGTCATCGCCAACGACCGGCTCCGCTACTGCCACCACGCCGCCAAGGCGATCATCGAGAACAACTCGGTTCGCCTGAGCGAGGACGAGATCGAGGCGCTCCTGGCCGACAACGCCAAGGCGGGCAGCTTCGTTCAGGACAACTTCAAGGGCATCTTCTTCGCCAAGGGCGTCCATGCGCTGATCGACACCATCCGCGCCAACTGCGACAAGCTCTCCGGCTTCAAGAAAGACATCGCCCTGTTCGGCCTCGGCAAGACCTGCATGAGCGGCAAGGGTGGCTTTGGCCACTTCTCGTCGTCCACCGATTATGGCCGCCGCCAGGACACTCCCGACGAGTTCAAGGATCGCTTGCGCAAGAACCTGCAGCGCATCAACGCCCTGATCTTCGACAACGACAAGGAAAACAAGGCATACCGGCAGGACATCAACGAACTGCTGCCGAAAGCCAAGGCGGATCTGGCCTACTTCGATCCGCCCTACGCCACCGAGTTTTCGACCACCAACTACGAGCGGGCCTACCACTTCGTGGAGGGGCTCATGACCTATTGGGAAGGGCTCGAAATCAAGACCGACACCAAGGTCAAGTATTACGAGACCGACCACAAGACCGTCACCAAGGCCAACGCCAACGAGTTCTTCCAGACCTTTCTCGGTAATGCAAAGCACATCCCGCACTGGCTGATTTCCTACCGCGATCACGCCTATCCCAACGAGCAGGAGATGAAACGGATCATCGGCTCCTTCGGCAAGCAGAGCCGGATGAAGTCCAAGGATCACCATTACGCCATCACCTCCAAGCACGGTGAGGCTTCCAACGCCAAGGAGCGTCTGTTCGTCTGCGCTCCCGGGGCCAAGGCCAGCGCCGAGCGGGAGGAAAAACCCGTTCCGATGGCCGCCGCCGCGAACTTCCACACCAGCATCCCCGTGGATATCCGGCTGGGCGAAGGCGAACGCCTCGCGACCGAGGCCATGGATGTCGGCTCGGCGGGCGACCCCCAGTTCAGCTTCGTGCTCTGCCGCACCGGGACCAACAAGAACGGCGACCACTTCACCGCCGAGGAGTTGTCCGGTCGGCACATGACGGCGGTGAACAAGAAGGTCGATCTGCAGCATTCGCAGGAGTTCAACGACATCGTGGGCGGCATCGTCGCCGCCGACTACCTGGAGGACGACAACGGCGGCCGCGTGGAATGCGTCGGCGAGCTGTACGTCCACGACACCCCGGCCGCCCGGCTGGCCTACAAGCTGATGAAGCGCGGGATCATCTCCCAGGTCTCCATGGAATGCGACTACCAGGAGGGTGAATGCTCGGTCTGCCACAAGCGCTTCCAGAACAAGGCCGACTACTGCACCCACCTGCGCAAATTCAAGGGCCGTGATGTGGGCGGCCAACCCGTTTTCGAGATTCTGCACGGCGTCACTTTCACCGGACTGGGACTGCTCGACCGCAAAGGCGCGGACGAAAACGCCAGGATTCTGCAGGTGGCGTCCCTTCAGAGCCAGCCCGACCAATCCCAACCCGAAGGAGATTCCACGATGGAAGACAAAACCAAACCTACCGATGACCCGGCCGTCGAAGCGGCCAAGAAGAAACCGGCCCAGCAGGAAGGCGATCCTGCCCGCGTTTCCGACCTGGAAAAGGAAAACCGGCAGCTCAAGGCCCAGGTGGCCGAGCTGCAGAAGCGCGTCCAGGAACTGGAAGCCGAACAAAAGGCGGCCGCTTGCCGCTCCCGCGCCAAGAAACTGCTCACCCGGCTGGAGAAGCAGGGGCTCTCCTTTGCGTCCGATGAGGACCGGGAAGCCGAGCTGAAACGCCTGGCCGAACTGTCCGACGAAGCCTTCGCCGCCACCGAGGCCGCTTACGAGCGCCTGCCCAGGTCGGCCAAGGCGGACAAGGACAAGGAAGAGAAACCCGCTGACAGCGACCAGGGCGGCAAGCCCGCCGCCAAGGCATCGACGGAAACCCCGCTGCGCAGCGACGCCGGTGTCCGGCCCCACGATGTGGACGACCGCAAGGTGTCGCTCGAGGACCGTCTGCGCGACGGGTTCATGGCCGCTTACCGCAACCGTGTCGGCGAGGACTCTCCCGAACACTCGCAAATCAACGCATAAGGAGGAAACACCATGTCATTCATCAATCCGTGTCACCGCAGCCTCGCCTATGGCGACGGCCACATCCAGGGCGACGGCCAGCTCGGCCAGGTGGTCCGCGTGGTCGGCGACGACCTGTTCGCCGTCAACACCGATCCCACCAAACGCTCCTTCGGCATCCTGATCAAGGATTACGCCGGTGGCGAAATGCCCGGCATCTACTGCGACGGCGGCGTTTACGAGACCAACGCCTTCGAAGGGACCGTCGTCGCCGGAGACGACCTGAAAGTTTCGGCGAGCGGTCGCCTGACCAACGGCGTCGCGGCCGGAGAGCACGTCGTCGCCCACGCCATTTCCGTACAGAGCGGCGTCCTCAAATTTCGCCTGCTCGTCTAACCCAAGGAGCCAACGCACATGAAAACCAATCAGTTGAAGATCCATTCCCAGGAATACATGGAAACCATGGCGCGGCTCATGAGCGAGGCTCTCGAGTCGCCCGAAGGCATGCGGGCGCTTGCCGCCGCCATCGCCGCGCCCATCGAACAGGAGATCAAGCGCAAGGAGATCTCCTCGCTGCTGCTCACCAAGCACACGTTGCCCAAGGGCGAACGTCCGGTCTACCAGAAGAAACCGACCGTCAAGGCCCACTGGATCAGCAAGGACGGCGACGCCCAGGAACAGGAGGTGGGCAAGGACGAGGTCGAGTTCCCCACCAACCGCATCCACTCCAACCCGATGGTGGACGTTTCCGTTCTCAAGAACGGCAACATCGGCACGCTGATGGACATCCAGACCAGCGCCGCCGACGCCATCCGCAAGGAGATGGACCGCCGCACCATCTCGGTGCTCTCCTCGGCCATCCCGGCGGCCAACACCATCGAGGTCACCGGCGACCTGCTCACCGAGGATGCACTGAACGAGGCCATCTCGATCATCGAGGACCTGGAGCTGTCGGTGAAGTACATCGTCATGCGCGGCCGCCGTTTCAACGACATGCGCGGCTGGAACCTCGATCCCCAGACCAAGCTCGAGCTGCGCCAGAAGGGTGTCATCAAGAACTACGGCACCGGCGGCATTCTGTTGACCGCCTCCATGCCGCTGGACGAGATCATCATCGTCCCGGATGAAGAGGTCGGGAAGATGCCTGTGCGCGAAAACCTGAAGACGGAGTCCATCGATCAGAAGACTCGCTTCAAGACCGGCTGGCTGGTGTGGTCCGAGATCGGTCAGGGCATTACCCGCCCCGACATCATGGCCAAGGTCAAACTGGTTCCGTAATCCGGGAGGTGACGTGAGATGAATCGAATCAAGAACATCCGTCCCGGCGTTCTGGTGATCCCCGACGCCGGGCTGAAACTCAAGCCCGGCCAGGTGGTCGAGGTGGAACGCCTCACCAAGCAGATCCAGGCGGCGCTCAAGAACGGCCGCCTGGCCATGGCCGACAAACCGAAGCAGGAACCGCTCGCCCCTCCAGAGCCCGACCAGGACGCGGAACCGGTGGACCTGAGCAAACTCTCCGCCACCGATGCCATCTCCAAGGTCAACGAGGAAGCCAATCCGGAAACCCTCAAAGGCTACATGGACACCGAGAAACGCCGCACGGTGATCGACGCGCTCAAGAGCCGTCTGGAGGGCCTGCAAGGTGCTGCTGAGTGACCTGATCGCCGACCTGCGGCTCGACCTGTCCGATCCGGGCGCATCTCTCTTCGAGGATCAGACCCTGGAGAGATGCGTCCGGAAAGCCGTTTTCCGGGTCGGCCGTGACCTCGACCAATCGCTGACGATCACGGCCGGAGAGATTACCCCCGATCCCACCGGCGAGGTCCGCGAGCTCCTGGTGATCATGGCGCAGATCCACGCCTGCCAGGTCATGCGTTCGGCCACCGCCAACGCCTTCTCCTTTTCCAGCGGCGACAAGCGGGTGGACAAAACCGGCCAGCCCGGCCACTGGGCCAAGCTCGAAGCCGATCTGCTCGCCGACTACCGCCAGCGGCTCACCGAGTTGCGTCCGGCCACCCAGCTCGACCAGGAAGCCTACATCCTGACCCCGAGCGGCCTTATGCCGGTCATCTACGAACAAGGGATCGATCTCGATGTTGTTGAATGACCGGGAACGCGCCGAAGCCGTGGCCGACGTCGCCCGGCTGATCCTCTCCTCCGGCCAGACCGCACGCATTCTGCGCGTGGTTCCCGGCGAGCGGCTCTACGGCACCGACGATGCCGAATACGCGGAAGTCTCTGTCATCCCCCTCGAACTGAACGAAACCCCGCCGGAGGAGCTGAGCGGCAAGATCGACGCGCTCGCCTGCGTCCTTCCGGATGCCGATGTCCAGGGTGAAGACCGCCTGGCCGCAGACAGGGAAACCTATCGCATACAGAGTGTGGAAGAAGAACACTTCTTCGGCACCGTCACCCATAAGAACCTGCAACTGGTGAAGCTCAATGGGCGTTAGGCGAACCGGTGACTGGGACAAGGCCCGCGCCAAGCTGACCACCGGCATGGGGCCGCGCCTGGCCACGGCCCTGCGTCAGACCACGATCCGCAACGCCCTTTTTCTGGTGCGCGAGATCCAGCGGGGGATTCGCTCCCAGGCCCCGGGCGGACAGGCCTTCGTGAAACTCGCCGAAAGCACCACCCTGCGCAAAGGATCAAGCAAGGCGCTCATCGACACCGGCTTTCTCGTCAACGCCATCACCCAGAAGATCATGGCCGACAAGGCGTTCGTCGGCCTGCTGCGCGGCACCGTCAACAAGGACGGTGAAGACATGGTGAACATCGGTGCCGTCATGGAGTACGGAGCCACCATCAAACATCCAAACGGCGCGACCATCGTCATCCCCGCCAGACCCTTTCTGCATCCGGTGATGGAGAAGTACCGCGAGCAGATCCTCCAGAACTATCGCGAGGCGATCCGCTCCGCGCTTTGAGCCTCCGACACATCGCCAGCGCTTCCGGTAAGTAACCAGGCAGAAAACGGAGGCGTCCCTTGAGCACGATACAGACCGTCACAGAAACCCTGATCCGCCTGGCCAAGCAGGCCATCCACCCGGACACCGTGCTGGTGTTCCCGGATGACCTGTTCGAGGTCCAGCGCACCCCCAGCGTCATCCTCCAGGGGCCGAAGCTGGCGGAAGACCGCTTCCGCCGCAGCCAGAGCCGCCTGTTCGAGAAGAATGTCGCGGAGCTGAGTTTCGAGGAGTGCCGGTTTCCCCGGCTCTATCACCTCGATTTCGACCTGGTGGTGACCGTGGACCGGGAGTCCGAACTGCTCGGTTTTCACGAATCGGTGTCGCGGTTTCTCCAGCTTCACCCGGAGATCGCCATCGCAGACCAGGGCAGCCTGAACCTCACCGAACTGGTTCCTCTGGGCGGTCTGGCCCGTGTGAACCTCTCCAACCTCCGGCAAAGCTCCGGACGCATCCGTATCGAATCCTGCCCGGTGTACGACGGCGACCTGCGCGACGGTCGGCTGATCCGGGACCGGACCTTCCAGTTTCATGTCGCACATCCCTGTGCTCCACCCCTTCGGGGCGACCTTCGGTCGTGCCAAACGGCTGTCCTGCCGTTTGGTCACGGCGACGTGACAGAGCAACGAACCATTCAACCGTAAAGGAGAACAACCGTGATCGAGATCAGAAACCTGCAGTTCCAACCCCTGACGTTCAACCTCTCCGGCCAGGGAACCCTCCACCTCGGGCCGCGAGAGCGCAAGAGCATCGCCCGCAAGGACCTCTCCGCCGAGATCAAGACCGCCGGAAAACGCGGGCTGGTACGCATCACCGACCTGACCGGCGGCGCGGAACCGGAGCCTGAAAAGCCCACGGCGACCGAGGACGCCGGAACCGATGAGGCCAAGACCACCAGCAAGCGGAGGAAATAACCATGCCGACCTATCTATCCCCCGGGATTTACACCCGGGAAACGGACTTCAGTTTCTATGTGAAGCAGATCTCGACCTCGTCGGCCGCCATGGTCGGGGTGGCCGAAAAAGGCCCGATCAACAAGCCCGTGCTGGTGACGAGCTGGGAGCAGTTCATCAACCGTTTCGGCTCCTATAGCAACGAGAGCTATCTGGCCTACGCCGCCCGGGCGTTTTTCGACAACGGCGGCTCGGTCCTCTATGTCACCCGTATCGCCCATCTCACCGATCCCACCGACCGGGACACGCTGACGGCGCTCAAGTCTTCCATCGTCCTGCAGAACCGGGAGGCGACGCCCGCCGACGCCCTGCGGATCGAGGCCGTGAACGAAGGCGTCTGGGGCGACCGGCTCTCCGTCTCCATCGAGGACGGCTCCCTTGACCCGGCCAACCATTTCAACCTGGTGGTCCGGCACAAAGGCGATGTGGTCGAGGTATTCAAGGATCTGAGCATGGACGAGACGCTACCGAACCATGTGGAGCTGGCGATCAACGACCGCTCGGATTTCATCCTGGTCCAAGATCTGGCCGCAGCAACGGGGACTCCCGGCGACCGTCCGGCATTGGGCGTGTTCACGCTCAGCAGCGGCGACAATGGGCTGACCAATCTGGCCGATGCGGACTTCATCGGCGATCCCTCGCAGCATACCGGCCTCTATGGCTTTGACGAGATCGACGCCCTGAACCTGCTGATGGTCCCCGGCGTCACCACGGTGCCGGTGATCAACGCCGGAATCGCCTATGCCGAGGGGCGTAAGGACCTGCTGTTCATCGCCGACACGCCCATGCATCTGGAGCCGCTCGAAGCGGTCGACTTCCGCAAGGGACAAGGGATGTACAGCCACGCGGCCTTCAACTCCTCCTACGCGGCGCTCTACTACCCCTGGCTGGAGATCAGCGATCCGGTCAACTCGCGCAAGAAGCTGGTGCCGCCCTGCGGCGCGGTGGCTGGATGCATCGCCCGCAGCGACCAGAAGACCAACGTCTGGAACGCGCCCGCCGGTATCGACCGTGGCCGCATCTTCAACACGCTCTCCCTGGCCTACAAGACCAGCCGTGGCGAGCGCGATGTGCTCTATCCGGAAGGGGTCAACGTCATCGCCGTGTTCCCCGACACCGGCATCAACATCTGGGGCCAGAAGACACTGCAGAGCCAGCCATCGGCCGTGGACCGCATCAACGTCCGCCGCCTGATGATGTACATGGAGGAAGCCATCTCGGAATCCTCCCGCTTCGTGGTGTTCGAGCCGAACCATCCCCAGACCTGGCGTGCCCTCGGCCGCCTGATCAACCCCTTCCTGCAGGACATCAAGGACAAGGGTGGCCTCTACGACTTCGCATTCCAGTGCGACGAGGAGACCAATACCCCGGCGGTCATCGACCGCAACGAAATGGTGGCCCGCGTGTTCGTCAAGCCGACCAAGACGGCGGAGTTCATCGAATTGAACTTCATCCTGACCAGCACCGGCGCGGACTTCAAAGAAATCATCTAACGGGAGAACACGGCTATGAGAAGCGGAAACATGCCCAAGAGCCTTTACCAGAACTGGCAGTTCGCCATCGAGGTAAACGGCTTCGACGTGGCCCTGTTCCATAAGGGACAGGAGCCCAAAACCGAATTCGAGGAAGTGGCCTTTGCCCCGGCCGGTTCGATGTTCGACCAGAAGGTGGCAGGCCGGGTCAAGTTCGAGGACATCACCCTCGAGAAAGGCACCCTGCAGGACGGCTCCGACGAGGCGGCCCGCGAATGGATCAAGAAACAGGTGGACGTGAACGCCGTCACCGGCGGCCTTCCGGCCGACTACATGCGCGACATCGACGTTGTCCGCTACGACCGCACCGGCAACGAGACCCGCCGCTGGACCCTGCACGGGGCCTGGGTGAAGGCGCTCGAATACGACGAGCTCGAGGGCGGCAACACCGAGAACACCATCGAGAAGCTCACCATCTGCTTCCAATACTGGACCTAAACCGGAGGATCGACCATGTACAGCTTTGAACTGCCAAGCGGCACTGAACTCGAGCTCCGGGAAATGACCGGGGCCGAGGAAGAACTGCTCACCAACCAGCGCCTGATCCGCTCCGGAGAGGCGATCAACCAGGTGCTCCGCAACTGTTTCGTCCGGCTGGGCGAGAAGACCGCCCCCGATCTTTCCGAGGTGATGAACCTGCTCTCGGGTGACCGGCTGTTCGCCTTGGTCCGCCTGCGCCAGATTTCCCTCGGCGACGAGGTGGAACTGGAGCTGAGCTGCCCGAACAGCGCCTGCCGCATGACCAACTTCGTGACCATCAATCTCGAGGATCTCAAGGTCACCCCCTACGGCGAGGAGCGCGAGTTCGCCTTCAAGCTGCCCGGCTCGAAGAAAGCCGTCCGCTTCGGATATCTCGACGGCCACAAGGAAAAACGCCTGGCCAGCCTGCGCGAGCCCAACATCTCCTCGGCCATGCTCATCCGCATCCTCGACATCGACGGCAAGGCTCCCTCCAAGAAGAGCCTGGCGGAAATGTCGATGCGCGACCGCAACGCGCTGCGGCAGGAAATGTCGCGGGTCGACGCGGGAATCGACACCTCGGTCGAAACCGAATGCGATGGCTGCGGCACCAAGATCCGCACCCGTCTGGAGGCAGAACCGGCTTTTTTGTTCCCAGGAGTTCGCTTGTAAGCGACGCATTCTTTCTCGCTTACGGCGGACTGCATTGGGGCTGGTCGGAAACCCGCTCGCTGCCGCTCAGGGTCCGGCGTCAGTTCGTCGAGGCCCTCGAGCGGCAGCTTGATTTTGAACGTGAGCAAACGGAACGGCGATAGATGAACGGCGATCTCGGACTGGGCATAGTGGTATCGATGAAGGATGCGTTTTCGCAGAACGCGCAGCGCATCCGTGGCTCCATGATGGACCTCGATTCCACCGTGGCGGATGCCAGCGAGCGGATGACCCGCAACCTGGACCGCATCCAGCAAGGCACCATGATGCTGGGGGCGGGACTGGCCCTGATGGCAGTGCCCGCCGCCCTGGTCGCCTCCACCGCCGCGACCCAGAAGGCTCTGGGCGAGCTGGCGTCCCTCGGCGTGCAGGACCTCCGGGCCATCGAGGACGCCGCAGAATCCTTCACCAACCAGTGGTCCGGTGCTGACAAGGCCGCGTTCATCACCGCCACCTACGATGTGAAATCGGCCCTGTCCAACCTCAGCGACGAGGCGGTGGGCGTCTTCACCTCCATGGCCGCCATGACCGCCAAGGCGACCAAGGCCACCACCCAGGAGATGGTCGGCACCTTCACCACGGCCTACGGGATCTTCAAGCCCATCATGGCCGACATGAACGACATGGAATGGGCGACCGCCTTTTCCGGAGCCATGGCGCAGACCGTGGCCTCGTTCAAGACCAACGGCACACAGATGGCCGACGCCATCAAGAACATCGGCGCGGTGGCGGCCGCGAGCAACATTCCCTTGAACGAGCAACTCGCCGTGCTCGGCCAGCTCCAGACCACCATGCCCGGCTCCGAGGCGGGCACGCTGTACAAGGCGTTCATCATGAAGGCGGCCGAGGCCGGTGACGAGCTTGGCCTGTCCTTCACCGACACCAGCGGCCGTCTCAAGGGCGTGGTTCCCATCCTGCAGGAGATCAAGCGCCAGTTCCCCGATCTCTCCAACGCCGCCGCCCAGGTGAAGCTGAAGAAGGCCTTCGGCTCCGACGAGGCGGTCAAGTTCCTGCTGCAGATGTCGGCGGGTATGGAGAGCCTCGAAGGCAATATCCAGTCGGTGGGCCGGGCCATGAAGACCGGCACGGTGGTCACCGAACAGATGGCCGACGCCATGAACCAGGACATCGGAGCCCGGTTCCTGCTCCTACGCCAGCAGGTGGCCAACTTCAGCGAAATTCTGGGTCGCACCTTGTTGCCGGTGGTGACGCCGGTGATCAACGGTGTCTCCCGCTTCATTCTGTTTCTGCAACGCATGGCCAAATCGATGCCGGGTGTGACCCGGGTGATCCTGGGGCTGTCCATGGCCCTCGGCACCATTCTGGTCGTGGCCGGAGCCGTCACCGCCGCCGTAGGCATGGTGGGACTCATGCTGCCCGCCATCAAGGCCGGATTCGTGGCCATCAGCGCCGCGCTCGCCGGAGTGGGTTCGGCGGTCGCGACCTATTTTCTGCCCGTCACCGCGATTATCGCTGGCGTGATCCTCTCGGTGTATCTGCTCAAACGCGCCTGGGAAACCAACTTCGGCGGCATCCAGGATGTCATCACCGGGGCCTGGAACAAGGTCTCGCTGGTCTTCCGGGGGATCAGGGAGCTGGTGGGCTCGCTCAGCGGCGGCGGCGGGCAGATGTCGGCCGAACTGGCCCATAAGCTCGAATCCGCCGGACTGCTGGGCTTCGTGGTCACCGTCTTCAAAGCCTATTATCGCGTTCGCGAAGCCTTGGCCGGATTGTGGGGCGCGTTTTCCCATGCCTTTGGCCGCATCCGCGCCATCCTCGAACCGACCGTCCGCACCCTGATGAGCGCCTATGCGGCGCTGGCCAGCGCGGTCTTTTCGGTGGTGGAGATCTTCGGCGTGGCCGCCAGCGCCACCGACGGGTCGTCCTGGCGCACCTTCGGCACGGTTATCGGCACCGTCGCCGGTGTGCTTCTGCAGGGGCTGGCATTCGCGCTGAAGATCGTGGCCTGGAACCTGTCGCTCATCGTCCGAGCCCTGGCGGTGGTGGTGCGCAGCGTGGTCTGGGTCGGCAAGATCATCGTCGGGTCCCTGGTCGGAGCGGCCAAGTTCATCTACAAGTTCCTGCTACCCGTGCGCATGATCGGCGAGGCCTTCATGGCCGCCGGGAAGATCGTCTATTCCGTCTGGCAGGTGCTGACCGGCGACATCTCCCTGCTGGACGGTCTCAAGGCCATCGGCGGCGCTGTCTACGATTTTCTTGCCACCCCGTTCCGATGGACGCGGGATGTGGTGGTCGGTGTCTGGAATTTCATTTCCGGCATCTTCACCTCCATCGGACGCCTGGTGGCCGACGCCGCCGGGCAGATCGGCCAGGCGATTTTGAATCTGCCGATCATCAGCACCCTGCGGGATCTGTTTGCCACCGTGCGCTCCTTCTTCGCCGGGGACACCACCTTTTTCGAGGCGGGCAAGAAGCTACTGATCACCCTGGGTGAAGGGATCTGGTCGGCGGTGACCTATCCCTTCACCATGCTCAAGAACGCCTTGGGCAAGCTGCGCAATCTGCTGCCGTTTTCCGACGCCCGCGAGGGACCGCTCGCCAGCCTGACCGCCTCCGGCTCCGCGCTGCTCAAGACCCTCGCCGACGGCATGAGCCTTACCCAGACGCTGCCCGCGAAAGTGTTCGGCTTCGCCGCTCGCGGGATTCTCTCGGCCGCTGCGGGAGCCTGGCAGCAGATCAAAACGGCAGGCGGAAACCTCATGGACGCCGCCTCGGCTCCTTTCCGGATGGCCGGAAAACTCTGGGACGGTCTGACCTCCGGGGCTCAATCCGTCGCGGCCAAGGCCGGTGCCATCTTCGGCGGTCTCAAACAATCACTGTTTGGCGACACACCTGAGCTGGCGATCAAGCAGCCCCAGGTCAATACCTGGGACGCGCTGGCCACGGGAGCCGTCACTGTCCGTGACCGGATCGTTGCCACGCTGTCGGCCGTCCCCGGGGCTGTGGGCCG
This sequence comes from Thermodesulfomicrobium thermophilum DSM 16697, assembly GCF_059568695.1. Lineage (NCBI taxonomy): Bacteria > Pseudomonadati > Thermodesulfobacteriota > Desulfovibrionia > Desulfovibrionales > Desulfomicrobiaceae > Thermodesulfomicrobium > Thermodesulfomicrobium thermophilum. The sequence continues at coordinate 310,749 of NZ_JCANTW010000012.1, read as the reverse complement.
AATCTTTGCCAGTACCGGTACCGAAGGGCAATCCCTCTGGCAAAGGCTTTCCAGCGGCGCGAGCGCGGGCATTCAGGCGATCAAGGATCGCAGCGCCGGGATTGCCAACGGTTTACTGTCCTCCGCTCGCGCCATGCTGGGAGTCCAGACCCCGATTCCGCAGGTGGCCGAGCAGAAGCAACCGCTCGGAGCTGCGCCGCCCGCCGAATCGATTGGGCAACGCATCATCGAAAGCGTGCTCAGTCTCGTGCCGCGTCTGGACGAGCGCCTGGTGCCCAAGGCCCTGAGCGCCATGCTGATGCTCCAGCCGGTCATGGCCACGGCCGCACCGCCTCCGCAACCGATGAACGGTACCGTGCAGACCGTCGCGGCGGCCGTCGAGCCGGTAAGTAAGAGCTATATCCAGCCGTTCGCGGTGGAACCGGCACTGGAAAAGGGAGACGCCTCTCTGGCTCCGGCCGGGATCGAGCGGCCCATAACGGCCGCTCCGACTCCGATAGCGAAGCCCCTGCAATCCGGACTCGCCGAGACGGTGCCTTCCGAACGGTTGATTACTCCGGCCCGCACCGCTCCCGCGACACCCCTGCGGGGAGAGGACGCCGGTCCGGGTCTGCGCGAGCTTCTGGAATCGCTGCTCTCGCGCCTCGATGGTCTGGCCGACCGCCCGGTGGAACTGAGCGTGACCACCAACATCGATGGCCGGAAGGTGGCCGAGGCCGTCTACAAGGATCTTCGGGAGCGGAAGATCAGAAACTACGAAACACTTTGAGAGGACCGATGAAACGCATCTTTGTCTGCAGCCCGTTCGCGGGTGACATAGCCCGAAACGTGAAGGTCGCAGAGGCGCTTTGCCGACGGGTCATGAGAAACGGTCACGCGCCGTTCGCGCCGCACCTGTTGTATCCAACATTCACCGATGACAGCGTCCCCGAGCAGCGGGAGACTGGCATCGCCTGCGGTCTGGCCTACATGGAATGTTGCGACGAGGTGTGGGCGTTCACCGGCAACGGCATTTCCAGCGGCATGCGGCAGGAACTCGACCGGGCCGGACAACTGGGCAAGCCGATCCTCGAGATCGCCGAGGTGTAAGCAATGGCCTGGGATCAACAGCCCATCAAGGGATATCTGGTGGACGCCGACACGGGGGAGCGGCTCGAATTCCAGTACAACCCCAACTCCATCAGCGACGAGAAGTCGACCGACTACGCGACGATCAAGATCCCCGGCATGAGCCACCCGCGCTACCAGTACGTCGCCGGGGAACCGCGCCGGATTGCCTTCAAGGTCGAGCTGTTCAAGGGGCCGGTCAAACAGAAGGTCGACTGGCTCCGCTCGCTGCAATATCCGGAGCACGCCGGAACCATGCTCAAGAACGCACCGCACCGCGTACTGCTCATTTTCGGCGATCTCTACCCCGGCGTGACCTGCATCGTCCGGCAGGTGAAGGCGCGTTTCTTCGGCCTGTTCGACCGGGACAACCTGCTGCCGCAACGGGCCGAGGTGGACATCGTCCTCGAGGAATATGTGGACCGTTCCATCAACTGGTCGGAGGTGCGCTCATGATCGGCCGCAATTCCCGATACGCCCGCTGCCTTCTCTACCGGGACAGCGACGGTACCTCCCTCGGCATGCGCCAGCGCATCGACACCACCCCCAGACACGACGACCGCCTACACACCGTGGTCGAGGGCGACCGCCTGGATCTGCTCGCGCACCGCTATCTGGGTGACGCCAGGCTCTGGTGGATCATCTGCGACTACAACGACCTCTTTTTCCCGTTGGCGCTCGAGCCGGGTCTGGCGCTGCGTATTCCCTCCCGCGAACACGTCCAAATGCGCCTGCTCGACTGAAGCGTCCGACACCTCGCCATGCCTTCCGGTAAGTAAGCAGGGAACTGCGAACCGCCGGAGAGACGCATGGATCTGGATACCTTCAAACCGACATTTCTGATTCAGATCGAGGGGCAAGACCTCTCGAAGGACATCACCCAGGAGATCACCTCGTTCGTTTTCACCGACAACGAGGAGGAGTTGGATGTCCTCGAACTGTCGGTGACCGACCGCAACCTGCAGTTCGTCGACGATCCGCTGTTCCAGGAAGGCAACGAGATCGTGGCCCGCTTCGGCTACGTGGGAAACCTCTCCCCGCGCAAGAAGGCGGTCATCAAGGACATCGATTACGATTTTCCGGAAAACGGCGATCCGACCATCCGGATCAAAGCCTATGACAAAGGCTTCAAGCTGGCCGGAAAGGAAAACCAGAAGGTCTGGCAGAAACCCGCTCCCGGCATCCTCTATTCGGAAATCGCCGAACAAGTCGCTGCCGCCAACGGCCTCACCCCGGTGGTCACGGCCACCAAGGGAACCCATCTCCGCGTCACCCAGAGCAACATCTCGGATGCCCAGTTCCTCAAGGAGCTGGCGGAAAAGGCTCGCGACCGCGATGGCGACGGCGTGAGTGGCTATGTCTTCTACATCCAGGACGACGAACTCCATTTCCATCCCCGCGAGCTCGACCAGACGCCGCTTCTGACCCTCGAATATTTCACCGACACCAAGGGCCTGCTGCGCTCGTTCCGCCCCAGCACCCAATCCCAGGGAGCCAAGGGCGCGGGTGTCGAGACCAAGACGGTCGGCGTCGACCCGCGCAAGAAGGACGTGGTCGAGCACAAGGCCAACAACGCCAGTACGCCCGAGCGGACGGCCCTGGGTAAGCAGACTTATCTGGTCGACGGCAACACCGGCGAAGGCAGCTTCAAGGAACAGGAGACGGGGCAGATCGTGCCCAGCTTCGACCGTTCCGAAGGCTTTCACGAAGAGCCGCGCCAGGAGCCCGCCCAGGACAGCGCCGAAGGCAAGTTCCGCGAGGCCGAGCTGCGCCAGGTCGAGGCGGATGCGGCAACCATCGGCATTCCCCAGCTACGCGCCAAGAAGAACGTCGAGATCAAGGGCGTGGGCCGGAAGTTTTCCGGCATCTACTACTGCCACTCGGTGCGCCACAGCATCAGCGGCGCTGGCTATCTCTGCGAACTCAAACTCAAGAAGAACGCCCTCGGCAAGGGCGCGGGCGACAAGTCCGCCGAGTCCCAGGGCAAACCCAACGACAGGGAGGCCCCGCCCACGCCGCAAAACGAGCCACCAGCCATGGTGACCATCGACGCGGATTCCGGCGCGGTCACACAAGGAGGCGGCAATGGGTGATCTCAGCAAAAATTTCAACCGTTCGGAATTCGCCTGCAAGGGCAAAAACTGCTGCGGCCATTCGGCTGCGGTCCATCCCGACCTGGTCGACGCCTTGCAGACACTGCGCGACCGCATCGGCAAACCGCTGTCCATCACCAGCGGCTTTCGCTGCAACCGGCACAACAAGGCGGTGGGCGGCGCGGAGCAGAGTTTCCACACGCTGGGCATGGCGGCCGACGTGAGCTGTCCCGCTGGCGTTTCGCCTGACGCACTGGCGGTCATCGCCGAGGAGATCCCTCTTTTCCGCGAGGGCGGCATCGGGGTCTACGCCTCCTGGGTCCATCTCGACGTGCGCCAGTCGGGCAAGGCGAGGTGGCGGTCATGAGCGCCCAAACCAAGACCCTGTTTTCCGGCACCGCGCTGGGTCTCTCCGGACCGCTTCGGGTGGAGATCCTGCCCAATGGAATGACCGCGAGGTTGACCCAGCCGTTCCGTGTCCGCACCGGCGCTGGCCGCATCATCGAAGTGCCCGCAGGGTTCGAGACCGACTTCGCCTCGGTGCCGCGCCTGTTCTGGCGCGTGGTGCCGCCCTGGGGACGATATTCCCCGGCGGCCGTCGTTCACGACTATCTCTACCACACCGGTAAGGTCTCGCGGCTTGCTGCCGACCGCCTCTTTCTCGAATTGATGGCGGCCCTGGGCGTGCCCCTGTGGAAAAGGCAGGTCATGTATTGGGCGGTTCGCCTGGGCGGTTGGCTGGCCTGGGACGCCAGTCGAAAACGGGAGGCGGAGCATGCTTGAAACCCGCGACCGTCAATCCGAGGAGCGCTACCGCAACCGCTGGTACGGCAAGTACCGGGCCTTCGTGCGCGACAACAACGATCCCGAACGCCTTGGCCGGGTCCGCCTGGAAATCCCCGCCGTGCTCGGCAGCGGGCGGGAGAACTGGTCCGAATGGGCCGCGCCCTGTTTCCCCTACGGCGGCAACGACGACACCGGCATGTTCCTGGTCCCCGAGGAAGGGGCCTCGGTCTGGGCCGAGTTCGAGGGCGGCGTCGTCCAGTATCCGATCTGGACCGGGGTGTGGCTGGCCAGGAGCAATCCCGGCGAGCAACCCGAGGAATCCAAGCGCACCTGCGCGAATGCCTTCTGTCATGACTGTGAGGACAAGGTCGAGCATCAGGCCAACCGGCACGACGATCTCGAACACAAGAAGTACCACGGCCATCCGCCGTATTACTGCCCGCGACTGAAGGTTCTGCTCAAGACCGAAACCGGACACACCATTCTGGCCGATGACCGCGACGGCGACGAGCTGCTGCGGATCATCGACCGCGCCGGTCAGATCCTCACCATGGAAGGGAAGGTGAAGCCGGAAATGCAGAGCGGCAACGCCCTGCGGCGTGGCACGAAGGACGCCGAGAAAGGTGACCAGCTCGACATCGCCTCGCAGATCGTCGGCTCCCGCGCCCGCATTCAGCTCACCGACCTCTGCCGCCAGCAGGTGATCCTCGAAGCCTGGCAGGACAAGGAGAAGGTTCACATCCTTTCGTGCGACAAGGGCCGCTCCCGCTGGCAGAAGATCCTCGTCGATACCACCAAGGGTCGGGAGAAGGTTCACATCTGGGGACTCAACGGTACCCAGGAAATCCTCGTCGATTCCACCGCCGCCGCCGAACAGATCCGCCTCACCGACAAGGCCGGTCAGGTGGTGCGCATGAACGCCGCGCCAGGCCAGGAGAGCATCAGCGCCACCGACAAGTCCGGCAGCCTCGTGTTTATGGATGGGGTGGCCGGAAACATCATCATTCGCTCGACGAACACTGTCTTGATCAATACCTGAAGGAAGCATCGCATGGGAGAAAGAACAACAACGCCCTCCGGACTCTCGGCCAGCGAGGAATTGCTGGCCCGGACTTTCGATCATTGGCGGGAGGAATTCCGCAGCATCCTCGAAAACCACCGCCGGGAAATCCAGGACCGACTCGAGAAGATCGAACGTGAAATCGAGAAGAAATCGGACAAGGAAAACGTCGAGGTACTGGTCCGCTCGATCTATTCCGATCTGCACCGTCACGCCGAGGAGATCGACCGGCTGCACGCCCGGGTCGGCTCCAAGATGGGGACCGAGACCATGTGGAAGATCGTCGGCCTGGTGTTGACCATCGGCAGCACCATCGGTGGACTCGTCGGCTTTCTGATCCATCTGTTGCTGAAGGTGAGCCCATGAGCTCCCAGGCGCGACTCGGCGACATCAGTAGTCACGGCGGCGTCATCATCACCGGAGCAAGCCGGACGCTGGACAACGGCATGCCCGTGGCCCGCATGGGGGACTTGCACGTCTGTCCCATCCCGGGGCATGGCGTGACGCCCATCGTGACCGGCAGCTTCGACACCATCACCGAAGGATTGCCCAACGCCCGCATCGGCGACATCACCGCCTGCGGAGCCATCATCGTTACCGGCAGTCCCGACACCATCGACAATTGAGGGGGGACGCCATGAACAATCTCGAACAGCTGCAGGAACCGCACTACTGGGATGTCTTCCCGAAACTGATCCGGGTCTCGCGATCCCCATTCGTCCAGCGCATTCCGCTCTCGATCCGTGGTCTACCCGAAGCGCCGGTGTTCGAATCGTCCAATCCCGACGTGGCCAGTGTCGATGAGGACGGCAATGTCGAGTGCGGCTTCGTTCCCGGGGCGGCCATGATCCTGGTCTGGGATTCGCCCGAGCGGCTCAGCCTGCGTCACGTCCAGGTCGAGGTCTATGGCGGCGGCGTCTCCGCACCGGTGGAGGTTCCTTCATGACGGATACCGCGTCAGCCTATAACCACTGGGAGGTACAGCCTCGCTCCATCCGGCTCTCCGCTGGCGAGTTCGAGCAACGGGTTCCGCTCTCCCTGCGCGGCGACGTGGACGCTCCGGTCTTTGCCACCAGCAACCCGGAGGTCGCGGAGATCGGGCCGGACGGTGTCATTCGCTGCGGCTGGACCATCGGCAACGCCGTGCTCATGGTCTGGCGATCCTCGGCCCGGGACAGTCTCCGCCATGTTCTGGTGGAGGTCCGCGATCCGTCCTGGTTCGCCGACCACCCGGACTTTGCCAGCGGAGCCACGGTCTTCCTCAGCGGCATGGTGGTCAACGCCCTCAACACCAGCGGCGTAGGCAACGCGCTGATCGAATTCCGCCGCTCGGAATCCGGCCCGGCTGCGTACCAGACCTTCGCCAACGCCTATGGCGGGTTCGAGCTGTCCGTACCCGAGGGGTTCTATTACGTGGAGGTCACCGCGCCGGGATACATCGCCTGGCACGGCTGGGTGAACGCTGACCCCAACACCTCCGGCGACATCCAGATCGTTCTCTCGCCCGAGCTCGACGGCCAGATCGCCCGCATCGTGTTGCAGTGGGGCCTGAATCCCCGGGACCTCGATTCCCATCTCACCGGACCGACGCCATCGGGCGGCCGCTTCCATGTGTTCTATTCCCACACCATCGAAAACGAGGCGGCGGAATTGGATGTGGACGACACCAGTTCCTACGGACCGGAGACCATCACCATCCATCGGCTCATCCCCGGCGTCTACCGTTACGCGGTCCACGATTACACCAATCGCAACGCCAATCCGAGCACCGGCCTGGCGCAGTCCGGAGCATCGGTGAAGGTGTTCTTGAGCGATGGCCGTGAGCAGACCTTCACCGTTCCCAATGCCCCGGGCACGGTCTGGACCGTATTCGAAATCGACGGCGCGACCGGAACGGTGACGCCGGTCAACGCCATGAGCTATCAATCCCAACCCGCCAATGTCGGCATGTAATGGAGGTTTTCCATGATTTCCGAAGAACCCTCCGACTTGCAGGCCACCATCGAACAGACCGATTCCGGCGAGCAGCAGTATGTGCTGCGGGCGCTCTGCGATCACCTGTCTGGCATTCGTGAGGAGCTTTCCGGCATCCGCACACTGCTGGAGGCCGGTCACGCCGCCTCGGAGGCGATGCGCGGCCAGGCCCAGGCCTATCTGGAAGCCCAGCAGGCCAGGACGCAGGAGTATCTGGATCAGATACAGGTCGAGCCGGAGCCCGATTTCTATCCCTTCGTCGAACTGCCTGCGGGCACCGAACCCCGGGATCTGCCGGACGGCAACCGACTCTTCACATTGCCCGACGGCATGATCCTGCGGACGACGGACGAACAGCGAATCTGCGTTATCGACGCCGGGGAACAGCAGGTCGTCACCCCCGGACCCGGCACGGCCGTCGAGGTCGCCCCGGGACGCCTTTACACCTTGGTCGAGTCCTATCTGAGCGCGACCCAGGAGGCAGCCGGTATCAGCGGACTGCCCGCCGGGATCGATCCGACCGCCATGGGCGCGGAACGCTTCGCGGTGGATCTACCCGAGGGCATCCGTCTCGACGTCGATCACCGGGAGCGGTTCATCACCCTGATCAACCCGGCCGGACCAATCGACTTCATCGGCATCGGCCGCATCGAGGGCATCGGCGAAACCATCGACGTCCGTCTGCTTTCCGGGGGAGCCAAGGGATTCCAGTGCGGCCAGTCCGGCCACGGCGGGCTGATCGAGGCGGACGGAACCATCCACCTGGGGCTCAAGAGCGGTCTGGATCTGGTGATCCGGTTCCAGGGAGAAGCCGTCGACGACGGCGCACCGGAAAATGGCTGCTCGGGACAGTGCGGCATCGACTGCGAGGAGCGTACCTGATGAGCTACGACTTTCTCGGTAAGGGATTGCGCTACCCGTTCCGGTTTCAGTCGGTATCCGGCGGCACCCAGGTATCGACCGCCACCTCGCGGGAGCACGAGCACATCCGCGAAAGCATCCTGCAGATCCTCGGCACACGGATCGGCGAACGGTTCATGAATCCGGAGTTCGGCTCCAGGCTGAAGGATCTGGTGTTCGAACAGAACGACGAGGTGCTCAAGGGCCTGCTGCGCCATTACGTGATCGACGCCATCAAGCGCTGGGAAAAGCGGGTGATCATCACGGAGGTGCGCTTCGACGACCGGCCGCTGAACATCGACGGCAACCTGCTGCTGGTACATATCGCCTACCGGGTGATCCAGAGCCAGGTGGACGGCAACCTGGTCTATCCCTTCTACAGAGAAGACCCGAACAATCCCGCGCCCAGCTATCCCCAGCCGGAACCCGAGCCGGAACCGCCGCCGGTGCGCAGCGTGCGCCTGTCGCCGGACGTGCGCTCACTGTTCAATCTGCTCTGGTTCGATGCGGCCGAAATGAGTCCCGATCCGGACGATTCCTTCATCTGGCCAGCCGGAGAATACGAGATCGCCTACATCGAGGGAGCCTTTCAGGACCGCAACGGCAAATGGATCGTTAGCGATCCGGGTGACAATCACGGCCATTACCTGGTCTTCGAGGGAGCGCCTGAAACGGAAGCGCCCCAGGCCGAGCATGCCCTCTATCTGGCTGCGAGCGGTCTGGGCTTCAACACCCAGAGCCAGGCGGAAGACAACGCCGCTGGCACCGTTCACCGGATCACCACGTCGGAGTCTGGTCGCATCGGCCTGTTCTATTTCGAGGGCAAGAAGGAATCCCACTACCTCAACAACACCTCCGGACAGCCCAATCCCGTCTGGCAACTGCGCGGCCCGCTCTGAGGCATCCAGCCTCCGACACATCCAGGCCCCTTCCGGTAAGTAACCGGCGTGGCGAGAGCATCAGGCGCTCTCGCATAACCGCCGAAAACCGGAGAGACCATGGGCCGCGCAAGCATCGGATATGTCAACAAGGATTACGAATCGATCCGCCAGGAGCTGTTGGCGAAGATCCCGCAGCTCACCGACCGCTGGACCGATTTCAACCACTCCGATCTCGGCGTCGTCCTGCTCGATCTGTTCTGCGGCGTGGGCGACATGCTGGCCTACTACCTGGATGCCCAGGCGGCGGAGGCCTTCCTGCCCACGGCCCGCCAGCGGCAGAACGTCATCAACCTCTGCAAGCTCATCGGCTACCGGCTGGACTCGCCGGTGGCTTCCACCACCACACTGCGTTTTCGGCTCTCCGCCCCGCTTGGCAAGGACCTGACCATTCCGGCGGGAACGGCCTGCCGTGCCTTGCTGAATGACGGCGAGGCGGATTTCGAGACGGTCGAGGACGGCCTGATCCCGCGAGGCGTGCTCTCTGTGGACATCCCGGCCCGTCAAGGCGTGCGCCGCACCGAGACCTTCACGTCGACGGGGCTGCCATTCCAGCGCATCCGCCTGACCGGCGACGTCATCGCCCAGGGCACCATCACCGTTACGGTGGGGGACGACGCCTGGAGCGAGGTCGATCATTTTCAGGACAGTATTGCCGACAGCCGCCATTTCATGGCCGACCTGGATGCGCTCGACATCTCTACCCTGATTTTCGGCGACGGGCAAAGCGGCGCTGTACCCGCTCAGGGAAGCGCCATCACCGTCAGCTATCTGCAGACCATCGGAGACCAGGGCAATCTCGGCCCGAACCGGATCACCCAACTGCTGAGCCCGGTCTACCTCGACGGCGGCCAGGTTTCCCTGACCGTCACCAACCCGGTTCCCGCCACCGGCGGCGCTTCGCGGGAAGCCCTCGAACACGCTCGCCGACGGGCACCGGCGGAGTTGCGCAGTCTCTGGAAGGCCGTCACCCTGGAGGATTACCAGGCGCTGGCCGAAGGTTACCCCGGCGTCGCCAAGGCCAAGGTGCTCGACACCAATGCCTGTCAGAACATCCGCTATTACAACGTCCAACTGGCCATCGCCCCCAACGGCGGCGGCATGCCCTCGGCGCTGCTCAAGCGGGATCTCGCGGAGTTTCTCGAACGCCGCAAGGTCATCACGGTCGAGATCAACCTGTTTGACCCGATCTACCGCCCCGTTTCCATCGACGCCGAGGTCTACGTCTGGCCCGGTGAACCGCTGGAAAACGTGCGCAGCCGCATCGAAGCCGCGCTCTCCGATTTCTTTTCCTTCGACCAAGTCTCTTTCGGCCAGACCATTCACTTCTCCGACCTGGTGGCCCTGATCGACGGCGTGCGTGGGGTCAGCCACATGCACCTCTACGCGCCCCAGCAGGACACCCTGCTGCGCCACGGCGAAATCCCGGTTCTCGGCAGCGTCAACCTCGATCTGCGGAGGGCCGGTTGATGTCGGATTGGTTCAAGGACAATCTGCTCGGCCTGCTGCCGCCGCTTTACGAGCACAACGACGAGGCCGGTGACCTGCGCACCTTTCTGAGCCTTCCCGCCGGAACGCTCGACGAGCTCAAGCAGGCCATCGACGACTTTCCGACCATCTTCGACGTCGATCACTGCGACGAACGCTTTCTGCCGCTGCTGGCGAGATTGGTCGGCCTCGAAGTGGATGGCACCTGTTCGCCGGACTGCCAGCGCCGCCGTGTGCGGGAGGCGGTCGAAATCTATCGCCGCAAGGGCACCATCACGGCCATCGAACGCGACTTTGACGCGCTCGGTTGGCAGGGAGAACTGCAGGAGACCTTCCGCTCGGCTCTGCGTCTCAATGCCCGCTCCAGACTCAGCAGCGCCAAGCTGCCCGGGCTGGTGTTCAGCCTCGGCGTGTTTCGCGTGCTGTGTCTCAACCAGACCGAGGGGCTGCGCGACGCCCTGGTGTTTCACCACCCGGCGGGCACGCGCTGTTTCTGGCTCCAGTTTCTGCTCGAATGGATCGAAGGCGGCGCGATGCTCGACTTCGGGCACGCCAACGCCGTGCGCCGGATCGTGCTGGCGTTTCTCGACGAAACCTTCGTCCTCGGACGTTCCTCGCTCGGTTCATGTTGTCACCTGACCAACAAGCAGAGGGCCTGGGAGCTGCTGCAGCTCACCAGCACCACGGAGATGATCCCGGAGATCGACCGGGCCGCCGTGAAGGTCTCCCGTTTTCACGGCCGTCAGAACCGGATGCGCCTGAACCACCGGACCCTCAACGACTGGCGGCTTCCGTACACCCGCGTCGGCGAGGACCGGGTTTCCTTCTGCACGCCCATCTACACCGGCCGTGATTTCGAAGGCGATGTGCTGGAAAGCGGCTTCGGGCTGGGCGAGAGCCATCTCAACCGCACATCGCTGACCCATGGCGAGACCGCGCTGCGCTACTGCTTCCGGCAGAAGGATTTCTTTTTCGACACGCAGGCGGAACCGGTCGAGCGGGCGGAGGCCAAGTACGACTTGCGCCTGCCCCTAGAATCCCGGCACCGCCTCTGCTTTCAGTTTGGCCGCGCCAGGCTCAACGCCGATCTCGATCTCACCGCCAACCAGGGCGGCATCAGCAATCTGCTGCTCGCCTCCACCGCTGGCTGCGATGCGGACGTCACCCTAGCCGTCGACCGGATCGACCGATGGCGGCGGAGAGGGCCTGTGTTCCGGCTGGGCGCGAACACCCTGAACACCCGGTATCTGAGCAATGCGAATCTGACCGGCGAACGGGCCTCGCTTGAAGTCTACGTGGACACGGGCTCTCTCCAGCGCCATCGGGTCGAGACCATGAAGCTGGGCGCGAGTCCGCTCAACACCACCGGCCTGCGTCTCTCCGTGGACCGGACTCGCCCCATGCGCGTCAGCCGCATGCGCCTCAACCAGGCCGGATTCCGCTGGTCGCGGCCGTCCTACCGTTGGCTGTTCCGTCAGCAGGATCTGCACGCGCCGACACAGCCCGGGTTCGAGGCCGCCACCAACAACTATCGCGCCACCCAGTGGCCCACCTGAAGGAGAACCCATGGCGATACATCTCTATCTTGACGAAGGGCTGACCCAGCAGATTTCCGAGGGGGATTTCAGCCGCCCCGAGGCCGAGAGCTACAATGGCACCGACGGCGACATCAAGGATCGGCAAATCTACGTCGCCAACGAGCAGACGAGCCTCGCCTCCGCCATCGATGCGGCGCAGACTGCCATTCCATTGGCCGAACCGCGCTTTGCCGACGGCGAACTCATCATCATCGATGGCGAGCAGATGCTCGTCGAAAGCGGCGGCGGCACCGCCAATCTCACCGTGCAGCGGGGCGTGGCCAACACCGCTCCGACCGCGCACAACGCCGGAACGACCGTCTATTCCGGCTACGACTACACCGGACTGGTGATCGATCCCATCGACGAAACCGGCACCGACGAATCGGTCTGGTACCGCCTGGCCCTGACCCAGGCCGGACTCGACACCGCCACCCAGGGCGCACCGCTCAACCTCGGTGACAAGGCCTTCCCACAGACGCGGTCTTTCTGGCGGCGCTGCACCGTGCTCCCGGGCACCCCGGTGCAAAACAAACTCGACATCAAGCTGCGCCTGACCGGCACGGAAAACCCGATTCTCTAAGGAGGCCGCCATGGCATACCACAGCTTTCAAGGACTCGCTCACGGTCGGCTCGACCTGCTCAATCAACTGCGGACCTTTCTGGTGACCACCACCGGATGGACCCTACACGACGACCAGTCGGCCGAACCGCAGCCGTATTTCGTCTTCAAGTCGCACGGGGAATCCGGAGCTGAGGACGTCTATCTGCAGTTCCGTATCAGCACCACCTCCGGGCGGATTCACGTCGCCGCATTCCAGTATTGGAACGCGACCGCCCACACCGGCATCAACGAGGCTTCGCACACCAGTTACACCTACCTGCGGGTGGAGGACAGCGCCGACTTCATCTTCTGGCTGTTCGCCGATCTGGACCACGTCTTCGTGGTGACCAAGCTCGTCTCCACCTACTACGGCCATTACAGCGGATTGCTGAAACGGTTCTGGTCCGGGGCCATCGCGCTCACGCAGGCGGCGGTCACCGCCGGAAGCGGCGTGGTGCTTCAGGTCAACGACGCCACCGTAGTCACACCCGGACAAGACTATGTGATCAAGGACGACGCGGGCATCGAACGCGTGCGGGTCAGCGCCACCGACACCGTCGCCACGCCGAACACCATTACTGTGGAGGCCCTCGTTCGGGATTACGCCTCGGGGGCAAAGATAGGCGAAGACCCGCAGCCGGTCATAAACAGTTACTACAACGCGCCGGGTACCTTTTACGCCGTGAACAAGTTCGACGGCTGGACTTCCGCCTCCGGCCAGCGGGGCCGTTGCGGCGCGGCCAACGGCGGTCTCCAGGGCGAAACCGATCCGGAGATGCGCTACGGCACCACCATCCTTTTTCCCTGGCTCGCCTCGATGTCCGGTTCCGCCGCCTACCAGGAACTGCGCGGCGAACTCATCGAGATCTTCTCCGTGGGCGGCGGCAACGTCGCCTCGGAAGACACCATTCAAATCGGAACGGACAGCTACCGCGTGTTCAACCTGACCACCGGCGGCTGGTGCGCGGTGAAGGAATAACGCCATGGCAACGCATAGCGGAAAGCTCAAACCCATCACCACGATCACCGGCCAGCGTCGTCCGGAAACGCTTGTGTCCATGAACCGTGGCCAGGCGCTCAAGCTCAGCGGGAGGATTCGCCGTGGCCGTGCATAAGGGACAACTGGCATCCATCGACACCCGCAGAGGCACACGGCGGCCGGAACTGCTCGCCATTGGAGCGGCGCAACCCGGAGCGCTTTTCGAGCTGTTTTCCGGGGCACCTGCCAGGCGCACGGTGATGGTCCGGGCCGACAGCGCCGTTCGGGTCGCCCATCGGCTAGAGCGTCGATCCGACCTCGCACTTCGCGTGAACAACCGCCTGAACCGGAGCGCCGACCTGTGGCTCGTCGTCCATGGCCGTCTGGGCGTCGATGTTGACGCGGCGGTGCGGGTGACGCGCCCCTGGCTGCGGAGTATCGACACCAGCGTCCGGACATCCGGTGCACACATCAGCCGCTCCGACACCGTTCAGCGCATCGCGATCCCGGCCGGGCTGCTGGCCGACACGTGCCAGATCCTGTTCGCGGTGCTCATCGATCAAGACCACGAAATTCAGACCTAAAGGAGAACAGCAATGGCACTGGGACTCATCGTTAAAACCGGCCGGATACTGACGGCCAAACTCCTCCTCGGCCAGGCCGTGGACGGCATCACCCACTGCGCAATCGGCGACGGGGACGCCAGCTTCACCGACCCGCAGAATCCGCCCGCGCCGGACATCGGCCAGACCGGGCTCAAAAACGAACGCGCCCGCAAGCGCTACTACAAGCGGACCTTCCTCAAGGAGGACGCCGAAGGGGCGCTCCTGGTCAACGGCGTGCGCTATCTCGAAACCGGCGAGGAGACCAACACCATCGGCATCTTCTTTCGCTTCGACGAGGCCGAGGCCAACGGCATCACCATCCGCGAATACGGATTCTTCGGCGGCGACGTGCAGTACGTGCAAAGCGTCACCAGGGATCTCGCCATGGGCGGCGTGTTCCATCAGGACACCAACCCGACCGGCGAGGTGCTGCGCCCGGGCTACCTGTACGAGGTGAAGAACATTCCCGACTTCAACAAGATTTCCGACACCCGCGTGGAGCTGGTCGGGATCATCAAGATCTAACTGGAGGATTCAAACATGAGCATCTCACGCGAGACATTCGACCCGACCAAGAACTACAAGCGCATCCGCTACCATCAGGATCGCGATCTGCTGGATTCCGAACTCAACGAGCAGCAGGACATCATCAACCTGGAGCGGCGCAAGATCGCCGACATCCTGTTCAAGGAAGGCTCCATCATCATGGGCCTCGAGGTCAGCGCGGCCGCCAACGTCCTGACCCTGGCCCCGGGAGTGGTCTACATCGACGGCCATCTGGAACAGGTGAGCGGCGCGACCCTGACCTATGATCCGGCCACCACCAGCGGGGCCGATTACGTCTATGTGGAGCTACTGAAGTACAACTACGGCTACACCCAGGACCCGGCCCTGATCAATCCGGCCACCGGCGAGCCCACCGCCGAGCGGGAAAAATGGGTTCTTTCTCTCAAGGCGACGGACACCAGCGGCCAGACGCTGCCCAACAACGTGACCGAGCGCCGGGTGATTCCGATCTACAAGTTCGACCGCGAGAGCGGCGACGTCACGCCCACGGTGCAGGAGAAGTCCAACCTCTACCTGCGGGATCTGCTGGGCACGCTGCCGGGCAGCCGGATCACCGTCTCCTCGATCACCGAGGACCAGCTCTCCTTCGCCGCCGCCGAGGGGCTGAACTCCCTGATTCAGAACCTCGCCGAGCGCACCTTCGACCAGGCCGGAAGCTATCTGGTGCGGGGCTTCGACACCTTCATCGGCGGCGTCGACGACGACAGCGTGGAGGCGATCACCAACGCCGGACGCGCCTACATCCAGGGCTTCCGGCATCAGCGCGATCTGCCCACCTCGACCCTGGTGCCCAAATCCATCGCCACCAAGTCGGTGCGCGGCGAGCAGAAGACCTTCGACATCAACAAGCGCCGCTATCCGGTCAACTCCACGCCGCTCAAGGAGACGACCCAGGTGGAAGCCATCGTCGAGATCACCCGCAACGTCACTCGCGGCTCGGTGGGCGGCGGCGAAGACCTGCTCGATCCCAATCCCGTGGTGGACATCCTCGAGGTCAGCCAGGGGGCGACCATCTTTCAGAAGGGCGTGGACTGGCAGCAGTCCGGCAACCATGTCGACTGGCTCGGCTCCGGCAACGAACCGGCCATCGGCACCACCTACACGGTGCGCTGGACCTACACCAAACAGATGGTCAAGGGCACCGACTACGTGGACAGCGGCTGGTTCGGGCAGGCCAACCATCCGGCGGCCGGAAACTACTTCTATCTGGTGACCGCCTACAACGCCACCGGTGAGACCGCCTTCAACGCCGCTGCGGTCATCGCCCGGGCCACCGCCGCCGGTGAGATGAACAAGCTCTCCTGGCTGCCGGTCAGCGGCGCGACCGGCTATCGCGTCTACCGGGCAGCCACCAACGGCGCACGCACCGACTACAAGCGACTGATGGAGCTGGGCAGTGAGGCACTCTCCTACATCGACGACGGCGTCGAGGAGGTCGGCACCGCTTCGCCTCCGGCCACCAACACGGCCGGACTCACCATGTCGCCGGTCCAGCTCGAGCTGGGCAACGGGGGCGTGATCAACTTCGGGCGCGGCAGCCTCGGCGATCAGCCGGTGAACGGCTCCAACTGCAGCCTGGACTACGACTATTACCTCGGCCGCCGCGACATCGTTTACGCCACCACCACCGAGATCAAGCGGCTGGAAGGGGCTCCGGCGGATTTCCCGAAGCTGCCCATCGTGCCGGAAAACGCCCTGGAGCTGTGCAGCATCGACTGCCCGCCCAACTCCACCGACATGGAGATTCGCAACTTCGGCCTGACCCGCATCACCATGGACCAGATCCACGACATCATCCAGGACGTCGAGGACCTGAAGTACAACGATGCCCAGTACCAGATGAACAACGAGCTGCAGAACCGGGACGCCCAGACCAAGAAAGGCATCTACTCGGACGACTTCTCGAACACCGCCCAGTCGGACATCTACCACGCCGAATGGGACGCCCGGGTCAACGAGATCGCCCGCTTCGTCGCGCCGGACCGTATTCCGCACTCCACGGTGCTCTCGGTTGATCAGGCGGGCAGCAACGCGAGCTTCTTCGGCAGTCTGGCGCTGTTGCCGGGCAACGAGACCGTGCTGGTTGAACAGAACGACTGGTCCGAGGAGCGCAACATCAACCCCTACGCCGTATTCGACAAGCCCCCGGCCATGCTGCAGATCACGCCCAACCTCGGGCGGCGTGGCCAGACCGGGATCGCCGTCACCGGCATCAACTTCACCCCGAGCAAGTCCGGCATCGTGCTGCGCTGCGACGGCCAGGTGATGGCCAGCAACCTGATCAGCGACGAGGCCGGTCGGGTCAGCGCCTCCTTCACCATTCCGACCAACGCCCGCAACGGCAACCGCATCGTGGAGATGGCCGACGGCGTCTACTCGGCCCGGGCCAGCCTGCAGATCAACGATCCGCTGGTCATCACCCGCATCGAGCGCATCATCGAGAACCGCATCATCCGCGTGCCCGTGGTGCAGGTGGTCTGGCGCACCCAGACCATCTTCGTGCCCCGTGACCCCCTGGCCCAGACCTTCAGCTTCACCCAAAACCAGGTGATCTCCAGCATCGGGCTTCAGTTCACCGCCAGGGACCCGAGCATCCCGGTCACGGTGCAGATTCGCGGCGTCACCACCGGTTTGCCCAACGGCGTGGTGTTCGCCGAAAAGGTGCTGGCCCCGAACGAGATCAGCCTGAGCGGCGAGACCCGCATTCGCTTCGACGACCCGTTCTACGCCGAGGCCAACACCAGCTATGCCGTGGTGCTGCTGACCAACAGCACCAACTACAAGGTGCGCACCGCCACCCTGGGCAAGATGGGCCGCTGGGGCATCATCACCCGCCAGACCTACATGGAAGGCGTGCTGCTGGAGAGCTCCAACGCCGAGACCTGGACACCGCTCAACGGCTCCGACCTGGCGATGAAGATCTACGGCTACAACTTCCAATCCGAGGGGATGATCCGCTTCCAGCCGATCACCGGCGTGCAGTTCTCCGACATCAACCTCGACGAATACTCGGCCATTCCCCAGGGCACCAGCCTCGACTGGGAATACTCCACCGACGGCGGCGTGACCTGGGACGCCATGGTTCCGGCCGAGGAGGAACGGCTGCCCAACCTCGCCACCCGGGTCCAGATCCGCGTGCGCCTGAGCAGCTCGCTTTCCAACGACACCCCGGCCATCAACTTCCGCGACGTCAACCTGTTGGGCTACCTCAACAAGACCACCGGGGCCTACCTGACCCGCGAGAACGAGCTGACCCAGGGAGTGGAATCGACCAAGGCCTATGTGCAGATGCAGATCCCCAGCGGCACCACCCTGCAATGGTACGCCAGCAACGACGGCGGCCTTACCTGGGAGGCGATGACCATCCAGGACACCCGGCCCATCGACGAGAACTGGACCGAGTACACCCTGGTGCGAACCTTCACCGACAACACCGGCAACAAGGTCCGTTACAAGGCCGAGATGACCGGCACGCCGCTGATCTACCCGCGCATCCATTCGCTGGGCGCGACCCTGAGCTAAGGAGGCACGGCCATGATCGTTCGACGCAAAGGCGGCCTGACCGAGTTCATTCCCACGCCGCAGGAGAAGCGCGACGGCCTGATCCGCGACAACGCCCTGGGCCTGCTGGAAAATCTGCACCAGCGCCTGGCGCGGCTGGAACGGGCATCAAAGCTCCCGGCCGACGAAGCGGAGGCCTTCACGGCGCTGCTGGCGGGGATGCGGGCCGACGAGTCGCGCAACCTCGAGCTGCACGCCAGCCTGATCACCTCTGATACCGCCTCCGGCTGACCCGCTCGCTGCCACCGCCAACCCAGAAACCCCGGATACGGCCAGTCCGTTCCGGGGGTTCTGCCGCCTGTGCGCCGCCCAATCCGGCC
Organism: Thermodesulfomicrobium thermophilum DSM 16697; assembly: GCF_059568695.1. NCBI lineage: Bacteria > Pseudomonadati > Thermodesulfobacteriota > Desulfovibrionia > Desulfovibrionales > Desulfomicrobiaceae > Thermodesulfomicrobium > Thermodesulfomicrobium thermophilum. The sequence continues at coordinate 292,190 of NZ_JCANTW010000012.1, read as the reverse complement.
AAGTTCGCAAGTCATTGAAAATAAAGGTGTTAAATGTCGGCTTCGGCTGTTCTTCTACTTGATTTGTGTCCGGAAAGAAGCATTCATTCATGGTGTGAGCGAAGGCTGAAAAGCCTTACCAGACAATGACTTAGAAGCGCCATGAACGACGGAGGCACGCATGAACCTGAAAGAGATCCACTACGGGATCGAGATCGAGACCGTAAAACGCACCCGGGAACAGATCGCCTGGGCCATCCACTCGGTGGTGGGCGGCACGGTCCGCCATGTCGGCATCCCCAGCAGCTATGACCCCTGGGAGGTCGAGGACCTGCGCGGCCGCGTCTGGAAGGTGGTGGGGGACGCCTCCCTGACCAGCGTCCCGGCCCATCTGCGGGCCGAGGTGGTCAGCCCGGTGCTCGGCTACGACGACATCCCGCAACTGCAGGAGGCGGTCCGGGCCATCCGCCGCGCCGGGGGCAAGATCAACAGCCAGTGCGGCATCCACATCCATATCGACGCCGCGCCCTTCGACGGCAGGCACCTGGGCAACCTGGCCAAGATCGTCTACAAGCAGGAGCCGCTGATCCTCCACGCCCTCGGCATCAGCCGTGACCGGCTCAACCGCTACACCCGGCCGGTCAGCGACGAGCTGATCCAGCGCATCGAACAGCATCGCCCCCGTACCAAGGGCCAGCTCAACCGCATCTGGTACGGCTACCACAACCGCCAGCCCCAGCACTACGACAACAGCCGCTACCACGGGGTCAACCTGCATAACGTCTGGTACCGGGGCACGGTGGAGTTCCGCTGGTTCGAGGCGACCCTCCACGCGGGGCGGATCAAGGCCTACCTGCAGTTCTGCCTCGCCGTCGCCGCCAAGGCGCTCAATGGATGAGCCGCATCCAGCCGCAAGCGGGATTTCGATCCCCAAAGCGCCAAGTACGACTTCCGGGTCTTCCTGCTCCACCTCGGCTTGATCGGCGAGAGCTGATTCGCGCCATCCCTGGCGCTCACCCTTCGGGCGCACTTCGTGCGTCCAAATCGGCTGTCCTGCCGATTTGTCAAGACCGCCCGCAAGCATCTGATGGCCAACATGCCCGGCGACGCCGCCTTCAAGAACGGACGACCCAAACCGGAGAACGTCCTCCCGGACGAAACCGAAACCACCACTCTCACCAACGAGGCCGGGCAAGTTCCCGGCCTCACTGTTTAAGGAGGTGCCCCATGAAGATTCTGATCCGCTCCACCCGGCTTTCCGGCGAACCGATCCCCGGCAGCGGGGAAACCCTGCAGGCCGCTGACTGCCTCGAAGTTGTCGAACTGATGCGCGGCCAGACGCCGTTCACCGCCAGCCGAGCGCCCAGGGACTACATGACGGAGGTACTCTCCGGCATCGAAGGCGGGCCGACCCAGCCTCTGCCGGAGGACGCCGCCGCTGCGGCCGCCGAGTTTCTCACCCGTTTGGCCGGGTACGGTCTGATCGAGTTCCTGCCCGACGAAAAGGCCAGCGATCCCTGGCCCGAACGCTTCCTCGAAGCCTTGGAGACGGTGCGGCTCTCCGGGCTCACCAACATGCTCGACCAACCGGAGGTGACCCGGCTGACCGCCGAGATGGGCTACCCGGAGGTGGCCGAGTGGCTGGCGGACCACCGGCGCAAATACGCGGCCTTTGTTCTCGAAGGGACGAGACCGCTCGGCAAGAACTTCGGCGGCGAGGAGGACCCGGCTCCATGTGCGGACAAGTAGGCATCATCTTCGGCCGCAAGCGCAGACGGCCCGACGAGCGCGACTACCTGCGCGAGCTCTTCATCCGCATGCTGCTGCACAGCGAGGAACGCGGGCCGCACGCTTCCGGTCTCGCCTGGCTCAAGACCGACGGCAGCCACCGCATCTTCAAGCGACCGATGCGGGCACACGAGCTGGTCTACGAGAAGCCTTTCCAGGAGCTGCTCGGGCAGGTCGGCAACGAGACCACCATCCTCATGGGCCACACCCGTTGGCGCACCCGGGGCAACGAGTTCAACAACCGCAACAACCATCCCATCCGGGCTGGGATCGTCATCGGCACCCACAACGGCACCATCTACAACGCCGATTATCTGTTCCGCCGCCTCGGGCTGCCGCGCTACGCCGAGGTGGACAGTGAGCTGATCTTCCGTCTGGCCGACCGTTTCGCGCCTGAAGGCCCCATCGATCAGGCGGACCTGAAGAAGGCGCTTGCCCTCTGTCGCGGCCAGATGAGCGCTGTGCTGGCCTCGCGCCTCGACCCCGGCACCATCACCGTGCTCAAGGGCAACAAGCCGCTCTGTCTGCGCATCCACCGTCAGCACCGGGTAGTGCTTTACGCCTCGGAGTCCGCCTTCATCGACTTTGCCGTGGACAACGAGAAGGGCTGGCGCGAGCTGGAGGTGCCGCCCATGACCATGCTCACCATCCGTCACGAGGATGTGCGGGCCATCGAAAACAGCGAATTCCGCTTCATCCCCCAGGAGCGCAAAGGGACACTGCCCGAAGGAGTGAATGCATGAACATTGGAGACACCGCGAAGCTGAACACAAACCCGGAAGACACTCCCGAGACCATCCTCCGGCTCTTCGTCTACGGCACCCTGAAACGGGGCTACTGGAATCATCAACGCTTCTGCGCCCAGGCCCGCAGCATCGAACCGGCCGTGGTCTGGGGCAGGCTGTACTACCTCCACGCCGGGTTCCCGGCGCTCGAGGTACCGGAGGGGCTGATCCTGGCCCGGGGCACCGCCGACCCAATGGCCGATGCCCGCAGACAACAGGAGATCGACACGCCACGCTTCGGCCGCCCGACCGGTGACTGGGATCTGATCCATGGAGAGCTGGTGACCTTCACCGATCCGCAACGCGACCTGCCGCCCATCGACCGGCTGGAAGGCTTTCGGCCCGGCGGGCACAGCATGTACCAGCGGGTGATGGTGGCTTCACTGCAAGGCACAACCGCATGTGCCGTATGGATTTACATCATGCGTGCGCCTCAAAACGGCGAGCGGATCGCCAACGACAATCAGGCCGTTTTTTGGAAAAGTCGGCACTAATCGGCACAAAACGCTTGATTTTGGTAATCCGCCAATGTAATTTGTGGGGGTTAATTTGCGGCACTGTGTCCGGATTTCGGGTTTCCCGGAGACCTTCGGGCTTTTACCGAAAACATGATGAACGAAGGACGAAGGCTATGGATGAGAGATGGCTGACGGTCGATGACATTTGTAAATATCTGAATGTAAGCAACGAGACGGTCTACAAGTGGATCGAACAACGGGCTATGCCCGGTCATCGCGTCGGCCGTCGCTGGATGTTCAAACAAGACGAAGTGGACGAATGGGTCCGCTCCGGCGGTGCGGCTGATAAATCCGATAAGCCGGACACCGAGCAGTAAGGAGCGACCATGGCCGAACCGATTCACGACAAGTTAAAACGATCCCTCCAGGCAGCCGAAGGCTTATACCACCGCCTGGTGCTGCTGGTGGGTGAGACCGGTTCCGGCAAGACCGGCGTCCTTCGGGATATTGCCGAGGAGTTCGGCTCGTCCGTCGTTAACGTCAATCTGGCGCTCTCCGGCGAGCTACTGGAGCTGACAGCCAAGCAACGGTCACTGCGGCTGCCGGGCATCCTCGATCAGATCGCGGACCAGGCTCAGTCACTCGTGGTGCTGGATAATCTCGAGATCCTCTTCGACAAGGATCTCCAGCAGGACCCCTTGCGGCTGCTGCAGTCCATTTCAAGAAACCGGGCCGTGGTGGCTTCGTGGAACGGAATCGTGAATTCCGGGAGGCTTTTGTACGCCGAAACCGGCCATCCCGAGTACCGCAGCTATGACTCGGTCGATGCGCTGATTGTGGGCATGGATGGCACGGCCACGGTCGATTCGGCAAAAAACAATAGAGAGGCAGGACAAGCATGAAATACGGAGACCTTATCCAATTCGACCCGATTGAGTCGGTCGTTCAGTTGCGTGACGCGGACAAATCGAGCGCCGCGCACACCCTCGTGAACACCTATGTCATTTCCGAGGAAATGGCCGAACGGCTCACCCAGCTTGTCATTCCTCAGATGCAGTTCGACCAGCCGGTTGACAACAAAGGACTGCTGGTCGTCGGTAACTACGGCACCGGTAAGTCGCACTTGATGTCGGTGGTCTCCAGTCTTGCCGCAGACGCCTCCCTGCTGGAAGGGCTGAACCACGCCGGTGTCCGCGATGCAGCCTCTCAGATCGCAGGTCGGTTCAAGGTCATCCGTACCGAGATCGGAGCCACCACCATGTCCCTGCGCGACATCCTGGTGGCCGAACTGGAAGAGCATCTCGAAAAACTCGGTGTGGAGTATGTGTTCCCCGAGGCGGGCACCATCACCAGCCACAAGCGGGCCTTCGAGGACATGATGGCCAAGTTCGGCGAGGTGTTCCCCGAACACGGCCTGCTGCTGGTGGTCGATGAGCTGCTCGACTACCTGCGTACCCGCAAGGATCAGGAGCTGATCCTCGACCTCAACTTCCTCCGCGAGGTCGGCGAGGTCTGCAAGGATCTGCGCTTCCGCTTCATGGCCGGTGTCCAGGAAGCCATTTTCGACAGCCCGCGCTTCGCTTTTGTCGCCGACAGCATCCGCCGGGTGAAGGACCGCTTCGAGCAGATCCTCATTGCCCGCAGCGATGTGAAATTTGTCGTCGCCGAGCGTCTGCTCAAGAAGACAACCGAGCAACAGGCCAAGATCCGCGACTACCTGATGCCCTTTGCTAAATACTACGGCGGGCTCAACGAGCGCATGGACGAGTTTGTACGGCTCTTCCCGGTGCATCCCGATTACATCGACACCTTCGAACGCGTCACCGTGGTGGAAAAGCGCGAGGTGCTCAAGACCCTGTCCATGGGCATGAAAGGCATCCTCGGCAAGGATGTGCCGCAAGACGAGCCCGGCCTGATCGCCTTCGACAGCTATTGGAACACGCTCAAGCAGAACGCCTCGTTCCGCGCCATTCCCGAGATCCGGGCGGTTATCGATTGCAGCCAGGTGCTGGAATCCCGCATCGAGAACGCCATCACCCGCAAGCAATACAAGCCGATGGCGCTGCGCCTGATCCATGCGCTGTCCGTCCACCGCCTCACCACCGGCGACATCTATGCTCCCATGGGCGCATCAGCCGAAGAGCTGCGCGACCGTCTCTGCCTGTTTGATCCGCTGATCGCCGAGCTGGGTAGCGACGAACCCGACAAGGATCTCCAGACCCATGTGGAAACGGTCCTGCGCGAGATCCATAAAACAGTCAGCGGCCAGTTCATCTCCTTCAATGCCGACAACCGCCAGTTCTACCTCGATCTGAAGAAGACCGACGACTTCGACGCCCTGATTGACAAGCGGGCCGAAAGCCTGGGTCAGGCTCAGCTCGACCGTTTCTATTACGAGGCGCTCAAGCGGGTCATGGAATGCCAGGACGCCACCTATGTGACCGGCTACAAAATCTGGCAGCACGAACTGGTCTGGCAGGAGCATAAGGCAGCCCGCAGTGGTTATCTGTTTTTCGGTGCTCCCAACGAGCGCTCCACCGCCGTGCCGCAGCGGGACTTCTACCTTTATTTCATCCAGCCTAACGACCCGCCACGCTTCAAGGATGACAAGGTCAACGACGAGGTCTTCTTCCGCTTGAAAGGCACCGACGAGGAATTCCAGACTGCGCTGAAAAGCTATGCGGCGGCGCTGGACCTTGCGGCTACCTCCTCGGGCCATGCCAAGGCCACCTACGAAGCGAAGGCCAACGGCTTTCTGAAGAAGCTGGTCCAGTGGCTGCAAAAGCACATGAGCGACTCATTCGAGGTCACCTATCAGGGCCGCGCCAAGTCCATGACCGAATGGGCCAAAGGCAAATCGATCCGCGACCTGTCCGGTCTGTCGCCCCACGAGACCATCAACTTCCGCGACCTGGTCAATACCATCGCCGGTGTCTGCCTGGCTCCGAACTTCGAGAACCAGGCCCCGGATTATCCGTTCTTCTCGGTCCTGATCACCGGCAACAACCGCGCCCAGGCCGCGCAGGACGCCCTGCGGGCCATCGCCGGGCAGAACCGCACCAAGCAGGCCACCGCCGTGCTGGACGCCCTGGAGCTGCTCGACGGCGAGAAGATCGACCCCTACAAGTCAAAGTACACCAAGTTCATCCTCGATGCCGTCAAGGCCAAGGGCCACGGCCAGGTGGTGAACCGCAGCGAGATCATCCAGGACGACCACGGGCTGGAATACATGAATCCCGGCGGTGGTCGGCTCGAACCTGAATGGGTGGCGGTCATCCTGGCGTCACTGGTCTACTCCGGTGACATCGTGCTCGCCATCCCGGGCAAAAAATTTGACGCTACCGGACTGCAGCAGCTTGCCGCGACCGGCATGGATGAGCTGGTCCGTTTCAAGCACCTGGAGCAACCGAAAGAATGGAACCTGCCCGCGCTTAAAAGCCTGTTCGAACTGCTTGGCATGACGCCGGGCATGGCCCAGCTCGTCACCCAGGGCAAGGATGAGCCGGTGCAGAACCTGCAGCAGGCGGTGGGCAAGATCGTCAAGCGCATCGTCATGACCCAGCAGACCCTGCGCGAAGGACTTTCCTTCTGGGGCCTGGACCTGCTCGCGGGCACCGGCCTGGCCAGCCAGGCCAGCGGACTGGACGAGGCCAAGGGCTTCTTTGAATCGCTCCAGGCCTACTCCTCACCGGGCAAGCTGAAAAACTTCCGCTACAGCGCTCCCGAAGTGCTGGCCCATGAAAAGGCCGTGAAGGCGCTGGATGAACTGGATGCCCTGCGCGAGTTCATCATGGATCACAGCCCGACGGCATCCTGGCTCTCCACCGCCGAGGCGGTGCTGCCCGCCGAGCATGACTGGGTGGATCGCATGAAGACCACTCGGCAGGACGTGCTGGATGCCCTCAAGCAGGCCGACCTCACCGAGCTGGCCAGCCAGTCCCAGAGCATCGGGGCCAAGCTGCAGAAGCTGAAGAAGGATTACACCGTCGCCTACATCGGCCTGCACACCAAGGCCCGGCTGGGCGTGAACGACGACAAGCGCAAGGCGGGCCTGCTCAACAATCAGCGCCTGCAAACCCTGCTCAAGCTGGCTGGTATCGATCTGATGCCCCGGCAGCAGCTCACCGATTACCAGAACCGCCTGGCCGGGCTGAAGAGCTGCTTCGCCCTGACCAAGCAAAACCTCGACGCCTCGCCGATCTGCCCGCATTGTGGCTTCCGGCCTTCGATGGAGGCCGGTGCGGCGGCAGGCTCGCAGATGATCGACCAGATGGACGCCCAGCTCGATGCCATGGTGACGGCCTGGACCTCCACCATCCTCAGTAACCTGGAGGACCCGATCACCCAGACCAACATGGATCTGCTGAAGATCGATGACCGCGAGCCTCTGGAGGCCTTCATTAAGTCGAAGGAACTGCCGGTGCCGTTAGACAGCAACTTTGTCCACGCCCTGAAGGAAGTGCTCTCCGGCCTGGTCAAGGTCACCGTCAAGGCGCAGGAGCTGCATACTGCCCTGCAGGTTACCGATGGCCCGGCCACTCCGGCGGAGATGAAGAAACGCTTTGAGGAGTACATCGATCAGCTCACCAAGGGCAAGGACCCGGCCAAGGTGCGGATCGTCATGGAATGAATGAGTCTCGGGTCGCGAGTCATGAGTCACGAGTCGAAGGATTGAAGATGGCAAGGATTGAAAAGTTCGAGGATATCGAAGCATGGCAGCGGGCAAGACAGCTCGCCAAAGCTGTGTATGCCGTCACGTCGAAAGGAAAGTTTGCTCGTGATTTCGGACTGCGTGACCAGATTCAAAGAGCAGCCGTTTCGGTGATGTCCAACATTGCCGAAGGATTCGAGCGTGGCGGAGATGTTGAATTCCGGCGATTCCTTGCCATCGCAAAGGGCTCTGCCGGTGAAGTCAAAGCACAGCTCTATGTCGCTCTTGATGCCGGGCTAATCGATCAGACTGCTTTTGACTCGCTTTACAAATCAGCCACAGAAACTGGAAACCTCATTGGCGGTTTCATGCGCTATTTGAGTCGCGAGTCTACGAGTCGAGAGTCGCGAGTCAGAAGCAAAACAAAGAATCGGAGTAACGTATGAGCGAAAAATACAGACAGCAACAGACCATGTTCGAGATAGAAGGACCCGCGACCCGCGACTCGGGACCCGTGACCTGCTTAGGCATGACCTTCGAGAACGACGAGGCCCGCCGTGCCCACTTTACCGAGGAGCTGCGCAAGAAGCTGCGTGACCCGGAGTTCCGCAAGATCGAAGGCTTTCCCATCGGCAGCGACGAAGACATCCTTGCCTTGAGCGACCCGCCGTACTACACCGCCTGTCCGAACCCGTGGATTGCGGATTTTATCGCCGAGTGGGAGAGGGAAAAGTTGGCGAGTAACGAGTTGCGCGTTAAGAGTGAGGGCGACCAACTCGCAACTCCCAACTCGCAACCCGAAACTCATTATCACCGGGAACCCTTTGCCTCTGATGTAAGCGAGGGGAAAAACGACCCGATATACAACGCGCACTCCTACCACACCAAGGTGCCGCACAAGGCCATCATGCGCTACATCCTCCACTACACCGAGCCGGGGGATATCGTGTTTGACGGCTTTTGCGGAACTGGCATGACGGGTGTGGCCGCGCAGATGTGTGGCGACCGCGAAGTGGTCATGTCTCTTGGCTACCAGGTGAAGCCGGACGGAACCATTTTACAGGAAGAGATTGATGACGATGGCAAAAAGGTCTGGCGGCCGTTTTCAAAACTGGGGGCTCGTAGAGCCATCCTAAACGACCTATCCTCTGCCGCAACATTTATTGCTTATAACTACAATACTCCCGGCGAGGTTTCCGAGTTCAGTAAACAAACTAGAAATACGTTGAAGTCCATCGAGAAAGATCTTGGATGGATGTACGAAACCAAGCACAATGATGGTCGTATTGGAAAAATTAATTATGTCGTGTGGTCCGACGTTTTTCTCTGCCCAAGCTGCACCGGAGAGGTCGTTTTCTGGGAAGCGGCCGTCGATAAAGACCTTAAAAAAATCAACGATGAATTTAAATGCCCCCATTGTTCTACAAGCCTGAACAAGAGAAGCGTTGATCGTGCTTGGACTACCAAATATGACGAGGCAATCTCTGAAACTGTAAAGCAGATTAAGCAAGTCCCTGTATTTATTAATTATTCAATTAGCGGAAAACGCTTCAACAAATCCGTAGATGAATTTGACCTCCGATTAATCGAAGAAATCGCAAATACCAAAATCCCATACCCATTTCCTACGACTCCTATTCCAAAAGGTGACAAAACTGGAGAACCTTTGAGAATAGGGATAACTCATGCACATCACTTTTACACAAGAAGAAACCTGTTTGTTTTGTCGGCCCTTTGGTCTGCGTATGAAAACAACCCAAAAGGAAGACTGGCGTTAACATCAGTTCTGATCAAAACAGCCAGCTTACTGCATAATATTGGGCTGAAAGATGGGAAAATAAATCTTGCTGGCGCTCTTCCGAATGCCATGTACATCCCATCAAATCTGGCAGAAAGAAACCTATTTCAGCTTATTGATGGAAAGATCGAGGATTTTACGCATGCGAACCTTGAACGAATCAAGGCCAGACAGGTCGTCACACTTGGTTCTCTTAGCGCCCCATACATAAGCAATTCCTCGTCGAGAAAGATTGATTACATTTTTATCGACCCCCCGTTCGGTGCCAATTTGCATTACTCCGAGCTCAGCTTCCTTTGGGAGGCATGGCTTGGCATCGTAACAAACAATGAACACGAGGCCATAGAGAACAGAACACAGGGGAAAAAGATTGATGACTATCGATCTTTAATGACCGATTGCTTCAAGCAAGCGTATTAGACGCTACGACCTGGAAGGTGGATGACTGTTGAGTTTTCTAATACCAGTTCTTCTGTTTGGAATAGCATCCAAACGGCTTTAAGTGATGCTGGTTTTTTGGTTGGGAATGTTTCTGCTCTGAATAAAGGGCAAGGTACTTTCAATGCGCAAACAAACCCAACCTCTGTCAAACAAGACCTCGTTATCTCCGCCTACAAACCCAATGGCGGTTTTGAAGAGCGCTTCCAGAAAGAGGCGCAAAGCGAAGAAGGCGTTTGGGATTTTGTCCGCACACACTTGACGTATCTGCCGGTCACCAAGCAACAAGGAGCCTTGCTGCAGTTCGTCCCGGAGCGCGATCCACGCATCTTGTTCGACCAGATGGTGGCCTACTACGTGCGAAAGGGTTACCTTGTACCGATCTCCAGCCAGGAGTTCCAGATCGGATTGGCGCAGCGCTTCACCGAACGTGATGGCATGTATTTCCTGCCTGATCAGGTAGCCGAATATGACCGTAAGAAGATGACCTCGGGTGAACTCAAGCAGATGACAATGTTCGTCTCAGACGAGGCATCCGCGATCCAGTGGCTCCGCCAGCTCATCAAGGAAAAGCCGCAGACCTTTTCCGACATCAACCCGCAGTTCATGCAGCAACTGGGCGGCTGGAGCAAGAACGAGGCCCAGCTCGACCTGCGCGAACTGCTGAACCAGAACTTCCTCTGCTACGACGGCAAAGGCCCCGTCCCCGAGCAGATCCACGCCTACCTCTCCACCAACTGGAAGGAACTGCGCAACCTGCCCAAGAATGACCCGGCGCTGGTGTCCAAAGCCCGCGACCGCTGGTATGTGCCCGATCCCAACAAGGCGGGCGACCTGGAGAAACTGCGCGAAAAGGCACTGCTCAAGGAGTTCGAGGAATACAAAGAGGTCAAGAAAAAGCTAAAGATTTTCCGCCTGGAGGCTGTCCGCGCTGGATTCAAGAAAGCCTGGCAGGAGCGCGACTACGCCGTCATCGTCGCCGTGGCCGACAAGATCCCCAACAACGTCCTGGAAGAAGATCCCAAACTGCTCATGTGGTACGACCAGGCGGTAACACGGATGGGAGGGGAATAGGTATGCACTTCTATTACCTTGATGAAGCTGGCTGTACTGGCGAAGACCTTAACAACGACCAACAACCAGTTTTTGTATTGGGTGGTGTAAGTGTACGTGACGAGGGCTGGAATAAAACCCAGGAAGATTTCGCCAAAATCCTCTCGGATTATTTTGGCGGTAACATCCCAGACAACTTTGAATTGCATGCCGAGCAGTTACTATCACCCAACGGTGATGGACCATTTCAAAATCATGACCGAGAACGGCGAAGCCAGCTAGCTAAGACAGTCCTGACCCTACTGAATACCAGAAGCCACGACGTACATATTTTCGCCATCGAAAAGCAAAAACTTGCAACAGAAGTATGCGCGGCTGAGATGACCTACAACCTAAAGGCACCTTATCTGGTCGCTTACGATTACCTTCTTACTCACATCAACTGGTTCGTAAAAGAAAGGCTTGGCCGTTCAGCAAGGGGCATGTTGATAATCGACGCGAAAGAACAATTTCATCCCGATATAGAAGCAATCACAAGATATCGGCGATTTGAAGACACTGCTGCACATCGAATCAAGTGGATAGTTGAATTCAGTTACCCGGTAGATTCAGAAAAGAATCCTATGGTTCAGCTCTCAGACCTAGTCGTCTTTTGCTCGAAAAAGTTTTTTGAAATTGAGGCAGGTTACAGGAATGGCTATCCGGCTGAAGCCAAGCGCTTCTTTGCCGAGTGCTTCGAGATCATCGACAGTCGAAATTCGAAAAAGACTTTGGTCACGAGAAATGGTCGCAGCATGGAGCATCTCAATAACTACCTCAACGCTGTTCAGGCCAAGCCATCGCGTCAATGGAAAAGGAAATACGGACTGGTATGAATGGTATTTGGCAATACAGCACCGTTCATAACAGCGCTTGCAAGGTCATCGAAGAACAGACCTTGTGGGGGCAGACGGTGTGCCGAGTCTGGTTGCCGAACCAGGACGCGGTGGTGCGCGTGCCCCGCTCCGCTTTGCGGCCGTTGAGTGCCGACCTGCGGCCAGAGATCGAGGCCGGACGCATTGCCTATGTGGCCGCCGCAGCCAAAGTAGCCGAGGTGCTTGAAGGCTCCACCAACGCCACCGACGGTCATGTGCTGCTGGCTCCCATGGAGTCCAACGTCATTCCGCTGCCGCACCAGATCCACGCCTTGTCCCGTGCCATCTCCGGCGACCGCGTGCGCTACCTGCTGGCCGACGAGGTGGGTCTCGGCAAGACCATCGAGGCCGGTCTGGTCATGCGCGAGCTCAAGCTGCGCGGGCTGGTTCGGCGAATCCTGGTTGTCTCTCCCAAAGGCATCGCTACCCAGTGGGTGGCGGAAATGCAGACCCACTTCAACGAGCAGTTCCAACTCGTGCTGGGCGACGACATCGGCACCTTGCAGCGTCTGGCTCCCCAATTTGGAAAAGGGGCTGACCACCGGAACTCAGCTTGGTCGATGTTCGATCAGGTCATCGTCTCCCTGGATTCAGTCAAGCCCATGGACAAACGGCGTGGTTGGACCGCCGAGCGCGTTGCCGAATACAACCGCAGCCGATTCGAGGATCTGATTACCGCCGGTTGGGACCTGGTGGTGGTGGACGAAGCGCACCGCCTGGGTGGCAGCACCGATCAGGTCGCCCGCTACAAACTCGGCAAAGGGCTGGCGGAAGCCGCGCCCTATGTGCTGCTTCTTTCGGCGACTCCCCACCAGGGGAAGACAGATGCCTTCCACCGCCTGATGAACCTGCTGGATGACGACGCCTTTCCGGATATGGACAGCGTCTCCCGCGAGCGGGTGGCCCCGTATGTCATCCGCACCGAAAAGCGCAAGGCCATCGATGCCGACGGCAAGCCGCTCTTCAAACCCCGGCGGACGCAGATGGCCCCGGTGGCCTGGGAGAGCCGTCATCACCTGCAGCAGCTTCTTTACGAAGCGGTGACCGACTACGTGCGCGAGGGCTACAACCAGGCCCTGCGCGAGAAGAAGCGCCACATCGGCTTTCTGATGATCCTGATGCAGCGCCTGGTGGTCTCAAGCACCCGGGCGATCCGCACTACGCTGGAACGGCGACTCGCCGCACTCAAGGAAGGTGAACAGCAGGCCAGTCTGCGCCTGGCGGAGCTGGAAAACGGCACGGAGGGATCGGATAGCCCAGACGATGAAATGGCCGAGCTTTACGACATGGACGGCCAGGAGCTGCTCGATGAGCTGCTGAAATCCCACGTGTCGGCTCTGCAAAGTGAAGGCAGCCATGTAGAGACCCTGCTGGATGCGGCGGTTCGCAGCGAACAAGCTGGACCGGACGCCAAGGCCGAGGCGTTGATCGAGTGGATCTACGAGCTGCAGGCCGAGGAAAACGAGCCGGACCTGAAGGTGTTGATCTTCACCGAGTTCGTGCCCACCCAGCAGATGCTGAAGGAGTTTCTGGAAGCCCGGGGGATCTCGGTGGTCACCCTGAACGGCTCCATGGATATGGAGGAACGCAAGCAGGCCCAGGACGCCTTCCGCAAGTCGCACCGCGTGCTGGTTTCCACCGACGCGGGCGGTGAGGGTCTGAACCTGCAGTTCGCCCATGTCATCATCAACTACGACATTCCCTGGAACCCGATGCGGCTGGAACAGCGAATCGGCCGCGTGGACCGTATCGGGCAGCCCAAGAAGGTGCGGGCAATCAACTTCGTGTTCGAGGATTCGGTCGAGTTCCGGGTCCGCGAGGTGCTGGAGCAGAAGCTCTCGGTAATCTTCGACGAGTTCGGCATCGACAAGACCGGCGACGTACTCGATTCCGCCCAGGCCGGTGAGCTGTTCGAGGATGTGTTCGCCTCGGCCATCCTCAATCCTGATGGTATCGAAACCTCCGTCGATCACACGGTGGCTCGACTTCGCGATGAAATTCAGCAGGTGCGCGAGGCCTCCGCCATCTATGGCATCTCCGAAGAGCCGGATGTGCAGGCTGCTGAGCGTCTGCGTTCCCATCCTCTGCCCCATTGGGTGGAGCGGATGACGGTGGGCTATCTCAACTCTCACGGCGGCGCGGCCAGCCGTAAACGTTCCTGGTGGGATCTGAATTGGCCGGACGGCCAGGAGCATCGCAAGGCCGTGTTCAACGCCCGGGAAGCGGACCGTCTGACCGACGCGACCCTGCTCAATCTTGAAAACAGCCGTGTCCGTGGGCTGGCCTTGAACCTGCCACAGATCGCGGCTGGCCAGCCCTTGCCATGTGTTAGCGTAAGCGGGCTGCCAGCCAGCATCTCCGGACTCTGGGGGCTCTTTGAGATACGCCTTCAGGCCGGAATGCACCAGAAAACACAACTCCTGCGCATCCCCATGGTGCGGCGTGGCTATGTCAGTGTGTTCCTGAGCGAGGAAGGCAAACTGTTTCTGCCCACGGCCCGGCATATCTGGGATGCGCTGCAGACAGCGGAAGCCCAGGTGCAGACCACCCTCGGCCAGGATGAATCCATCATCGCCCATGAGAGCTTGCAGATTGCTGCCGAACAGGCCGGACAGGAGCTATTCGACGCCCTGCAGCAGGCGCACCTCGCCTCTGTGGCTCGCGAGGAGGAACGTGGAGTCGTCTCTTTTGCCTCGCGCCGCAAGGCCATCGAACGGGTTGGATTGCCGGAGGTGCGACAATTCAGACTGTCCCGTTGCGATGCGGACGAAGCCGAGTGGCGGCATGAACTGCAATCGGCAAGGCAGATTGTGCCGGAAATCAGGCCGCTGCTGATGCTGCGGATTGTCAAAGGAGGCGCTCAATGAGTAGTTGGCGAGACGCCATCCTGAACGACTTTGTACCCAACGTCAGCAAACTGACCCTGGTCGCAGACCCGGATTGCCTGCTGACCGAAGAGAAGCTGGCCTTGGAACTTCGCGGGCGCGGCTTCGACTTGATCGAGTTCAGTGACCCGGTCGAATTCAGATACGCCTATGAGTTCAAGTACCGTTCGATCTGGGACCGGGGTGAGCACACCGATCTGGTGGTGGTCCTCCGCTTGCAGGATGCGGAGCTGGAATCGTTGCCTTACGACCTGCTCCAGGCGGGCCGCAAACTGTCGTTCAACCTGGGGGATCTCTTTCCCAATCTGAGCTACCCGGTCATCGAGAAGCTCGACCGGAGCTTGCTGGATTCGCTTTTTGAGGCCCAGCGTAAGTCGCCGCCGGATCGCATGGGCGACAACGCCACCAAGGATTTCATTCTCCGTCATGTGTTCGGCATTGCGGCGGAACTGATTGTGGGCGAGGTGGAGCTGCTTCGCGCTTTGCTCCGACTGCACTACGGTAAGCTTCAGCTTCCGCTGATGCTGGCCGAGCGGCTCATCCAGGTTCTCAAAGGTCATGATGGGTTCAAGGCCTGGCCGCTCTCCGAGATCGTTCCGGACGATGAAGCCTTCTTCGCCTTTTTGCAGGAACGCTGGCCGCTCTTTCTATCAAGGCTCGGCAGCGCCAATCAGGTGCGGGAAGATTCGCCGGAATACGGCCTCAAATATCCCGGCCCTGACCGCCTGCCGTTCGACCATCAGGACATCAAGGTCTATATCGACAACTTGTTCCTGGAAGGGAAACTCACCCCAGTCGAGGCCAAGGACATTGAAGTGGACGCCGGGTCCTGGGTTCGAAGCGGCATCGCCACCTCCGGCGTGGACGATGACGAGCTGCGGATCTCTCGCTTGTTTGGCCTTGTCGAGAAGGAGCTGCCCACTGCGGAAGCGCGTTACTCGGACTGGACCGCCTTCGCATTGAAATGGGCCGAACTCTCTGCGCTGGTTCATTGCGGCAACAGCACCGAGCATCAGACCCGTCTCAGGGAAATCGGCGATGCATTAAACACGACCTTTGCCGGTTGGTTGACCGATCACTACTCCAGCCTGATCAACCTTCCGCCGACCAATCCGGCCATGCTCCACCACGTGCCGCGCCGCCTGGCTCGGGACATCGAGGACTCCGGTAGTAGCCGTGCTGCGCTGATCGTGGTCGATGGCCTGGCCCTGGACCAATGGGTGACCATTCGCCAGCTTCTGCAAAAGCAGGACGCCAATCTGGTCATGCGCGAATCCGCAACCTTCGCCTGGATTCCGACGCTGACCTCGGTATCGCGGCAATCGATCTTCTCGGGCAAGCCGCCGCTCTATTTTCCGTCATCCATCAACTCGACCAACAGCGAAGAGAAACTTTGGAAGCAGTTCTGGGAAGGCCATGGCCTGTCCCGGCTGGATGTCGCCTACCAGCGCGGACTTGGCGACGGTGATGCTGCGGGCGTCCTCGACTCCGCAATCCACCCCGGGAAAACCAAGGTGGTGGGGCTGGTCGTGGACAAGGTCGACAAGATCATGCACGGCATGCAACTCGGCTCGGCCGGGATGCACAATCAGATCAAGCAGTGGTGCCAGGGTGGATTCCTGGCTTCGCTTGTCGACCAACTGCTGGAATACGGCTATGAGGTCTGGCTGACAGCCGATCACGGCAACATCCAATGCGACGGCAAAGGCCGCCCATCTGAAGGGGTGATTGCCGAAACTCGCGGCGAGCGGGTTCGTGTCTATCCCACGCCGGAACTCCGCGCTCAGGTGGCTGGGGCCTTCCCCTTTGCCCACGAGTGGCAGCCGGTCGGGTTGCCCGCAGATTATTTCCCTCTGGTAGCCGGTGGCCGCGACGCATTCGTGAATCCGGGAGATGCCATCGTAGGTCACGGCGGTGTAGCCATCGAAGAAGTCATCGTGCCCCTTGTGAAGTTTGAAAGGAGAACACGGTGATGGGCAAAAGACATGAAGCCATTGGCATCAAGCAGGCGATCCGTTTCGAGTGGATGCAAAAGGCAGCCAATCTGCTGCTTGCGGGGCTCGAGGCCAAAACCATCCGTCAGGAGCTGCATGAGTTCCTCGCGGACCGAAAAGGCAATGGCTCCGAGGGCGAACGAAGCGATCAGACCCGGACCTTTGTGGTGAACAACCTGATGAAGATCTGGGTCTCTCCCGACCCCGAGTTGATTCCATTCCGGGATGCCTCACTGGCGTTTTTGCGGGAAAACCCGTCCATGGCCTTGGCGATCCACTGGGGGATGATCTCGGCAGTCTATCCGTTCTGGTTCAATGTGGCCCGGCAAACCGGCCGTCTGCTGGCCTTGCAGGACCAAGTGACCCAGACGCAGATCATCAACCGCCTCAAGGAACAATATGGCGACCGGCAGACCGTGAGCCGCTACGCGAGATTTGTCATCCGTTCCTTTGTGGCCTGGGGAGCCTTGAAGGATTCCGAGGCCAAAGGCTGCTATGAGAAAGCCGCTCCGGTGAACATTGCCGAGCCAAACCTGGCCATCCTGATGTTCGAATCCGCACTCCTGGCCACCCCGGAGGCCAAGGGCGCATTGGGTCTGCTCCTGAACAACCCGGCATTCTTCCCATTTCAGCTCCCCGTGTTGACCGGTGATTTTGTATCCCAACGCAGCGACCGCATCGACGTGGTTCGCTATGGGCTGGACGATGAGTTGTTGAAATTGAAGGACAAATAAATCAGGGACGGGACGTGAATGCCTTGGACTTCGGAACACACTAAATGGCTGGTCGACACCGGTGAACGACTGAAGACCGCCGACGGCAAGGAGGTCGAGGTCTGGGAGTTCCGTCATGAGAACGACGAGGCAGTGCTCTCTGCCTGGGTCAGGCATTTTCGGAATCACTACTGCTTTGACAGCGAGATCGATTACTGGCGCAGAGGGTACAAGTGCTCTCGCGGAGAGTATCTCAACACCATAAAGTTCCCGGACCCAAAAAATGCCCCAGGACCCAGTATCCGCGCTGGCGACTTTGGAGAAGTACTGGTTGCCGATTTTCTTGAATACCTGCTTGGCTACTGGGTTCCACGCACTCGTTATGGCGACAAAACCATCCGGAACGAGTCGACAAAAGGCAGTGACATCATCGGCTTTCATATCGTCAAGGATGGCAAAGCCTCTTCGAAGGATAGGCTGGCGATCTTTGAAGCGAAGGCGCAATTCTCAGGGAAGAAGGCCAAGGCTAGACTTCAAGATGCTGTAGATGGCTCAGCAAAAGACATCACACGGAAGGCGGAGTCTTTAAATGCGATCAAGCAAAGGCTGCATGGTCGGAATGAGCTCGATGATGCCGAAAAAATTGAGCGTTTCCAAAACCAAGTAGATCACCCATACAAGGAAGTTTATGGGGCTGTCGCGCTCTTTGAGAATCCGCTTTTTGACGACCACCTGACATCCTCGACCGATGCATCCTCTCATCCGCATTCAGGTGACCTTGCGTTAGTGGTTATCAAAGGGGATCAGATGATGGCACTCGTCCACGAGCTCTACAGGAGGGCTGCGGATGAGGCCTGAACAGAAATCTCAACTCCTGCTGGGCGTCACCCGGTCAAAAGCAAAGATGCTCGAGTACGGCGTACCGGAAGAGCATCACATCAAGATCACCCAAGATCCGGCCAAGCTCTTCACCATTTCGATTGGCCTGCTTGGTGACCTCGCCGCCGCCATCAACCGGGAGGAGCCAGACCCCGATTCCCTCGCAGAGCTAAAAAACAATCTGCTATTTTCCGCCCGCTTTTTCGACTCCTACCTCCAATCAAAGCTGAACGAGACACTTGATCCATACCTCGTGCTTCTGGGCTCCGCCTCCTATTACCTGTGTGATCTTCCCGGAAGCGCGTCGGTATTGGCGAAGCGCATCAATGGTGACTGTCCTGATCTGGATGGCGATAGTTTGGAGGACCTGTTGCTCTGGTTGCTGCAGGCCGATCTGGGAACCTATTTTGATGGAGCTGAGGGGCCGTTCGGCGGATTCATCGACGGGATTTCAAAGTGGATTCTCCAGTTTTTTGAGGATGGGAACGGCGAAGAAAATCTCCTCGATTTGGCCACGAAGCTGCGGGACGCCGTCTATGAATTCGGCACGCCCAGGCAGCTTCTGTTTGGTGATGTGATCGCGGCCGTTCTGAGGAAAAAGCTGGAAAACTCCGCCTGGAAGGCTTTGCCGTCATATTCCGGGCTGCCCCGAGACAAATGGCTCCATGCGCTGCAAAAGGATTCGTTCATCAAGGAACTCTGGCCTGCACAACACCTTTTGGGCCAGGCGGATGTTCTCAAAGGCGAGTCTGCCATCGTTCAAATGCCCACCAGCGCTGGCAAAACGAAGGCAACGGAGCTGATCCTTCGAAGCGCGTTTCTGGCCGACCGCGTGTCACTGGCCATCATCATCGCCCCGTTCAGGGCACTGTGCCATGAGATCAAGAACAGTCTCGTCGAGGCATTCCACAACGAACCCACCAGGGTGGATGAGTTATCCGATGCCCTACAGACCGACTTCGAGATTGCCGAACTCTTGGGACACCAACAGGTCCTGGTCGTAACCCCCGAGAAGCTGCTCTACGTTCTTCGGCACGCTCCGGAGCTGGCTGCCCACGTTGGCCTGCTGGTTTTTGATGAAGGCCACCAGTTCGACAGCGGCACCCGAGGCATCACATACGAGCTGCTCCTAACATCGCTGCGCTCCATGATTCCTGAAAAAACCCAGAAGGTGCTGATCTCAGCGGTCATCAGCAACGCCGAGGCTGTTGGAAAATGGCTGAACGGGGAGCCCAATGTCGTCGAAGGAACAACTCTGATTCCGACTTTCAGGTCGGTCGGGTTCGCAAGCTGGCTCGATCAGTTGGGAAGGATCGAGTACGTCGACAGCCGTGACGCCGAACAAGGCGAGTTTTTCGTTCCGAGGGTGATTGAAAGATTCAATCTCGGGAAAAGAGGCAGAGAGCAGAAAGATCGTCACTTTCCAGAGAGGGACGATGGCCAGGCCATTGCACTCTATCTCGGTATAAAACTGACCCCTAATGGAAGCATCGCCATCTTCTGTGGCAGAAAATCAACAGCGACAAGCATCTGTGAAAAAGCGGTAGAATTCATTGATCGTGGTATTCCGCTTCCACTCCCACAAGAATTCTCAGATCGAAGGGAGGTTGAACGGCTCCATTACCTCCATGTTGCGAATCTTGGACCTGAAGCATCGGCTTCAATGAGTGCCGAGCATGGCATATTTTCTCATCATGGCAATACACCACATGGCATCCGCCTTTCAGTGGAACACGCTATGCGTGAAAACCTCGTGCGGTTCGTTGTTTGCACCTCCACACTGGCGCAGGGCGTAAATCTCCCAATCCGGTACCTCATTGTTACCAGCGTCTACCAGGGCATGGAGCGCATCAAGGTTCGCGATTTCCACAATCTCATTGGCCGAGCGGGCCGAGCCGGGATGCATACTGAAGGCAGCATTTTGTTTGCCGACCCTATTGTGTATGACAAGCGCCGCAACCGAAAAGACGGTTGGCGGTGGGATATAGTCAAGGAGCTGCTTGATCCAACCAAGTCAGAGGAATGCGCAAGCAGCCTCTTTCAACTGATCCCTCTGGTTATCCGGAATGACCGTACCAAGTCAAAAGACAAAAAGAATCATTCGTTGACATGGGACATCCTGTCTTTTGCCAAAGCTCATATAGCCGGGTGGGATTCCCTGAATGAAATTATCAGCAAGATTGCTAAACAATACGGTGGAAACGGTTTCACGGTCGATGCGGTTAAACCGCAATTCGAATTTTTCAGCCTGACTCTCGCCTCCATCGAAGGCTTTCTTCTCTCCAACTGGGATGCTGTTGATAATGGGCTGACGGAGGCAGACATTGCTGATCTCGCGGAACAGACATTGGCGTACTTCTTGGCTGATGATGAGAAACGGGAACAGATTCAAGAATTGTTCAAGCTTCTGGCGGAAAACATATCAAAGAATATTACTGACGTTAATCGGCGGAAAGCATTTGGCAAAACACTCTATGGTGTCAATGATGCCAAGGCGATTGAGGGGTGGGTTCAAGATAACGCTGATGAACTTCTTGACGCCCAAAATGGAGACGAAGCTCTTGACCTCGTGTGGCCATTAATAATGGGGCATGTACACAACAAAGCTTTCAATAAGTTCGACAAGAAGGACGTCCTGAAAGAAATTACGAAGAAGTGGATTTCAGGAACTCCATTTCATCAGCTTTTCAGAATTGCCGACAATAATAAATGCAAGCTCGGTAAGGGAAAGAGGCCCAGGAAAGTCAAAATCGAAAATATCATTGATATCTGCGAGGGTGGTCTTGCCTACGATGGGGCTCTTCTTGTGAGTGCATTGTGTGAATTTGTAGAAATGCTGGACCGCGAAGGAACAGGTGACCCGATCAATCGTCTCCAAATTTTCCAAAAGCGACTGAAATATGGTCTGCCGACCGAAACCACCATTGCCCTTTACGAGCTTGGCTTTTCAGACCGCGTCATCGCTCAGGACCTTGCCGCATCCTTGAACCTGGCAGCGACTCAGAAGAAGGATCTCGTGAAGGCGCTGAAAAAAGACCGGGACGGAGCCAATGCGGTGATGGAAAAATACCCAAGATATTTTCAGGAGCGAATGAATGAACTCATGTAACGGGAAACGCAATCAACAAATCGTGGTTATATGTCAGACAATTTGAAAACTGCAAAATCTGCTCTCGCCAAGCTCCATCAGGACATGGAGGCCATCAACCGGATGGCTAAGCCGCCCTATCTGAGCGTAATCGAGCAAATGGAACGCACGCTGGAACCCATCCGTCGTCAGCAGTTGGAAATCAGTCGCGCCCTCGAAATGTCTGGAGCCATGGCCCGGATACAGGAGATTGCAAGTGCCAATCAACACTGGCAGGAGCTGATAAAGCAGACCACCGCAACAAGCCGCATTGCCGAGAGCCTTACGGCTGCACATCAGTCATGGCTTGATACAATCAAGCCCATCCAGCACGACTTCTCGCACCTTTCACAGCTTCAGGCCTCTACCAAGCTGGCCCTGTGTGATACCTCCCTGCGACTTACAGCCACAGAACGGCTCATGGCGGGCATCGATTTCGAGGCCATAAAGAGTCGGTTCCAGATCGAGATGCCGGTCATCTCGGGACTGGAAAGCTCGATAGCTCACGCGGCTGCCTCGTATGGGAGTTTGGCAGAGTCACTGCGGGAGATCTCGGACATCACGCGTCTGCCTGCCTTCGTTTTGCCTGGGGCCACCCGTGAAATCTACACCACCAGCTTCGCGCTCGAGACCCTTCGGCCCTGGGATGAACGGGATGAGGACGAGGCCGAAACGGAAATTCAGCTTGTCGCTGAGGTGGAACTGGAAACATCAGGCTGCATCGCTCTCCTGCAGCAAGTCGATCCAGGACTCGCTCGGCCGTACATCGGCGCTCGAGATGCCCTGCATGGGAACAATGCCGACCGGGCAAGGCACATTCTGAGCTCGCTTAGGGAGCTGTGGAACCATCTGCTCAGGCGTTTGGCACCCGATGATCTCGTCGCCACGTGGATTCCGGGTGTGTCCAACCAGAAGGATCTGCTACATGACGGCAAGCCTACACGTCGAGCCAGGGTACTTTATATCTGCCGGGAGCTGAACAACGATCCACTGACCGACTTCCTGGTGCACGATACCCGGGCGCTGGTGAAGATGATCGATCTGTTCAATCGGGTTCACGAGTTGGAGACTGCGCTGACCGATGAGCAGCTCAGGGCCATTCTCCTCAGAACCGATTCGTGGCTGATGTACATACTGCAAATCTCATCGGGAAATTTTTACAAGTAAACAGGAGACGACCATGCCAAAGAAACCAGGATCACATCATGTTGTGCCCAACGCCGACGGCGGCTGGGACGTCAAGAAAGACGGCGCGACCCGTAGCAGCGGCCATTTCGACAAGAAGCAGGATGCCGTCGATGCTGGGCGCAAAATCAGCCAGAACCAGGGGACCGAGTTCTACATCCACGGCAAGGACGGGAAGATCCAGAACAAGGATAGCCATGGGAACGATCCATATCCGCCCAAGGGCTGATCCGGCGTATTGAATGAGGAAGGAATATGGATGATTTGCAAATGCAGCTTCTGCTTGATCTGCATAGATCAAATTTCAGGCAAGGGCCAGGCGGGGACGATGAAACAAAACGGGCGATGGAGCTGGCCGGACTCGACCGGTCGCGTCCGCTGAAGATCGCGGATGTTGGCTGCGGCACTGGCGCATCCACTATCCTCCTGGCCAAGGAGCTGGATGCCGACATCACCGCCGTGGACTTCCTCCCGGAGTTTCTCGACGAGCTTCAGACCAGAGCCAGCGACCACGGCGTTGCGGACAGGATCACCCCGCTGAACTGCTCCATGGATGCCCTGCCTTTCACGGAGGGAGAATTCGACGTGATCTGGTCCGAAGGGGCCGTCTACAACATGGGCTTCGAAGCCGGGGTATCAGCCTGGAGGCGATTCCTGAAGCCCGGTGGAAAGCTCATCGTTTCTGAGATCACCTGGCTCAGCGCCACACGACCGCCGGAGCTCCAGTCCCATTGGGATACCGAGTACCCGGAGATCGATGTCGCATCAGCAAAGATCGGGCTCCTTGAGCGGCATGGCTATATCCCGGAAGGCTACTTTATCCTGCCGGTCCATTGTTGGCTTGAAAATTACTATCGCCCCATGCAGAGCCGTTTTGATGCGTTTCTGGAGCGGCATGGCCACAGCAACCAGGCCAAGGCTATCGTCGATGCGGAACGGCACGAAATAGCCCTGTATGAAAAATTCCGCGACTACTACAGCTACGGCGTTTACGTGGCGAAAAAGGTGTGAGCCATGACGCCACCGGAGGCAGGATTGCTTGCCCTGGATGCTCAATTCGATTCCCATTTCGGGAACCGAACCGGCGTCCGAAAACCGGATTCGAAGTTGTTGCGGCTCGACGTCAGGTATCCGGTTTTACTGCAAACCCGTCATCCTCGTCCGATGCCGGGAAATCAGGGGAGAAAATCGTTTCTCTGGTCGGGTTGTTGGGAAGTGGTTGTGCGAAATGACTTCGGCGTTTATTATCAAGGAGTTACGAGGAGCGCGTGCTTTGAGACTGTTTTGCGGTAGGTCGTCGTTCCCTCCACCATTTACAAAAGACAAACCCGTCTCTCTGGGGTCATTCTCCGGGGTGACGGGTTTTCTTTTTCCCCTTGTTTCTAAAGGGTTTGCGCCCGTTTCACATCTTTCCGAAGCACCTCTTTGCACCATCGATTCTCCCCATCTTCCAGCCTTTCTTTCTCTGCCCTCTGTGCCCAGAATCGCTTGCGAGCTGCCTTCGTCTCCCCGGTTCCAGTCGGCCTGCGGCCTCCCTCCACCGGGGAGACGGCCGACATTCCCTTGTCGTTTTGTTTGCTCATGAATCACCTCGTGGGGAGTCTCTCTAATCCCAATTCGGTGTCCCAAAAAAACCTATACCAGAGGAGCCCCCCGAAGGAAGACCGCATACTCATAGGGAAAAGGTTCCAATGCCCGGGGGAGCAGGCCGTTGGCCCAGGCCAGAAAGAGTCCATAGTTGAGCGTGTGCACGCCCAAGCGCTGCATGGTATGCAGCCGGTGCATGATCTTCAGGCGACTCGCCATGCACCCCGCGCAATTGATCACCATGAAAAACCCCTTGAGTTCCTCGTCAGGCGGCAGCTCCCGAGCGAAGGAAAAGTGCGCGTCCTGCTGCACCAACTGCTTGAAGAGCCGGGGGATCTTCACCGTGCCGATGTCATCGGCCTGCCGATGATGGCTGCATGACTCCAGCACCAAAATCCGCGCCCCCGGCGGCACCTGCCCAAGGGCCCGCACGCCCCGCACGTAGGCCGCCAGATCCCCCTTCTTCCGCCCGAAAAGAATCGAAAAGCTCGTGAGCGGCTGATCCGCATCAACGTCCGCCGCCACCTTGCTGAACACCTGGCTGTCGCAGATCACGAGCTTCGGCCGCCTCGGGAGGGCTCGATAAAATTCGTAAAGCTCCCGCTCCTTCACCATCAGCACCCCGCAATCCCGGTCCAACAGGTCACGGATCGTCTCGACCTGCGGCAGAATCAGCCGGCCTTTGGGCGCCGCGAGATCAATGGGGATCACCAGCAGCACCAGATCCCCCTCCTGCACCAACCCCTCCACTGGCGTCATCTCAGGGTCGATCCCCTCAGCCACCCGGATGAGCAATTTACGCAGTTCCATCACCCCGCGCCCCGAGAGATTGTCCACCGTCGCATGGGGCAGATCCCGTAATGCCTCGACCTTCGATGCGTCCGTCGGCCGATCGGCGAAGGTGAGCGCCGCCACCACGGGTCGTCCCGAGCTTCGAATCGCCTCCAGCAACGCCTTCTCCGAAAGCGACAGAGGGCGATTCCCCGGCGTCACCAAGAGCACCAGATGTGCTTCGCGCAAGAGTTCCTCGGTGCGGCGGCGACGGTGTGCGCCGATCTCGCCATCGCGCTCGTCGTCGTCGAGCCCCGCCGTGTCCGAGAAGGCTACAGGGCCCAGCGGCCCCAGCTCAAAGCTCTTGGTCACCGGATCCGTGGTCGTGCCCGGCCGGTCGGTGACGATGGAGATTTCCTTGCCGAAGAGGTTGTTCATCAGCGACGACTTGCCGCTGTTTCGGTCTCCGGCCAGCACGATGCGCACCTGTTCCGCCAGCGGCGTATTGATCATGCGTTGCCTCCGTTCATGCCCGCCAGGCGCCCGGGCGAAAGCCACGAGCGCACCTCCTCGAGGGGCGTGCCCGTTTCCCGCGCCACCAGGGCGGCCAATTCCTCCAGCGACGCAGGAGGCGACGGCGCCTTCTCGTAGAGCTCCTTGACCCGGTGATAGCCCAGCTTGGGGGTGAGAGCGTTCATCATGGCGAGCGAGCCTGCCAGATTACGCTCCATGCGCGCCGCGTTCACCCGCAGACCGTCCAGAAAGCGCGTGCGGAAGGCCGCTATGGCCCACTGGAGCGCCTCGCCTGCCGAGAGCAACGCGGCGCAGGTGTGCGGGAGAAAAGGGTTCAACTGCAACTGTCCCGCGGCCGCGTACTGCCCCACCTTCCAGGCCTCGCCCTGCACGTGCACGGCCAGCCCTCGGACATGCTCCAGTATCACCGGGTTGGTCTTCGCCGCCATGATCGACGACCCCGCCTGCAGGCGCGGATGCTCCATTTCCCCCACCATCGACGAGGTGTAGAGCAGCAGATCACCGCACATCTTGAACAGGTTTACCGCGCACAGGGCGAAGCCGTTCGCCAGTTCCGCCCAGGCATCGAGGTTCGAGATCTCGTCGGGGAGATTCTGGCTCCGGCAAAGGGGAAGCCCCGTGATACTTCGCAATGCCCGTTCCGCCGCGTAGATGTAGCGCTGAGGCGCGGAAAAACAGGTGCCGATGGCCGTGCCGCCCAGAGGAATGGTGCGGATGCGCTCCTTGAGCTTGTTCAGCCGCCAGCGGTCGCGCTCCGTCGCCCCTGCCCAGGCCCCGAAAACCTGCCCCAAAGTCATGGGCAGCGCGGACTGCATCTCCGTGCGCCCTTCCATCAACAGGTTCTCGGATTGCCGCTCCCAGGCCACCAGCGCCTCCTGCAGCTCGATGACCTCGCGTTCCACCTCCGTGAGCAAGCGATAGAGCGAGATGGTGACCGCGGTGGGCACCACGTCGTTGGTTGACTGGTAGCGGTTGATATCTTCAATGGGATCGAGCCCCCCCACCAGCGACGCCAACACCTCGTTCATGTTCATGTTGAGGCTTGTGCCCGCTCCCCCCTGCATGAGGGGCAGGCGGAAGCGTTCCGGGTATTTCCCCGCCGCCACCTCGAGGCAAGCCGCTTCCAGCGCGGCGAAGACCTCGTCAGGCCAGCGCCGTTCCGTCTCCTGCACCGCCCGCAGACAGGCCAGCTTCACCTCCGCCAATGCCCGCACGAAAGGCGCCGGGGTCGAGCCCTCACCGAAGTTTCGCAGAGCAGCGGCGGTTTCCGGGCCCCAAAAGGCTTCAGCATGCACGGCGCAACTCCACGCTTTTGGAGTCGCCGCGCTCGAAGGAAAGCACCTTCCCAACGGAGGCGACGCGTTTTCGTGCATCTTCCAGACAGACCGCGCTGCTTTCGTCGATGCAGATCTTGCCCGGGTAGATCCGATAGCGCTGCTTCGCCGCGGTGGGCGATAGGTTCGGCATGAGCACATTGGCCCCCGAGGTCAGCATCTTCTCACGCCCCAGCGGGTCCATAGACCCCGCCGCCGTGGTGGCGGGTATGTTGGCGTAGGGGAGCAGCAGGCGCACGAGCGCTACCGCCTGAAGCGTTGGCTCCAGTGACGGAGCGGGGGCGTTGCGCAAGGGGGTGTCCGGGTGAGGGATGAAAGGACCCACGCCCACCATGTCCAGTTCCAGCTCCCGACAGAGCAGGATATTGTTGTAGAACGTGGCCTCGCTCTCGCCAGGAAGCCCCGTCATGAAGCCCGATCCCACCTCGAAACCCAGTTCCTTGAGATCGAACAGGGCTTGCAGTCGCCGGGCGTAGGGCACGCCGCCGCGCAAATGCGTGTGCAACGCCTCGTCGCTAGTCTCGAAGCGAAGCAGGTAGCGATCGGCCCCCGCATTTTTGAACGCCGCGTAGTGGCTTCGGGGGCGGATGCCGAGACTCAAGGCCACCGCCGCCTCGCCGCCTGTGGCTTTTCGGACACCCTCCACCATGCGGCAATAGTCATCCGTGGAGAAGGCGGGATCTTCGCCTCCCTGCAGCACGAAGGTGCGGATACCCCGGGCATACCCCTCACGGGCCAGCGCAACGATCTCCTCAGGAAAGAGGCGGTAGCGGGCGATGCGCTGGTTGGAGCATCGAATGCCGCAGTACAGGCAGTCCATGGCGCAGTGGTTCGAAATCTCCACCAATCCCCGCACGAAGACGCGATTTCCCCAAACCGCCTCGCACGCGGCATTGGCCTCAGCGCGCAAATCGTCCAGCGACCGGCGTGCTGCATAGTCCCGCAAGTCGGCGGGTGTTAGGGGCCCATGGGTGTTCCCAAGAGACATAGCCCTCCCTCTCGACGAAGAGGCGGTGCTCCGCCACGGTACGCAACAGTCTCTCATCAGCCCGTTTCCTCAACAAAATATTCGATGGGCGCCTTACCGCGCGCCTGCACCTCATAAGGAAATGCAATTCCCAATATTCATTATGAAGCGAAAAAACGACCATTTCAAGATGGTGGTCCGGATTTTCCTACCGCAATCAATGAATGCGATTCGTTGAACTGGTTGATATGGAGGATATCCGGAGCTGTTGTACACGGAGGTAAAAATCCCATTCCCCAACCCTCGAACGCAGAAAATTTCCTGATCTCAGGCCATGGGGAAGGAACGCACATCATCCGTTATTCATACGGATAGGTATTTCCTTGGAATTCCTTGGCACGCGGATTCGGATACTTGCCATCAGCGATAAGACGCTTCACACCTTTCGAGCGATCAGTGAAATGCATGTGGAGGAACTGATGGGCCTTATGACTATTGGGGTGTTCCAGCCAATCTTTGTACAGTTTGATGACCTGAGGATTTTCTTGAGATGCACGGAATTTGAAACCGGCATCCGCTCCGTATACCCCATTGATACGGTCGAGCATATAGTCTTTGAGGGTTTTGGCGGCAGCGACTGCCCGCGCCGTCCACCGCAAGCTCACCAATGTAGCGCCGCAGGCAATGCACCCCACCTTCAGAAACTGACGACGAGTAAACTCCATCATACGCATGGTCTTCTCTCCTTAGGCCTTATTTTCTGCCATCATGCGCAGCCGCTTCTTGAGCCCAGCATAAAACTTGGTCGTGGTGCGGTCCATGGATTCGAGGACACCCGGCATAATGGGCTGACCACCGCCACAAACACAGCCGCCCGGGCAGGCCATGAATTCTACAAAATGCCATGGCGCCTTACCGGACTTGATGGTTTCGCACACGTCGCGGAAACGCTTGGCCCCGTGGACCACTGCCACATTGACCTTCACGTCACCCACGGTAACGGTGCCTTCTTTGAGGCCACCGAGCCCACGCACCAGTTTAAAGTCCCAGGTCTCCGGTTTCTTGCCGGTGACGGCTTGATAGGCATAGCGCAAGGCCGCTTCCATGACGCCCCCGGTCACTCCAAAGATGGTGGCGCCGCCCGTGGACTCGCCCATCAGCGTATCCCGAGAGCCATCGGGAAGGTTCGCGAAGTCAATCCCCGCCTTCTTGATCATATACGCCAATTCACGGGTGTCGATGGTCGCGTCGATGTCGTGGTAACCACTGGACCACAAATCCGGACGCATCCCTTCGTACTTCTTGGCCGTGCACGGCATGATAGAGACCGTATAAACTTTGGCGCGATCATACTTCATGGTATCAGCGCCGTAGGTCTTGGCCAAAGCCCCCATCATGCCAATGGGCGACTTGGCCGTCGAGAGATGCGGAAGAAGTTCTGGATAGAACGACTCCACATACTTGTGCCAGCCCGGACAGCACGACGTAAACTGCGGCAAGGGGGCGTCGATCTTTTTGGTGAGCCGACCAATGAACTCCGTACCTTCCTCCCAGATGGTCACATCGGCCGTGAACTCATTGTCCCACACATGATCAAAGCCAAGCTTCTGCAATGCACTGAGCATCTTTCCTGTGGAAACTGATCCAACAGGCATCCCAAAACAATCACCCAAAGCATACCGAACAGCAGGCGCAGGCATTGCTATAACTTTGATGTTTGGATCTTTGAGCTTCTTTTCAATTTCAGAAACCCAAGACTGAGCCTCATAAATTGCTCCAACAGGACAATGCGTCAGACATTGGCCGCAATTAATACATAGTTCAATATGAGGAATACTATGCGGCTCTCCTGTCTCACCATATACGGCATTGGTAGGACAGTACTGCTGGCAAGTGTCACAACCAATACATTTTTCTGGGTCAATCTTGATGAAGTACAGTTCATCCGGATTCGCCTTGGGATCCGGAGCGTGGTCTTCATACTCCACTTTTTCCATGATAATCCGTTCCATACGCCTTTACCTCCTTGTTTTTTCAACGAGTTGGTGACGGCACTGCCGCCAGTTCCGAGGGCATGCTCACCTCCTTACTTGGAAATTTTCCCGCAAGCAGCACCGTGCACCCATTGGCCCCACAGAAATGTGTTACCATTTAGAATTGAGTATTCATTAGTGTCAACATTCTTTCTGCAAAGAAAAAAAGCTTTTCAAAAAGATAAAAAATTTCAAATATTTTTTTATTATAGTAACACTAATTTCTATTTTATACTCTTTTTTTGTAAAAAAATATTGACTCCTCCCCCAGCCCAAGGCATGATGCCTCCGCACATAGCCATTGGCGGAGAACATGCCTGCGGGAAGGGGTCCCCTGAACCTCAGGGCGAGAACACACTTGCCCGAGAGGCATGTTCTGTTCGCGCCCCCACCGCCGCCGCGTTCTCCTCCGCAGCTCAAAGGAGTCTTGATGATGGAGAAACGCATCGGTATCATTGGCATTTTTATCCGGGAGCGCAAAAATGCCGCTCCTGAAGTCAACGCCCTCCTCAGCGAATACGCAGAACTCATCGCCGGCCGCATTGGTCTGCCTTTTCGGGAAAAAGGCATCCATGTCATCGGCCTCATCGTCGAGGCGACCACCGATGAGGTAGGCGCCCTCACGGGAAAACTGGGCATGGTCGAAGGCGTTCGCGTCAAATCATTTGTAGCGTAGAGGAGGATGACGCCATGAAAAAGAGCACACCCAATTTCATCGACGAACACCAAATCTGGCAGGACATAGAGGCGGCAAAAACAGCATCATCTGAACAGGCTCTCGATATCATTGAAAAAGCAAAGACATGCACGGGGCTTCTTCCCAAAGAGGCGGCTATTCTGCTCCAAAATACAGACCGAGATATCGATGCGGCAATCTTCGACGCTGCGCTCCATGTCAAAAAACGTATCTATGGGAACAGGCTCGTTCTTTTTGCTCCGCTCTACATCACCAACGAATGTTCCAATCAGTGCAGGTACTGTGGATTCAATGCCAAAAACAAAGAACTTATCCGCAAGACGCTTTCCAAGGAAAAGATTCGGCGAGAAGTCGAGGTATTGGAAAACATCGGGCATAAGCGTCTGCTTCTGGTATACGGTGAGCATCCCAAATTCGGTGCCCAATGGATCGCCGAGACCGTCCATACCGTCTATGCAGTAACATCACAAAAGAGCGGAGAGATCCGAAGGGTCAACATCAATTGCGCCCCCCTCGATGTCGAAGGCTTTCGCCTGCTCCACGAGGCAGGCATTGGCACCTATCAATGCTTCCAAGAAACCTACCATCAAGAAACCTATGCCGCCATGCATCCAGCGGGTCGCAAACAAGACTACCTCTGGCGTCTTTATGCCTTGCACCGGGCCCAAGAGGCCGGTATTGACGACGTAGCCCTTGGAGCGCTCTTTGGGCTTTTCGACTCCACCTTCGAAGTCCTCGGTCTGCTGTATCATGCGGCACAGTTGGAGAAAGATTTCGGCGTGGGGCCGCACACCATCTCCTTCCCTCGATTGGAGCCGGCGTTGGGCTCGGAAGTCGCCTTCCATCCGCCGCATCCCGTGTCGGACCACCAATTCAAGAAAATCGTGGCAGTACTACGACTGGCCGTACCGTACACCGGCCTTATCCTCACCACGCGGGAGCGACCGGAGTTGCGCAAGGAACTCCTGGAAGTAGGGGTATCCCAACTTTCTGCAGGCTCACGTACCTATCCTGGTGCCTACTCCGACCCCGAGTACAACCGGCCTGAAGTGCAGCAGTTCTGCATTGGCGACAACCGCTCCCTCGACGAGGTCATCGGCGCCATTGTTCGGGAACATGGCTACATCCCCTCCTGGTGCACCGCCTGCTATCGTTTGGGTCGCACCGGAGAGCACTTCATGGCTCTGGCCAAAAAAGGCTTCATTCAAGACTTCTGCCGCCCCAACGCCATGCTCACTTTCAAAGAATACCTTCTCGATTACGCCTCCCCGGCCACCCGCCAGGCAGGTGAGACCCTCTTAGCCCAAGAATTGGAAAATTACCCCGATAGCCACCGCAAGGCCGTTCTCCTCCAGCGGTTTACCCGACTCGAGGCAGGAGAGCGTGACCTCTATTTCTAGCCGCATCCACGGAGGTATCCAGGGCTCCCCTGGGGGAGCCCCCTAGCGCATGCTCTGGGTGGGGAGCAGCTCGCACCGGGAACATAGGGGACATTCAACAAACATCGCACGGCCG
The DNA here is from genome assembly GCF_059568695.1 of Thermodesulfomicrobium thermophilum DSM 16697. Lineage (NCBI taxonomy): Bacteria > Pseudomonadati > Thermodesulfobacteriota > Desulfovibrionia > Desulfovibrionales > Desulfomicrobiaceae > Thermodesulfomicrobium > Thermodesulfomicrobium thermophilum. The sequence continues at coordinate 260,105 of NZ_JCANTW010000012.1, read as the reverse complement.
TACATGGCTTTCCTTGATGCTTTGTCCCGGCAATGATGATCATCTTACGAAATGGAAAAGCTCCCCTCTGGTACCGGGGGCACTGAACTGAAGGCAGCGGACCATCCCTGCCCGCTGGGTGCTGGAAAGCCTGCCGCAACTGATTCCCGGGGGCGCTCTCGACCTAAAGTTTTCCTCCTCCATGCCGATACACCGAGAAAGCGCACCTTCCCGGCGCACAGGAGGTCCCATGCGTTCTGCCCCCATCCTTGCCCTTGCCCTGCTTACCGCATGCGCGGGCCGCATCCTGCCCTTTGGCCCCGAAACCGATCTGCAAACCGCCCGGGTGCCGGCGCCGGTAGGCTTTGCCTTCACCACCCAGCACACCCTGGAGAGCGCCCAGCATTGGCAGGAGGCTGCCCGCCGCGTAGGACTCGTCATGGCCGAAGCCTATCTACGCGCCTATCCGGACGGCAGCCTCCCTGTTTTTCTCGCCCCTATGGGGACCACCCCCTTTGCCCAAAACTTCCGCCAATTTCTTCTGGAATCCCTCAGCAAACAGGGCATTCCCCTGGCCACGACGCCAGATGGAGCGCTCACCCTGGAGATAACCACCCAAATGGTTCAACATCATTGGCGCACGGAAGGCGGACGCGTCCGCACAGTGCCCAACCCGGGCTTTGTCCAAGGCAAAGACGAACGCGGCCGCTACCTCGATCTCCCCGTGGTGCGTGAAGACCGAGGGGAGTACACCCGCTACGCGCCAACCACGGAAATGGTGCTCACTGCAGGGCTCTACCTCGGCCCCCGCGTCCTTGCCCACACGAGCACGGTTTTCTACATCCCGCCGGAGGAGCAGCGCCTCTACCAGCCCGGACCCGCCATCCCCGCTTCTCCGCTCAAACACTACATCCTTGTGGAGTAAGCCATGCGTGCCCTGCTCTTCTTCCTACTCCTCCTGGCGATGACCGCTCCCTTGGCCACGGCGTCTTCCTGCCGCACCACTTCGGAGACCGAGGCCGCCAACTCTTTGGCGGAGCAACTGGCCGCCAACCTCACCTTGCGTCTGGACCGCAGCCAACCTGTGGTCCCTACGGTGTTCGTGCCCTTGGATGACGTCGAGGCCACCTCGCCGCTGGGACGCCTGCTCGCGGAACGCACCGCCGACGCCCTGGCCCGGTGGGGATTTTCCCTGTCTGAAGTGCGCTTGCGCGCCCAATCCTTGCGCATCACCCCCATGCAAGGGGAGTTCGCCCTCACCCGCAACGAGCGCGCACTGGCAAGCCCTGTCTCCGCCCAAGCGGTGCTCACCGGCACTTACGCACAAAGCGGCCACATCCTCCACGTATCGGCACGCCTCATCCACGCCATCAGCCGCACGGTGCTCAGCACCGCAGACTGCGAACTCGTGCTCACCCCGGCCACCCGCGCCAGCATGACGCCAGACTCTGTCGGCGCGCACCAAAACGCCGCGCTCCTTTCCCCCGCCAACCCCACCGACACCCGGGCCATCCAAAGCCGACTCAAGGAACTGGGGCTCTACCGCGGCAAGATCGACGGCATCTGGGGCAAACACACCCAGGCTGCAGTGGACGCCTTCCGGCGTATCCGGGGCATTGCCTCCACCGCAAAGTGGGATATGGCCACCCAGCAAGCCTTGCTCGGCTCCTGAGGAGATCCCACCCGCCCTTCCGAACGCCGCGACAAAACTTCGCGGCGTTCATTTTTTTCAGGCGTTCATTTTTTTCTTGACTCAACCAAACATCATTCTTAGTTGCGCCTCGTCTTTTGACGTTTCGTCGAAAAATATCCAACAACCGAGGCTACCATGCGTGAGATAACCGTATTCCTCTCCACCCAAAAACTCCGTCCCCGACGCACCCTTCCCTTGCGCCGCGTCTTGCGCGCCGCCATGGGGCTTGTGGGGATCGTGCTGCGCTAGCGCAAGCACGCCGTCACCAAACAGCGAGGCCGGGGATCTCTCCCCGGCCTCTTCGCGTTTTTCCAGTATTCCCCAACAGTTCCTATGCCCGCAAACACGTCTCCATGGCGTATACCTTCCGGTCCTTGTACTCCGCCTGCTTGCCCTTGTTCCAGAGCTGCACCGGTCGGTAATATCCCACCACCCGAGTATAGACTTCCGCAGGCGCTCCACACGTCGGACAGGTGTGGTGCTCTCCCGCAAGGTATCCGTGATCCTTGCACACGGAAAACGTCGGAGTGATGGAAAGATACGGGATCCGGGTCTTGGACAAAGCCTTCATGATAAACGAACGCAGCGCCCCCGTGTCCGGCACGGCTTCCCCAAGAAAGCAATGGAACACCGTCCCGCCCGTATAGAGCGGCTGGAGCTTGTTTTGATGCTCCAGGGCCTCGAAGACGTCCGCCGTGGCGTTTACCGGAAGCAGCGTGGAATTGGTGTAGTATGGCACGCCGTTTCCGGATGCATGAATGTCGGCATAGAGTTCCTTGTCGATCTTGGCCAGGCGGTAGCTCGTCCCCTCCGCCGGGGTCGCCTCCAGGTTGTAGAGGTTTCCGGTCTCCTCCTGGAATCGTACCGTCATCTCCCGCAGATACTCCAGGGTGCGCTGCATGAGTCGCATGCCGGCTTCGGTATCGATGCCCTTGCCCAGAAGGTTCAGGCATGCCTCATGGCCGCCCACGATGCCGATGGTGCTGAAATGCCCGCGCAGGCCGTTTTTGAGATACCGCCTTGAAAACGGAAACATCCCCTTGTCCATGTTGTCCTGCACCATCTTCCGCTTGAACTCCAAAGAGTCCTTGGCGAGCTCCGCATATTCGCGCACCAGATCCAGGAAGTCCTCCTCTCCTTGGGCGAGATAGGCCAGCTTGGGGAGATTAAGCGTCACCACGCCGATGGACCCGGTGAGATCACCCGCGCCGAAGAGCCCGCCGGTGCGTTTGCGCAGCTCCCGAAGATCCATCTGGAGCCGACAGCACATGGAGCGCACGTCTTCCGGCTTGAGGTCGGAGTTGATGAAGTTCTGAAAGTACGGAGCGCCGTATTTGGCGGTCAGACGAAGGAGCAGGTCCCCCACGGGGGAATCCCACGGGAAGTCTTCGGTGACGTTGTACGTGGGGATGGGGAAGGAAAAGATGCGGCCATGATAATCGCCTTCGAGCATGACTTCCAGGAAGGCCCGGTTGATCATCTCCATCTCCGCCGCATACTCGCCATACGTGGAGTCCTGGAGTTTTCCGCCGAGGATCACCGCTTCCCCGGCGATATGCTTGGGCGGCACCAGATCGAAGGTGAGGTTGGTGAACGGGCTCTGTCCGCCCCAACGAGAGGTGGTGTTCACGTTGAAGACGAACTTCTGCATGGCCTGTTTGACTTCATCGTAGGTCAAGCGGTCATGGCGCACGAACGGGGCAAGATAGGTGTCCACGTTGTTGAACGCCTGAGCGCCTGCCCACTCGTTTTGCAGGGTGCCCAGGAAGTTGACCATCTGCCCCAGGATGGAGTCGAAGTGCTTGGCGGGTCCGGAAGAGCACCGGCCCTCGAGGTTGAATCCCTCCAAAAGCAGATCCCGCAAGGACCAGCCGGCGCAGTATCCAGCCAGACCGAAGGAGAGGTCATGGATATGGAAATACCCGTGTTCATGGGCCTGTCGGATCTCTTCCGGGTATTTTTCCAGGGCGTAGCGGGCCTGCACGGAGCCAGAGAGGTGGAGCATGAGGCCCTGGAAGGAGTGGGCGAGATTGGCGTTTTCGTTCACCCGCCAATCGGACTTGTTGAGATAGCTGTCGATGGTCTGCGTGATGTCTAAAAATGCGGCCTTCTGGCTGCGGATCTGCCGCCGCTGTTCACGGTACAGGATATAGCGCTTGGCGACCCCGTAGAGCCGGGATTCCATGAGGACCTGCTCCACGGTATCCTGCACCAGTTCCTGCTCCGGAGTGTCCACGTCGGCGAGCTTCGCTTCCACCTTGCTGGCCAGACGCTTTGCAAGCAACGGATCCTTGATGCCGCTGGCCTTGAGGGCCTTGAAAATGGCCTGGGCGATGCGGTCCACCGACCAGGTCTCGATACGTCCGTCACGCTTACGAATGTGTTTGGGCATACTCAGCCTCTAAAGGTATTGAGCGAGGAGGGATGAACTCCTGCCAATGGACGGGGAACATTTCCGGGACCTGTTTTCGCACCTGCGCCAGATCCTCCTCGGTGAGCTGGGGCACACGGGTGCAGCGAAAGAGAAACTGCTGCGGCTTTTGCTTCGCCATGGCGAAGATGCGGGCGAACCAGGCCTCCACCGCCTCGGAGGAAGCGGCCTGGCCTGTCAGCTCCGGATAGCGCGACCACGGCCCTTTGACGTCCACCGCCACGGTGTCCACCAGGCCGGCAGCAAGCAGCGCCTCAAGCCTGGCAGGATCGCTGCCGTTGGTATCGAGCTTCACCGGCAGGCCGAGACGTGCCACGTCTTCAAGCAGCGCCTCAAGCTCCGGGGCTGCGGTGGGCTCGCCGCCGCTCACCACCAAACCGTCCAACCACAAGCGCCGTCGGCGCAGATCCGCCAGGGTCGCCTCGCGGTCCAAAGGGGCGAGGAGATGCGCACGCCAGGCAAGGACAGCGTTGTGGCAGGTGGGGCAACGCCATGGGCATCCGGCAACAAAGAGCACCGCAGAGACCCGTCCAGGCCAGTCGCACAGACTCACCCGCTCAAAGCCCCGCACCGCGTTCCAGGGAGAAGACATGCAGCGTAGTCTTTTTCGGTGACACCGTATGCCGACGCCAGCGCCGGCAGGTTCCAGAAATGCGCTTCAGGATGGTTTTCTGGCTTCCCCACCTGGGGGGTTACAGAGGCAGCACCGCGCCGGACTTGCACCGGACTTGCCTTGTCCTGAAGGAATCACAAAAGCGAGAGACCTCTAGCTCAAAGCATTCCACGAGACAAGGGGGAAACCTGAATCCACAGGCTTCCCCCCAATGTTCCTTCAGACGATTTGCCCGGCCGCCCTTGGAATACCGACTTACCGCCGCGCAGAAAGTCCCAAAATTTCCACAACCCGCCCGGCAGCGGTGCGGGTGTATTCGTCCTCGGCCAGTCGGCTCTTGGCCTCGTCGTCCAAGACCGGCTTGGGGAGATTGGCCAGCGCGGGGTTGGGGGTGATGTTGTACTCTGCAGGCAAGGTCCCGGAAAAATACATATCCTGGAATCCCGCAAACTTGAGGGCATGCGCCGTGGCATCGAGGATCGCCAGCTCTTGCGGCTCCACAAGCCCGAGCTCCCGCGCCCGCAATAGTCCTGCCAGACATTCCCCTCCTTGAGTGCAGGCGATGTGGCCGTGGCGATTGGCCAGGAGCATGCTTTCGATGATGGCCTGCTCAGACACCTGCACCACCTGAAAGGCCCCGGCGCCGCCTTCTTTTTCGTAACGCTCCGCCAGGGCGCGCACGCGGGGGAAGGACACGGGATTGCCGATCATGGCCGCCTGGGCCACGGAAGGACGCACCCGCACCGGAACGAAGCTCCGATGCTCCGGGGAAGCGGCGTAATACTGGAATACCGGGTCCGCATGCTCGGACTGCACGCCAAAAAGCCGTGGAAGCTGCTCGATGATACCCAAGTCATACAGCTTCAGGAACCCGCTCATGACCGCGGTGATGTTGCCGGCGTTGCCGATGGGCACGAACACCGCCTTGCCGGCCAGGTCCCAATCATACCACTGGGCGATCTCGAAGGCATAGCTTTCCTGGCCGAGGATGCGCCAGGCGTTCTTGGAGTTGAGCAGGGCCACCCGGTAGTTTTCGGCCAAGTACTCCACCACCTTCATGCAGTCGTCGAAAACACCGGGCAGCTCCAGCACGTGAGCGCCGCTTCCCAAGGGCTGGGAGAGCTGCTGCGCCGTCACCTTGCCTTTGGGCAGCAGCACCACACTCTTGATGGGATCGCCCACGTAGGCGGCATACAAGGCTGCCGCCGCCGATGTGTCGCCCGTGGAGGCGCACACCGTGATGACCTCCTTCCAGCCGTGCACCGCCACCAAGCGCTTGAGGTAGGAAAAGGCGCAGGCCATACCACGGTCTTTGAAGGACGCCGAGGGATTCTGGCCGTCGTTCTTGAAGGCGAAACGCTGCCCCACCTGGCGCGAAAGGGCCGACGAGGCCTCCACGATGGGAGTATTGCCCTCGCCCAGGTAGACGATGTGCTCTTCGTCCACCACCGGAGCCATGAGTTCGTAGAAGCGGAAGATCCCCCGCAAGGCGGTGCGCTTGCTGGCCGCGCGTTCATCAAAGGTCTTGCGCCACCAGGCAGGCGCATGCTGCCGCAAGACATCGAAGGTGGTGTCTTCCAACAAGAATACCCCGCCACACGAAGGACAGGTGTAGTGAAGTTCATCGATGGAATAGCGTTCCTGGCATCCCAGACAACGGTACTCCATCCGGCCGCGGTACGAGGGGAACTGGCTCATGGCATCCTTCCTTCACGTGCGTTGCAACGGGTCACCACAACAAATCCACCACCGCACCAACCGCCAGCGCGATGGCCACACATCCATTCATGGTAAAAAAGGCCAAATTCACTCGGGAGAGGTCCTGCGGCGTCACCACCCGGTGTTCCGCCCAGAGCACTCCGCCCACGACCGCCACAAAGGCGGCGTAGATCCATCCTGCCCCTGCCGCCCAGCCCGCCAGCGCAAAGAGCACCGCAGCCACGGCGTGCATGAGACGGGCCACCAGCAGGGCCGCCGGGATGCCGAAGTCTGCGGGGATGGAGTGCAGCCCCTTCTGACGGTCGAAATCCTCATCCTGACAGGCGTAGAGAATGTCGAATCCCGCCACCCACAAGGCGACCGCAACCCCCAGGATCACCGGCGCCGGATGCCACTCAGGTGCCACGGCGATCCACCCCGCGATGGGAGCGAGCCCCAAGACCGAACCCAACACTACGTGGCATGCCGAGGTAAACCGCTTGGTGAAGCTGTAGAAGGCCGACCACGCCAGGGCACACGGCGCCAACGCCAGACAAAGGGTATTGAGCCCGGCGCATGCCCCCACAAAGAGTACGGCGCACCCGGCCACAAACCCCGCCGCCTGCGGCAGGCTCAAGGCCCCTGTCACCAATTCCCGATTCTGGGTGCGGGGGTTTTGGGCGTCGATATGCCGGTCTACGATGCGGTTTATGCCCATGGCAAAGGCACGCACCATGACCATGGCCAAGGTCAAAAGCCCAAAGACCCGCCAGCCGGGCCACGGCTGGGCGTGCCAGAGCATGCCCATGTAGGCGAAGGGCAGCGCAAAGACCGAGTGTTCGATTTTCACGAAGCGCGCCAAGCGCACCAAGAGGTTCATGCGCACACCACCCGCAGGAAGCGTTTTTTGCCCACCTTGAGCACAAAGGTGCCCGCGGGGAAGACGAAGCCGAAATCCTCCTCCTTGCGGCCGTCGATGGCCACGGCGTTCTGCTTGCACAGACGCTTGGCCTCGGCCTTGGAGGCGCACACCCCGCTGGCGGCGAGCACGTCCGCGAGCACGGCCCCCGGGGCGGCATGGAACTCCGGCGTGTCCTCCGGGATGGCGCCGGCGCCGAACACCGCGCCGAACTCCTCCCGAGCCGCCTGGGCCGCCGCCGCGCCATGGAAGCGGCGCACCAACTCTTCGGCCAGATCCTCTTTGACGGTCTTGGGGTGCACGCGCCCCGCCTCCACGTCCGCCCGCAGCGCGGCCACGGCATCGAGGCTCAGGTCCGAGAGGAGCTCATAATAGCGCCACATGAGCGCATCGGAAATGGACATGAGTTTGCCGAACATCTGCGCCGGAGGTTCGTCGATGCCCACATAGTTCCGCAGGGACTTGCTCATCTTCTGCACCCCATCGAGGCCTTCCAGGATGGGCATGGTGAGGATGACCTGCGGCGCTTGGCCGTATTCCCGCTGCAGATGGCGCCCCATGAGGAGGTTGAATTTCTGGTCCGTCCCCCCCAATTCCACATCGGCCTGCAGGGCGACGGAGTCATAGCCTTGCGCCAGGGGATACAAAAATTCATGGATGCTGATGGGCTGCTCGGAAGTAAAGCGCTTGTGGAAGTCATCGCGCTCGAGCATGCGGGCAACGGTGTAGTGGGAGCACAGACGGACGAAGTCCGCCGCGCCGAGCCTGTCCATCCAGGTGGAGTTGAAGGCCACTTGCGTGCGTTCCGGATCGAGGATCTTGAACACCTGGCGTTTGTAGGTCTCGGCATTGGCGAGCACTTCCTCCCGGGTGAGCGCGCGGCGGGTCTCGGACTTGCCCGTGGGGTCACCGATCATCCCGGTGAAGTCGCCGATGAGAAAGATCACCTGATGACCAAGATCTTGAAAATGCTTGAGCTTCTGGATGAGTACCGTATGGCCGAGATGGAGATCCGGCGCCGTGGGGTCGAACCCGGCCTTGACCCGCAAGGGTCTTCCCGAGCGCAGCTTGGCTTCCAATTCCTTCTCGTCGATGATCTCCACCGCCCCGCGCCGGATCTGTGCCATCTGGCGCTGTACTTCTGCTTCCGTCATAGCCCCTCCGTATATTCCCAGGGGCTCATGCCCACGCACCGCCCCTCGGCCCAATCAATGATCACCCCGTGGGCCGCGCCCGGCCCATCGGCCACGGTAAAACGTACCGGCCGGCCCGTGCGAAAACGCGCAAGCACGGCCTTGGGGTCCATACCCAGGCAACTCTCCCGCGGTCCGCACATGCCTACGTCCGTGATGTATCCAGTCACGCCGTCGAGAATGGTGGCGTCACGCGTGGGCACATGGGTATGGGTGCCCACCACGGCGTGCACCCGCCCCCGCAGGAAATGGGCCATGGCCCATTTTTCGCTCGTGGCCTCGGCGTGAAAGTCCACCACGATACACGCGTCTGCAGGCGCAGCGGCCACCAGGGCGTCGGCAGCGGCAAAGGGACAGTCCACCGCCTCCATGAAGGTACGCCCCAAGAGGTTGATCACCACCACCGGCCCCGCCGGCGTGGAATGGAGATGCATCCCCGTTCCTGGTGCGGGCTCCGGATAGTTGGCCGGCCGCAGCAGCCCGTCTCTGCGCGCCAACACGGGCTCGATATCGCGATGCTTCCAGACGTGGTTTCCCGTGGTGCCCACGTGGATCCCCATGGCGCAAAGCTCGCCCCAGGTCTTGGCCGCAATGCCGACCCCGCCCGAGGCATTCTCCACGTTGGCCACCACCACGTCCACGCCCAGCGAGGCCGTCGCTTTGGCCACGGCCTGGCGCGCGATGCGCCGCCCCGGACGGCCCACGATGTCGCCCAAAAACAAGATGCGCATTATTTGGCCACGCCCACGGCGCGTTTCTCCCGAATGACCGTCACCCGGATCTGGCCCGGGTACGTCATCTTTTCTTCGATTTGCTTGGCGATGTCTTTGCTGAGCAAAAACACGCCATCGTCGCTCACCTGGTCGCAGTCCACCATGACCCGTACTTCCCGGCCGGCCTGAATGGCGTAGGCGCGGGTGACGCCCGGAAAACTCGTCGCAATGCCTTCGAGCTCCTCCAGGCGCTTCACGTAGCTCTCCAAAAGTTCCTTGCGGGCCCCGGGCCGGGCGCCGGAGAGGGCATCCGCCGCCTGCACCAATACCGCCAGGACGCTCTTGGGGGGAACATCCTCGTGATGTGCGGCGATGGCATGGATGACATCCCCGGGTTCATTGTATTTTTTCGCCAGATCCGCGCCAATGAGGGCATGCGGGCCTTCCACCTCGTGGTCCACGGCCTTGCCGATGTCATGGAGCAAGCCGGCTCGCCGGGCCTTTTTCACGTCCATGCCCAGCTCCGCCGCCATGATGCCGCAGAGGAAGCCCACCTCGAGGGAATGCTGGAGCACGTTCTGGGTAAAGCTGGTGCGGAAGCGCAGTTGCCCCAAGAGCTTCACCAGCTCTGGATGAATGCCGTGCACGCCGAGATCGAAGGTGGCCTGCTCGCCGATCTCGCGCACCTGCACTTCCATCTCCTTCTCCACCTTCTTCACGATCTCCTCGATGCGCGCCGGATGGATGCGACCGTCACTGATGAGGCGCTCCAAAGAGCGTTTGGCGATCTCCCGGCGCAAAGGACTGAAGGCGGAAAGCACCACGGTCTCCGGGGTGTCGTCGATGATGAGGTCCACACCCGTGGCGGCTTCCAGGGCACGGATGTTGCGCCCCTCACGACCGATGATGCGGCCTTTCATGTCCTCGCTGGGAAGCTCCACGGCGCTCACCGTGTGCTCCGCCACGTAGTCGCTGGCATAGCGCTGCACCGCCGTGGCGATGATCATCTGCGCCTTGCGGTGCGCCGTCTCCTGGGCCTCCACCTCGATCTGACGGATCATGCGGGCGGCTTCATGCCGGGCCTTGCTCTCCACTTCCTGCATGAAACGATTTTTGGCCTCCTCGGCCGTCAACCCGCTGATTTCCTCCAATTTCCGCTGCTGCTCGGCCACCAATTCGGAGAGGCGATGTTCTTTGGCCTCCAGCTCCTTCTCTTGCTTGACGAGCTTTTTTTCCAGCATGCCCAACTCGCTCTCCCGCTGGGCCAATTGCTCGACCTTCTGCTCCAGGCGCTCTTCTTTGGCCTGCAAGCGAGCCTCGCTCTTCTTGAGCTCCCGCTCACGATCCTTGGCGTCCTGCTCCGCCTCTTTCTTGCGCGCCAAGGCCTCCGCTTCCGCCTGCACCAAAATCTCTTTTTTCTGGGCAAGCGCTTCTTTCTTGGCTTCGTCCAAAATACGCGCAGCCATCTGCTGCGCTCCGTCCATCTCCTGCTCCAGAAGATGCTTCTTCAAGAAAAAACCGCCAGCCGCACCAATGGCGATCCACACCAGGGCGGTCATTATTTCACCCATACGCACTCCTTTTTCGAAAATACATGCTTTCCGACGCCGCAAACATCGTTTACAGCGTATGCGATGGGATACACTACTAAGGGGAAGACGACAGGCAGGCCGTTGGAAGGACCCCGGAGAGCCGTGTCGAGAACTCTTTTGAACCTCTTTCGTCAAGAGGGGGTCGGCGGTGACCTTTTAGGCTTCATCCTCGAGGGATGCATGCACACCAGGCCACGAAGCTACCCTAGTTCTGCGTTATTGGCTCAAAAACGCGTTATCGATCACGCACTCTCCAGGGTTTGATGCATTGCGGTATCTATTGTCTGGATGAGCTGAAGTACTCGATGATCGATCTTTTCCATCTCATCCGCGTGCTGCAAACATTCATCGGCCAAACTCAACGCCACATAGATGAGCAGCCGTTCCTTTCCAATGGTTCTGCCTTGAGACTCCAACTGTGCATAGCGACGTTCCACCAGATCGATCACTCGCTGCAGGCGGTCTTCGGTCACATTCGCCTGAAACGAAAGTTCCCGACCCAATACCGTCACCGTGTACCCAGGCATCGCTTACTGGCTAGCAACGTCACGTAATTTATTCAAGATGTTTTCTACCTGCTTTCGTGCGGCCTCGCGCAATTCCTCTGCGGCGGCCAACTCCTCGCGCAGCTGCGCATTTTCCGCCTCCAATTGCTGCAGGCGCTCTCGCAGGGCGTCCACCTTGGCCGCGAGCAACTCAAGCTTCTCCAGCATGGTCCTTCTCCTTGCGCCGCCACGGAAGGTGCACCTGCCTGGCGCGCGCCACACAGAGCATGTCTCGAGGCACATCCTTGGTCACCACCGAGCCCGCGCCCACCACAGCGCCTTCGCCTATCGTCACCGGCGCCACCAGGGCCGTGTTACTGCCGATGAACGCACGCGGCTCGATGCGGGTGCTGTGCTTGCGGACGCCATCATAGTTGCAGGTGATGGTCCCCGCGCCGATATTGGTGTCCGCCCCGATGACAGCGTCCCCCAGGTAACTCAAATGCCCGGCCTTGACCCCTGGGCCCAGGTGCGCCTTTTTGGTTTCCACGAAATTGCCTACCCGGGCGCCGGATTCCAACACCGTACCAGGGCGCAGGCGGGCAAAGGGCCCCGCCACGCAGCCAGGCCCCAACACCGCGCCTTCCAGGTGGGAAAAAGAGCGCACCGTAGCGCCCTCCAGGCGGCAGTCGCGCATCCACACATGGGACTCCACCCGGGAGCCTGCCATAATCTGGCTTTTACCGTAAATTTCTACCGGCCCGATGATCTCCACCCCTGGCGCCAGCTCCACATCCGGACCGATGCGCACGCTCTGAGGCATACGCACAATCACGGCACGGTTGCGCCACATATCGACCACGCGCCGCCGCACCACCTCTTCGAGGGCCACCAATTGGGCCGGGGAGTTGACGCCCCAAAAGTCTTCGGCCGCCTCCGCCGGCACCGCGGCCACCCGCAGTCCTGCCTCCCGGGCCAAGAAAATGACCTGCGGCAGATAGTACTCGGCCTGGGCATTAGCGGTATCGAGCTGTTCCAAAAGCGGCCCCACATCCTGCACCCGCAGGGCGTAGACCCCGGCGTTGACTTCACGGATGCCCGCGTCCACCCCCAAGCGGCCCAAATCCTTCTCTTCCACCACGGTTTGGACGGCACCGGAAAAGTCCCGCACCACCCGGCCGTATCCCGTGGGGTCGTCCAATTCCACACTCACGAACCCCACCGCAGCCCCGCAGCTGCGGCACGATTCCACCAGGGCGTCCAAATGGCGCGCCTGCACCAGGGGGGTGTCCCCACTCAGCACACACACGTATTCCACGCCGCTTGCCACCACACGCGGCCAGGCCTCGCGCACGGCGTGTCCGGTGCCCAATTGCTCCGCTTGGAGCACCATGGACGATGCGTGCCCGGGAAATGCAGCCTCAACCAGGTGATGCCCATGTCCCACAACGATCCAGCGATGCGCTACCGAGGACGTCGCATCCAAGAGATAGCCCAGAAGGGGCTTTTCCAGGAGCGTGTGGAGCACTTTGGGGAGATCGCTGCGCATCCGGGTGCCCTTGCCGGCGGCAAGGATCACGACGCCATAGTCCTTGTTTTTCACGTTACGCCCCTCCACGCCGATACCGCCGAAACACTACCGCCGCTCCGGAAGGGTGACGTTGAATTCCAAGACCTCGCAATTGCCCTCTTTGGAGACGTCTATGCGAATATGGTCCAACTCCACAGACACATATTTCTGCACCACACACAAAATCTCCCGCCGCAGCTGTGGAAGAAAATCGTATCCTGAATTCTCCGCCCGCTCATGGGCGACGATAATCTGGAGCCGGTTCTTGGCGACCTGGGCGCTGGTCTTTTTGGATCGAAAATAATTGAAAATCCCCATATCAGCCTCCGAACAGGCGCGAAAAGAGGCCCTTCTTCACCGGCTTGAGAAAGCGGTGCTCCCGCTCCTCGCCCAAGAGCCGCGCCACGGCGTCCGCATAGGCCTGCCCAGCGTCGCTTCCTGCATCCAGGATCACCGGCTCGCCGGAGTTGGAAGCCTGAAGCACGGACTTGGATTCCGGAATCACCCCCAAAAGGGGAATGGCCAGAATCTCTTGCACGTCCTCCACGCTGAGCATCTCGCCCCGCTCCACCCGCATGGGGTCGTAGCGGGTCAAAAGGAGATGCTCCCGCACGCTTTCGCCCTCCCGGGCCTTGCGCGTCTTGCTCTGCAACAGTCCCAGCACCCGGTCCGAATCCCGCACCGAAGAAACTTCCGGATTGGTCACCACGATGGCTTCATCGGCGAAATACATGGCCATCATGGCTCCATGCTCGATGCCCGCCGGAGAGTCGCAGATGATGTAATCCACCCGATCCGAAAGCTCGGCAAGCACCCGCTCCACTCCTTCCGGGGTGAGGGCGTCCTTGTCCTTGGTCTGGGAAGCCGCCAAGATATACAACTTATCGACGCGTTTATCTCGAATCAGGGCCTGATTGAGGGTGGCATCCCCCTGGATGACGTTCACGAAGTCGTAGACCACCCGACGCTCACAGCCCATGATCAAATCCAGGTTGCGCAACCCCACGTCGAAATCGAGCACCGCCACGGAAAACCCCCGCAGGGCCAAGCCCGTGGCCAAAGACGCGCTCGTGGTGGTCTTGCCCACCCCGCCTTTCCCTGAAGTGACGACAATAATATGTGCCACGTTGTTCCTCCTTCCTCTCCCGCCCTTGGGGGAGATTACAACACCTGAAAATCCAATTGCTGGCCGCAGAGACGAATCTGCACACTCCGGCCGATGACCGCCTCGGGCAGGTCCTCGCTCACCCGATACAGCCCGGCCACGGCCACCAGCTCGGCCTCCAGTTCCCGACAAAAAATCCGCGCCGACGTATCGCCCAGCGCCCCGGCCATGGCCCGGCCCCGCAACGGACCATACACATGCACATGGCCATCAGCAATGACCTCGGCCCCGGGGGCCACGGAGCCGAGCACGATGAGATCCCGGCCCTTGGCGTAAATCTGCTGACCCGAACGCACCGGCCGGTCCACCACCATGGCCGACGCCTGCGCCGGAGCGTCCGTGGCCGCGGCCTTCTCCGGCCGGTGGTCGGTCACCACCGCCAGGTCCAACTGCTCGGCCAAGGCCACGTCCCCACCCAAGACCCCCACGGGTACCAGTCCCACCTTGCGCAGCGCGGCCACAAACCCCGGCAAATCCAAACGATCTCGGTCTTCACCCAAGGCCGCCACATCGAGCAGCACCGGAAGACGCCGGAAAAACTCCGGGCTACGCGCCACCTGCGCCTGCACGTCCATGGTAAGACGGCGAAGATCTCCCACAAAAGGACGCAGCACCGTGCACGGCACCATACGCCCCTTGAGCTCAAACGAGGCCATCATTCCTCCTCATCTGCGATCCGCACTTCTCCCGCACCTGCGGAAACCTCCTGCACCCAGGCGGCGATGGCCGGGGCCATCCCTTCCGGGGCCAGGATCGTCATCTGCGCCCGCAAGCCGCAATCCTCCGCCACCAATTGCGCGCCCCACCCGGGCAAGGCGCGGTAGAAGGCGGAGATCTGCGGATAATCCAAGGTGAGCACCAACCGCTGCCAGCGGACCTTTTCCACCGTGGGAAGACTCCCCATGGCCCGGGCGAGCACCCCGGAGTAGGCGCGCACCAAGCCGCCCGCGCCCAGCTTGATGCCCCCAAAATACCGGGTCACCACCGCCACCACTTCCCCCACCGCGGAGGCCACCAACACCCCGAGCATGGGCCGGCCCGCCGTGCCCGCCGGCTCGCCGTCGTCCGAAGCCCGCACCTGGGCGGTATCCCCAGGCGGCCCCAATTGCCAGGCCCAGCAATTGTGGGTGGCATCGGCAAACTCCTCCCGCACCGCGGCGATCTGCGCCTGCGCCTGGGAGGCGCTCTCCGCGTGCGCCACGGTGACGATGAAGCGACTGCGGCGAATCACCTCTTCAGTCCGGTATACCCCGGCAGGGACCAAATATCCGCTCACGCCGCCTCCAGGCGGGCAAAGGCGGCCTTGGCCTCCCGCACGAAGGCCCGCACCAGACAGGGGTCTTTGTCCCCCTCGTCGTCCTCCAGGGCGGTGTGGGCGTCCACCCCCGCCGGGCGCACCAGGGCAACGGCCGCGGCCACATTCACCGGAGACAGACCGCCGGCCACGATCACCGGGAGCGGCGACGCCTCCACCAAGGCGCGGCTCACCTGCCAGTCATGGGTGCGGCCCGTGGCGCCCATGGCGCCGGTACGCGGGTCGAAGGTGTCGGTCAAAAATGCGTCACACACCGGGGCAAAGCGCTCCACAAAGGCGGAAATCCCCTCCACGGCAAAGCCCACCACATAACTCTTGATGATCCGCACCGCCACGGCCTGGCGCACGGCGGCGATGGTCTGGGGCGTGACGTTCCCATGGAGCTGCACCCAGCCCACAGGCAGCCGCTGACAGAGCTCGATGATCTCGTGCGGGTCGGCGGCGTAGGTGATGAGCACTGCCCGGTCGCGCCCCAAGGCCTCGGCAATGGGTACGGCCTGAGCCTCGGTCACGTCCGGCTGATGATAGGCCAAACGCAAGGGAATGCCCACCTGATCCACGCCAAGGCCCACCAGCATACGCGCCTCGGCCACGGATCGCACCCCCGCCACCTGGACCACGCCACGCATGGGTCAACTCCGGCCGGCAGCGCGGCGGCGCTCCTCTTCCAAGAGGGCCTTGGCCACCGTGAGGTCGTACAGACGAGTGGGGTCCACATCCTTGGAACGCTCTTTGCGGAAGAGCTGCGCCCCGCGCTGCACCAAATCCATATCCAACCACCCGTGCCGCTCCCAAATCTCGGGATAATCGGGGTTATAGAGCCGAAACTCCACCACCCCGTCGCGCTCGCGCACGTACATGCGGATGCGCTTGTTGCCCGGCACCGGATAATAAAACACACCACTGGGTGTACGCATACCAGATTCCTCCTGAAAACTGCGCCATCTTCCTAGCCACCGCCGCCCATGGAGGGAAGGGCCCTGCAGCCGATTTTTTTATTTGACAATCAAAACACCGCAATTTAGTTGGCCGATAAAGTTTTTTGAAACTCAAAACAAAGGAGCGCTGCATGTCTTCCTGCACCTGCCACCACCATCACGAGGCCGAGCGCGGCACCCGGTGGGTATGTCTCATCACCCTGGTCACCATGGCCGCGGAAATCCTTGCCGGATGGCTCTTTGGCTCCATGGCCCTCATGGCCGACGGCTGGCACATGGCCGGCCATGCTGGCGCCATGGGGGTCGCCTGGTTTGCCTACGTCTACATGCGCACCCATCGTGAGGATGCGCGTTTCGTCTTCGGGCCCGGCAAGATCAACGCCTTGGCGGGATTTGTCTCCGCCCTGGGTCTGGGGCTCGTCTCCGTGTTCATGATCGTCGAATCCGCCCATCGACTGGTGGCCCCCACCACCATCGCCTTCACCGAGGCCATGGTCGTGGCCGTGCTCGGGCTTATGGTCAACATCGCCAGCGCCTGGCTGCTCCGCGACCGGGAGCAGGCCTCCCATGACACGGACCAGAACCTGAGGGCCGCCTACCTCCACGTGCTTGCCGACGCCCTCACCTCGGTACTGGCCATCGCGGCCTTGGCAGGCGGAAAATTCTGGGGGCTCACCCGCCTGGATCCCATCATGGGCGTGGTGGGGGCCGTGGTGGTCGGCAAATGGGCCATCGCGCTCACCCGGGATACCGCCGCCGTACTGCTCGACATGCGCGCCCCGGAGCATGTGAGCACCACCGTGCGCCAGCGCCTGGAAGCCGCAGGGGCTTCCATCCGGGATCTTGCCTTGTGGTACGTAGGACCGCAAGAGATGGCCGCCTCGGTCTGTCTGGCCGCGCCCAAGGCCGCGCCGCCGGAGACCTACACGGACATCCTCCGCGCCATGCCCGAAGTGGCCTTCGTACGCGTGGAAGTCCACAACCTACCCTGTCCGGGAGAAAAAGACCATGACCACTAGCCCCGTGGACCTCGAAGCCCTCTCGCATCTTCTGGTGGAGTTCTACGAGCGCCTCTCCTCCTGGGAGCAGGAGGTGGCGCGGGAAAGCGGCCTTTCACTGCCGCAGATGCACACCCTGGAAATCCTCGGGCACCATGCCCCGTTGCGCATGAAGGACCTGGCCGAACGTCTGGGGGTCACCACCGGCACCATGACCGTCACCGTGGATAAATTGGAGCGTCTCGGACTGGTGACCCGCCAACCTCACGGCACGGACCGACGTTCCTTCCTTGTGGCCCTCACGCCGGAGGGAGAGCGGCTCTACCAAGAACACCACGGCCACCACCTGCGCCTCACCCAGGAGCTCACCGCGGACCTCACGGAAACCGAGCTCGCCTGCCTCACCCAAACCCTCGCCAAGATGCGCGCCGTCATTTGACAGCGCCACCAAGCTCGCTACAAGCCGGGGCGGAGGTCATCATGTTCACGGTCCCCATCTCCGACACCTATGATTCCCTGCCCCGGCGCGTGGGCCCCATCTCCCGCTGGTTTCCCTCCCTGGCCTTCTACGCCCGGGTACTCGAGGTCGTGGTGCGCGCTGCCGCGAGCACCCGGCGCGGCTACACCCACGCCATGTGGGTGAACGACAGTGTGCGCTTCATCCGCGCCGCCGAGGCCACAGGACTCACCTTCCACGTGGAAGGACTGCACCACTTCACCAACCTCCCCGGGCCCTGCGTGGTGGTGGCCAACCACATGTCCACCCTGGAGACCTTTGCCTTGCCGGCCATCCTGGGCGCCCACCGCCCCATCTGCTTCGTGCTCAAGGAAAGCCTCCTGCGTTACCCGGTGTTCCGGCACGTGGTGAAAAACACCCATCCCGTGGCCGTGCGCCGTCAAAACCCACGGGAAGACCTGGAGATCATCCTCACCCAAGGCGCCGAGCGCCTCGCCCAGGGATTTTCCGTAGTGGTCTTTCCCCAGACCACCCGGCGGCCGGACATCGATCCCGCAAGCTTCAACTCCATCGGCGTCAAGCTCGCCAAGCGGGCCCAGGTGCCGGTGCTCCCCATGGCGGTGGATACCCGCGCCTGGGGTACTGGGCGCATCATCAAGGATTTCGGTCCGATCCGGCCGCACATCCCAGTGCGCTTCGCCTGCGGCGCGCCCCTTGCCATCACCGGGAACGGCAAAGACCAGCACGCTCAGGTGCTCGACTTTCTCCAATCGTCCCTGCGCCGGTGGCACGCATGAGACCGGTGCGCATCCTCGCCACCGGCGGCACCATCGCCATGGCCCCCACGCCCCACGGCTTTGCCCCCCGGCCGGGATACCTGAAGGAGCTCCTCGCCCAGGATCCCCGCTTCCAGCACCCAGAGCTGCCGCCCTTTACCCTCCATGAGTACAGCCCGCTCATGGACTCGGCCACCATGCGGCCCGAACATTGGCACACCCTGGCCCGGGACATCGCCGCCGCCCACGAAGACGGCGCCGGGGTTGTGGTACTCCACGGCACGGACACCATGGCGTATACGGCCTCGGCCCTGGCCTTTCTTTTGGAGAACCTGCACCACCCCGTGGTGCTCACCGGCTCCCAGCTCCCCATGGGAGAGCTACGCAGCGACGCCCCGGACAACCTCCTCGCGGCCCTGCTGCTCGCCGCACAACCGCACTTGCCGGAAGTGGCCCTGGTCTTCGGACACCGCATCCTGCGCGGCTGCCGCGCCACCAAGGTGGACGCCTCGGGGTTCATGGCCTTCGACTCGCCAAACTATCCCGACCTCGGCGCCCTCGGAGTGCGCCTAACCCTCTTTGCCGACAGGCTCCGGCCCAAGCCGCAGGCTCCGCTGTGCGTCCACACCCTCGACCCCCGCGTGCAGGTGGGCGTGGTGCGCCTCTTTCCGGGCATCAGCGCCGCCTTCCTCGCCAACGTGCTGCGCTCCCCGCTGCAAGGCCTCATCCTCGAGACCTACGGCATGGGCAACGGCCCCAGCAGCGACACGGCCCTGCTGGCCACCTTGGAGCGGGCCAGCCGGCGCGGCGTCGTGGTGGTGAACTGCACCCAATGCCTGCGCGGCGGAGTCGACCAAGAGGGCTACGCCACCGGTTCCGCGCTGGCCCGGGCCGGCGTGGTGAGCGGCGGAGACATGACCGTGGAAGCCGCCCTCACCAAACTCCTCTTCCTCCTCAGCACCGAGCCCAGCGCCGACGCCGTGCGTGCCCGCGTGGAAGAAGACCTGCGCGGCGAGCGCACCCCGCTTGCCCCATCCCGTTCATAAGTCACCCTTGTGTTGGCGCACGATCCCCGCGCTCGCATGCTGCACCCCCCAACACGACACCAAGCCAATGTGTCTTTTTGATACATCATCCAGACAACTCGTAGTATACCAATCCGATTCCCACACAAAAACCATCTCCACGAGAAGGATCTTGTAAGCGCATCCAAAATGGCATAGGCAAGGCCCGCCTGTATTCCTTGCATTGGAGAGCGCTCATGGTCTTTGCCCTGCTCGACGACATCCGCATGCGGCCCAAACTGCTCCTTCTCTTTCTCTTTACCGCCATCGTACCCTTGGTGGTGGTGGGCAGTGTGGGAGGCTACTTTGCCATCCATACCCTCACGCAACAAACGGAGCGAGAACTCACGAGCCTTCAGGACATGCAGGCCGACAAGCTCTCCTCCGCCTTCACGATGCTCCAGGCCGTGCTCACCCCCCTTGCCGAGGCCCCGCATGTACGCGCCGCCTTCACCAGCACCGATCTGCATATCGAAGACACGCTCAAGGGCACGGCGCGCTCCCTCAATCTCACGGCCATCGCCCTGGTCACCCACAAAGGTGTCGTACGCGCCAGCTCCCTCAAGGAACTGAACGGTCAAGACCTGACTTTCGGTCGGCTGGCGGCCTCGGCCATGAGCGCTGCCTGGAGCAGCGCCAAAGAACAGAACCGCCCGGTATTCGTGGATTTCTCCGCAGACCCTCTCGGCTGGGGCGAACCCCTGGCCTTCCTCGCCCTGCCGGTCTTCGACGCCGAAGGCGGACGCCTGGGCGTCCTTCTTGCCCTGCTGGGCGCAGATTTCGTCGATCAACCTTTGGCATCCCGCCAGGGACTCGGCAAAACCGGCGAGACTTACGCCATCCGCTTCCTTGCCGATGGCAACCGCTATGAGTTCCGCTCCTCCATGCGCACCATGGGCATGGGCCGCTACCGCCCGGGGGTGACGCTCGACCGACCGCCGGCATACTGGCGGCAAGCCACCCATGAGGAGACTGGTTTCGGCGAGTACACCGACAGCAGCGGCACCACCGTGTTCGCAGCCTTCCGGCCCGTAGACATCCTCGGAGTGCGCTGGATCTTGATCTCCAAGATCGACAAGGCCGAGGTCTTCCAGCCCATTGTCTGGTTCACTCTCGCCATGATAGGGGCTGCGGTCTTCTTCGTCCTCTCCATCACCCCGGGCGTCCACGTCCTGGCCCGACGGCTCAGTGCCCCCCTGGAGGCCGGGGTGCGTTTCGCCCAAGCCATTTCCTCCGGCAACTACACCGCCCGCTGGGAAGTCTCCCAGCACGACGAGATGGGAGATCTGGCCCATGCCTTGAACCGCATGGCCCAAGACCTGCGTGAGCAGGATTGGCGGCGCCGGGGCATCAGCGGACTCGACAACGCCCTGCGCGGCGAGCACACGCCGGAAGAAATCCTGCGCCGCGCCCTGGACTTCCTCACGCGCCACACGGAGGCGTCTTTGGGTCTTGCGTATCTCGCCGAAGAAAACGGCGAACTCTCGCTGCGGGCAAGCCGCGCCTTCGTGGACCGCACCGGGACCTTCCACCGGGTGGAACCCGGGCACGGGCTCGTGGGCCAAGCGATCCAAGAAGGGGAAATCTTGACCTTCCATTTCCTCAAAGACGCAGAGCAAGCCCCAACCTTTTCCTCCGGCGTCCATGAGGCCGTCCCCTCCCATTTGGTGGCCCTGCCCTTGGTATTCGAGGGCCGCACTGTGGGCGCATTGCTCCTCGGCATGGAGGCCCCCATCACCCGCCTCATGCGCGATTTTCTCACCCAGGCAGGACAAAACCTCGCCGTGCTGCTCCAGGCGGCCCTGTCCCGCCAGACCATCGACGGGCTGCTGCGCACCGCCCAAGAGCAGCAGGAGCAGCTGCGCCAGGCCAACCAGGAGCTGGAGACCCAGGCCCGCGCCCTCAAGGAGTCCGAAGCCGAACTCCAGGCCCAGCATGAAGAATTACAAGTCACCAACGAAGAGCTGGAAGAACAGGCCCGCGCCCTCAAGGAATCCCAGACCAAACTGGAGGCCCAGCAAGAAGAGCTGCGCGCGGCCAACGCCAAGCTGGAAGAGCGCACCAACGCCTTGGAAGAACAGAAGATCGCCATGCGCAAAAAGAACATCGATCTGTTGCGCGCCCAAGAGCAGCTGCGGCAAAAGGCCGAAGAACTGGAACAGGCCAACCGCTACAAATCCGAATTCTTGGCCAATATGAGCCACGAGCTGCGCACCCCGCTCAATTCCATCCTCATTCTCTCCCAGCTCTTGGCCGCCAACAAAGACGGCAACCTCACCGCGCGCCAGCAGGAATCCGCCCAGGCCATCCACGCCTCGGGATCGGACCTCTTGCGGCTCATCAACGACATCCTCGACCTTTCCAAGGTGGAGGCCGGCAAAATCGAGGTCCACGAGGAGCCGCTCGCCCTCGATGCCTTGGTGGCGGACCTCCAGCGGCTTTTCACCAGCATCGCCGAGGACAAGCACGTGCGCTTCGTGGTGGAGCGCGAGGAAGGTCTGCCGGACACCATCCTCACCGATGGCCTGCGGCTCCAGCAGATCCTGCGCAACCTCCTCTCCAATGCCTTCAAGTTCACGGACAAGGGCACGGTGACGCTGCGGCTCTTCCACCCCGCCCCGGACCAAGTCCCGGAACACCTCTCCGCCCCAAGGCTTTTGGCCATGGCCGTACAGGACACCGGCGTCGGCATCCCCAAGGACAAGCACGCCACCATTTTCGAACCCTTCCGCCAGGCCGACGGCTCCACCACCCGCAAATACGGCGGCACGGGCCTAGGGCTGTCCATCTCCCGGGAGCTCGCGCGGCTGCTTGGCGGCGACATCACCCTGGAGAGCGAGCCCGGCGAGGGCGCGACCTTCACCCTCTTTCTTCCGGAAAATCCGGCCCCAGCCGCATCTGCAGATCCTCTGCCGCAACAGACCACCGCAGCAGCCGGCGCCGATCCAGCGGCCCTCGCCTCGCCGACAGCGCCAGCTCCCGCTCCAGACGTCCCCCCCGAATCCCAGGATTTCGTGCAGGACGACCGCCGCAGCCTCCAGCCCGGTGACACCATCGTGCTCATCATCGACGACCATCTCGAGCGCGCCCGGCGCATCCGCGACCGCGCCCGGGCCCAAGGTTTCGCCACCCTCCTTGCCCACGACGCCGAGACCGGGCTGCACTTTGCCGACTACCACCGCCCGCAGGCCATCGTGCTGGCAGGAAGCCTCCCCTCCAGCTGGAAGACCCTGGAACGCCTCAAGGCCGACGCCGGCACCCGGGCCATTCCCCTGATCTTTCTCACCACAGCCGAGCGCGGCATGGAGGCGCTGCGCCTAGGCGCTTACACTGTGGCCCCGGAAAACCCGGATACCGCAGCCATCGACGCGGCGCTGCAGGAAGTCCACGCCTATCTCGCCAGCCCTCGGCGACGGGTGCTCATCGTGGACGACGACCGCCTCCAGCGGGACTCGCTCGCCACCCTCATCGCCACCCTGCCGGACGTGGAAATCACCGCCTGCGGCACCAGCGCCGAGGCCCTGGACACCCTGCGCCGCACCCCGGTGCATTGTCTGATCCTCGATTTGGGGCTGCCGGACGCCAGCGGCTTCGATCTCTTGCGCCGCATCCGCGCCGACGAGAGCCTCTCCCACACCCCCATCATCGTCTACACCGGCCGGGACCTCTCCGCGGACGAAGAGGCCCTGCTCGCCCGGCACGCCGAGAGCATCATCGTCAAAGGGGTGCGCTCCCCCGAGCGCCTACTGGAAGAAACCGCCCTCTATCTCCACCGCACGCCCCCAGCGCTCACCGCCGCCCCAGAGGGCGATGCGGATCCTGTGTTTGCCGGCAAGACCGTACTCTTGGTGGACGACGACATGCGCAACGTCTTCGCCCTTTCCAGCATCCTGGAGGACAAAGGGCTCACCGTGCTCGTGGCTCGGGACGGCCAGGAAGGGGTGCAGCGCCTGGAGGAACACGCCCACGAGGTGGACCTGGTGCTCATGGACATCATGATGCCGGTAATGAACGGGTTTGAAGCCATGGCCGCCATCCGGGCGCAAAAGCGCTTCCAAAACCTTCCTATCATCGCCCTGACGGCCAAGGCCATGAAAGGCGACCGCGCCAAGTGCATCGAGGCCGGGGCCAGTGATTACCTGGCCAAGCCCGTGGATACGGAAAAACTCCTCTCCCTCCTCAAGGTATGGCTCTCGCAATGACCCACGGCCCCCACCTGCCCCAACCCGAAGTCATCGAACTGCGCCTGCTCTTGGAGGCCATCTACCAGGCCTACGGCTACGACTTCCGCAACTATTCCCTCGCCCACCTCAAGCGGCGCGTGGAGCAGCGCCTGCTGCTCTCGGGCTTTGCCTCCATCTCGCACCTGCAGCACGAACTTCTCCACAATCCCGAGCTCTTGCCCATCGTGCTCCAGGACCTGTCCATCAATGTCTCGGAGATGTTCCGCGACCCCAGCTTCTATCAGGCGCTGCGCGCCGAGGTCCTGCCCATCCTCGAGACCTACCCGTCCATCCGCATCTGGCACGCCGGCTGCGCCGCCGGCCAAGAGGCCTATTCCATGGCCATCCTGCTCCATGAAGCCGAACTCCTGGAGCGCAGCACCCTCTTTGTCACCGATTTCAACCCCCGCCTGGTGGCCCTGGCCCAGGAAGGCCGCTACCCCCTGTCCGCCATCAAAAAATACACCGCCAACTACCAGGCGAGCGGTGGAAGCGACTCCTTCGCCGAGTACTACACCGTGCGCGACAACCACGCCGAGATGGCCGCCTTCTTACGCGATCGCATGGTCTTCTCCGAACACAACCTGGCCACGGACGGCGTCTTCGGGGAAATGCACCTCGTCATCTGCCGCAACGTGCTCATCTACTTCAACGCCCACCTCCAAAACCGCGTCCTCGGGCTCTTTGTGGAGAGCTTGTGCCCGGGCGGATTTCTCTGCCTGGGGTCCAAGGAGACCCTGCGCTTCAGCGAGCACGCCCCGTCTTTCGAACCCGTGGTGGAGCGCGAACGCATCTACCGCAAGCGCCGGCGCCCCCCTCAGGAGGAGACCCCATGACCGCTGTCTATGCCGTCGTCCTGGGGGCTTCGGCCGGAGGGCTTACCGCCATCCGGCATATCCTGGCGCAGCTGCGCCCGGACTTCGGCCCGCCCATCCTCATCGTCCAGCATATCGCCCCCACTGCAGGCCCCACCCTGGTGGGGGCCCTCACCGACCACAGCCCCCTTCCCGTGGTGGAGGCTGAAGACAAGATCATCCCCACTCCAGGCACCGTATATCTGGCCCCACCCGACTACCACCTGCAGGTGGAGCCCGAAGGGCACCTCTCGCTCTGCCTGGACGAGCGGGTATGCTTTGCCCGGCCCTCCATCGACGTGCTCTTCACCACCGCCGCCGACGCCTTCTGCCCCCGCCTGGCCGGGGTGCTGCTCACCGGCGCCAATGACGACGGCGCCCAGGGACTTTTGCGCATCCACCGTCTCGGAGGCATCACCCTGGTGCAAGACCCGGCCACAGCCCAAGCGGGCGTCATGCCCGAGGCGGCCATCGCCCTCTGCCCCGGGCACCGAGTCCTCTCCCTGGACGGCATCGCATCCACCCTCAACACCTTGGTGCTCCCATGATCCCTGTCACCATCCTTCTCGTGGACGACCGGCCGGAAAACCTCTTCGCCCTGCGGCAAGTGCTGGAAGACGACCCGCACCGCACCCTGCTTTGCGCCCACTCCGGCCAAGAGGCCCTGAGGCTCCTCTTGGATCACGAGGTGGCGCTGGTGCTCCTCGATGTGCAGATGCCGGAGATGGACGGCTTCGAGACCGCAACCCTCATGCGCAGCAGCCGCCGCACCCGGCACATCCCCATCATCTTCGTCACCGCCAACCACACCGAACGCGCCCACGTCTTCCAGGGCTACGCCGTCGGCGCCGTGGACTATCTGCCCAAGCCCGTGGACCCGGTGATCCTCCAAAGCAAGGTGCGCATCTTCGAAGACCTCTACCGGCAGCGCAAGCAATTGGAGGACGTGAGCGCCCGGCTGGACGCCAAGGTGACGGAGTTGGAACGGCTGCGCTTCGAGCTGGAAGAAAAAAATCGCATCCTCCACACCCTCTCCCTGCTCGACGGCCTCACCGGCATCCCCAACCGCCGCCACTTCGATGACACCTTGCGTTCCGAATGGCAGCGCATGCTGCGGGAAGGAAGCCCGCTTGGGCTCATCATGATCGATGTGGACCACTTCAAACGCTTCAACGACCACTACGGGCATCTGCACGGCGACCGCTGCCTCAAGCGCGTGGCCGGCTGCCTGTCTGCGGTGCTCAAGCGGCCTTCGGACTTCGTGGCCCGCTACGGCGGTGAAGAATTCGCCGCCATCCTGCCGGCCACCGACCACGAAGGCACCAGCCACGTGGCCGAGGCCCTGCGCCAGGCCGTGGAACATCTGGCCATCGACCACGCAGCATCTCCCACCACGGACCACGTCACCATCAGCCTGGGCGCCTCTTCCGTCATCCCCACCCCAGGCTGCCACCCCTCGGACTTGGTGTGTGCTGCAGACCAAGCCCTCTACATGGCCAAACAGAACGGCCGCAATTGCTGGTACTACCAGGGCTGCCTCCCGGAAGCCTGCCTCCAGCCCCAAAGCTGACGCCCCCGACCGCGAAAGCCTCTCCGTCCAACGCGACCTTCCTCCCGGCAAACGGCCATCTTCGTCCGATAACCGGCGACCACCGATGCGCCGCTGCCTTCTGCCGTTCCGCCTGCCGCTGCGGCTTGTCGTTCACCAAAAAAGGGATGCACGGCTGGGACATTTTGCTACACCCAAGCCGTGTCCGGGGTTTGGTGGCAATCCCGCCGCCGGTCCCCCAGGCCTTCAGGAGGTTTTCCATGAACACTCGTCACGCGTACTGGAACGTCAACAAACGCATCATGGCCGTTCTTCTCACCGTATGGGCTTTCGTCGCTTATGGATGTGGGATGCTGGGTGCAGATGCGCTCAACGCCATCTATCTCGGAGGATTTCCCCTTGGTTTTTGGTTTGCCCAGCAAGGCGCCATTTATGTCTTCGTCCTCCTCATTTTGGCGTACTTTCTCATCATGGAACGAGTGGATAAACAATTCGATGTGCACGAATAAGGAGAAAACATCATGTCCATCATGACCTGGACCTATATCATGGTGGGGGCGTCCTTTGCCCTGTATTTGGGCATTGCCTGGGCCTCCCGCGTGCGCGACACCAAGGGCTTCTACGTGGCCGGCGGCGGGGTGCCGCCCTTGGCCAACGGCCTGGCCACTGCGGCCGATTGGATGAGCGCGGCATCGTTCATCTCCATGGCGGGCATGATCTCGTTCATGGGCTTTGGCGGGGCAACCTACCTCATGGGCTGGACTGGCGGTTACGTGCTCCTCGCCCTGCTGCTCGCCCCATACTTACGGAAATTCGGAAAATTCACGGTGCCGGATTTCGTGGGTGACCGATATTATTCCACCACGGCCCGCATCGTCGCCTTGGTGTGCGCCATTTTCGTGTCCCTCACCTACGTGGCCGGGCAGATGCGCGGGGTGGGCATCGTGTTCTCCCGCTTCCTCGAGGTGGATGTGAATACTGGCGTGGTCGTCGGCATGGTCATCGTGTTCTTCTATGCCTCCCTGGGCGGCATGAAAGGCATCACCTGGACGCAGGTGGCCCAGTATTTGGTGCTCATCCTGGCCTTTCTGGTGCCGGCGGTGGCCATCTCCATGAAGATCACCGGCAATCCCCTGCCGCAACTGGGCTTTGGCGACCGCATCGCCCAAGGCCCGGACGCGGGCGCGTATTTTCTCCAGACACTGGATGCCATCTGCACGGACCTGGGCTTTGGCGCCTACACCCAGCCCGCTTCCGGCACGGCCATGCTCAACATGGTGGCCGTGACCACCTGCCTCATGGTGGGCACCGCGGGACTGCCGCATGTGATCATCCGTTTCTACACCGTGCCCACGGTGCGGGCGGCCCGCCTGTCGGCCGTCTACGCCATCCTGTTCATCGCCATCCTCTACACCGCTGCTCCGGCCGTGGGCGCCTTTGCCCGCTACAACATGATCCGGTCCGTCAACGGCGTCTCCTACGCCCAGGCCCCCAGCTGGTTCAAAAACTGGGAGCGCACCGGCCTCATCGCCTGGATGGACAAAAACGGTGACGGCGTCATCCAATACGCCAAAGGCGCGCCCTTCCAAGGCAAGCCCAGCTTCACCGGCGCCGTCGGCGCCCAAGGAGAACGGCTCTTGGCCAACACCCCCGAAAATACCCCCAACGAACTCTTCGTAGACCGGGACATCATGGTGCTCGCCAACCCGGAGATCGCCAATCTTCCGCCCTGGGTCATCGCCCTGGTGGCCGCCGGCGGCCTGGCCGCGGCCCTGTCCACGGCCTCGGGCCTGCTCTTGGTCATTGCCTCGGCCATCTCCCACGACCTCTACTACCGTGTCATCAACCCCAAGGCGTCGGAAAAAAGCCGCCTGACCCTGGGCCGGGTGATGATCGGCCTCGCAGTGCTCGTGGCCGGATACTTCGGCATCAATCCGCCGGGCTTCGTGGCTCAAGTGGTGGCTTTGGCCTTTGGGCTGGCGGCATCGAGCTTTTTCCCCATCATCGTGCTCGGAGTGTTCTGGAAGCGCGCCACCCGAGAAGGGGCTATCGCGGGCATGGTTTGCGGCATCGGCATCACCCTCTTCTACATCATCCAGGTGAAATTCCTGGGAATGCGGCCCTGGTTTTTGGGCATCGCGCCGGAGGGCATCGGTATCGTGGGCATGCTCCTCAACTTCGCCGTCACCACGCTCGTCTCCCTTGCCAGCGCGCCGCCACCGGAGGCAGTGCAGGAACTGGTGGAACACGTGCGCATCCCCAGAGGGGCAGGCGCCGCCATCGATCACTAAAACACACGCGGTCCAGAGGGCTTTCCTCTGGGCCGCCTTCGGGACACCTATGCGCCCCAGCGATCCCCAAAGCCCCATCGCCACGTTTCTCAGGCAGACGTTGCCTTTCTCCGACCTGCCCGCTGAGGCCGTCAGCCACCTGGCGCGCCAGGCCACGGTGGACTTCTTTCCTCAAGGCACCCGCATCTTCATCCGGGCCCAAAGCGAGCTCACCCATCTGCTGGTCATCCAAAAAGGGGCCCTCAAACTCTTCGTGGAGGAAAACGGCGCCACGCGCCTGGTGGACATCCGCGGTGAAGGAGCCAGTGTTGGGGCGGTGTGCCTCTTTCACGGCACCCACGCCACCATGGACGCCGAAGCCCTGGAAGACACCTTCGTGGTGGCGATCCCGCGCGAGGTCTTTCTTGAGACCGTGGCAAAATTCCCCGGGATCGCCCAATTCTACCTCAAGACCCTGGCCCAAGGCGCCCTCGACCGCGCCTTCGAAGACATCCGCCACCGGCCGGCCGTGGGCGGCTGCGAGATCACGCTGCCGCTTTTCAGCCAAAAGGTGGAGAACCTCATCCACCGGCCGCCTGTTGCGGTTCCGCTGGGCACCACCATTCAAGCCGCAGCGCGAGAAATGCTGCGCCACGGCACGGGCTCGCTGCTGTTTCGCGAACCATCCGGGAGAGTCTGCGGCATCATCACGGACACAGACCTCCGCAAGGCCCTGGCCTTGGGGATGGACTCCCAGGCCCCGGCAGAGACCATCATGAGCACGCCGGTGCGCACCCTGCCGCACAGCGCCACCTGCTTCGACGCCCTCACCACCATGATGACCGAGGCCATCCATCATCTGGCTGTCGAGCGCGACGGAGAGATCCTCGGCGTCATCAGCTCCCATGATCTCCTCGTGGTGCAAGGCCGCTCGCCCCTGGCCCTGTTTCAGGACATCTCCTCCCAGAGCACCTTCGAGGGGATCTATCCCATCCACGGCCGCATCCCCGCGGTGGTGCGCACCCTCATCCGCGAGGGGGCCAAGGCCGGACACATCACCCGGCTGATCGCCATTCTCAACGACCACATCGTCATCCGCCTCCTGGAGCTCCTCACGGCCGAGATCGGCCCCTCCCCGGTACCCTACGTCTGGATCCTCATGGGGAGCGAAGGCCGCCAGGAACAGACCTTCTCCACGGACCAAGACAACGCCCTCATCAGCGCCGACGTCTCCGAAGACTTCGTGGCCCGGGCGGGGGAAGTCTACTTTCAGGCCCTCACCAGCCGCATGGAAGGGCACCTTTTGCGCTGCGGCATCCCCCGATGCCCGGCGCAGATGATGGCCGCAAACCCCCAATGGCGGGGGAGCCTGACCCGGTGGAAAGCGCGAGTGGACCATTGGCGCGCGAGTCCAGAGCCCACGGAAGTGCTCCAAAGCTCGGTGTTCTTCGATTTCCGCCCCCTCCACGGCCGCCTGCGCCTGGGCATGGAGCTTCGCGACCACATCACCACGAGCTGCGCCGGCCAAGCAGTATTTCTGCGCCATCTGGCGGCCGAGGCCGTGCGCTCCCGACCGCCGCTCACCTTCTTCAAGGGATTCGTGGTGGAAAAGGACGGGGAGCACAAAAACGCCCTGGACATCAAAACCCGGGGACTGTTGCCCTTTCTCGACTTCGCCCGGGTCATGGCCCTCTACCACGGCATCCCCGCGGCCGGGACCCTGAGCCGCTTGGACGCGCTGCACGCCGGCGGTCATATCTCCCGGGACCTCTACAGCGAAACCCGGGAAGCCTTCGAATTTCTGCTCCATTTGCGTCTGGTGCGCCAGCTGGAACAGGTGGAGGCCGGACAGCAGCCCCACAACTATCTCGACCCCAACGCCCTGACGGCCCTGGAAAAGCGCACCCTGCGCGAGGCCTTCGGCCTGGTTTCGGCCCTGCACGAAGTCCTGCGCGACACCTTCCATCTGAGGCTGTGATGCTGCGAAGACTGCTTCATCGCTGGCAGGGCCCGAAACTTGCCCCGCCCCCGGTCCTCATCTCCAACAACGAGGCATGCCGGCATCTGGGCCAAGACCAGAGCCTGGCGGAAACCGTGTTCACGGTCATCGACACCGAGCTCACCGGGCTCTCCCCACGCCAGGATGAGATCGTAGCCTTGGGCGCGGTACGGGTACACGGGCTTTCCATCGTGGCGGAAAAGAGCTTCCACGCCCTGGTGCGCCCCAAGAAGGGCGTTCCCAAGAAAAGCACCCTCATCCACCGCATCACCCCCGCGGCCGTGGCCGAGGCGCCGACCCTGGAAGAGGTGCTGCCGTCGTTTCTCCAATTCCTCCACGGAACCTTCGTGGTGGGGCATCACATCGGCCTCGACATGCAGTTTCTGCGCCGCGCCTGCCGCACGGCATACGGCATGGAGCCGAAAAATCCCTGTCTGGACACCCTGCGCCTGGCCATGATCTGGCGCGAAGAACGCCTGACGTCTCCGTACGAGCGCTACGACCTGCGCATCTCCTACCACCTGGCGGACCTGGCCGAAGAGTTAGGGCTGCCCACCTTTCCCTCCCACGACGCCCTGGCCGACGCCCTCCAGACCGCCTACCTCTTCGTGTACCTGGCCAACAAGCTCGCCACGCCCCTCACCCCGCTCGCGGAGCTCTTCGCCCTGGGCCGCTCCTGGCGCTGGTACCTCTAGTGCCCGGGATGCCTCACCTGCGCGCCCAAAATCCCCCGCCATCGCTGGACGAATGCGGCCTTCTCTGCCACAAGGCCCAGCCATGGCAGACGCACCCCGCAACCCCGGCCAGGAGGCCGAACACACCTTGCGGCGAGTCACCGTAGCGGTGGCCATCACCCCGCTGCTGCTCGTCTCCGCCATCCTTTTCTACGCCTACGACATCATCTACCGGGGGACCGTCCTCGACCACCTGCGCACCCAGGCCTTGCGCCACGCCCAAATCATCGACCGCTTCCTGGAGGAGCGCGCCGCCACGCTGCGCCTCGAGGCCCACAGCGCCCCCGTGTCTCGCCTCGCCGACACCCGCTATCTCGAAGCGCGTCTGACCGCCCTCAACGATGCCTTCGGCCCCATGTACACCGACCTGGGGATCATCGATCCCCAAGGACGGCAAGTGGCCTATGCCGGCCCGCCCCAGTTTCACCGGACGTCCTACGCCGACGCACCGTGGTTTGCCCTTGCCAAAGACCAAGAGACGTTCGTCTCCGACGTCGCCCTCGGGGCCCGGCGCAGCCCGCATTTCTTCGTGACCGTGCGCCTTTGGGACGCCGAAAAAAGGCCCTGGCTGCTGCGGGCCGCCATCGATTTCGGCAAATTCAACGCCCGGGTGCGGGAGATCCGTCTGGGGCGCACGGGCAAGGCCTTTATCATCAACCGCAGCGGCGCCTTCCAGACCGACGCCGGCGACGCCTCGTCCCTACCGCCCAATGTGCTCACCGCCCTGGTGCTCCGCGACCTTGCCGCTGACCAAGCCATCGTGCTCGAGGGCGACAACACCCAGGGCATCGCCTCCCTGGTCTGCGTTGCTCCCCTCAAAGGCGGCCAGTGGCTGCTCATCCTCCAGCAGGAACGCTTCGACGCCTTGCGACCGCTGTATCTCGCCCGCATCGCGGCCATGACTACCGTCACCCTGGGCATCATCGCCATCATCACGGTCATCCACCTGGTCGCCGGCCGTATGGAACGCCGCCTCGGCGCCGCCTACGCCCTCCAGGAGCGCCTCCAGCAGCAAATCGTGGAAAAAAGCAAACTCGCCGCCATTGGCGAGCTCGCCGCCGGGGTCGCCCACGAAATCAACAATCCCGTGGCCATCATGATGGAAAACGCCGGATGGATTGCAGACCTTCTGGAGGGGGACGACCTCCACCGCCCCGAGACCCTCAAAGAAATCCGTAATTCCGTCCAAGAGATCACCACCCAGGGCCGCCGCTGCCGGGAGATCACCCACAATCTATTGAGCTTTGCCCGCAAGACCAACACTGCGGGCCAGCCTGTGGATTTGGGCCCCCTCATCCAAGAAATCGCCTCCCTCATCCGCGCCCGGATCTACCAGCGCGGCATGACCCTTACCCTCGATCTGCACGACGCGCCTCCAGTCCTCGCTTCGGCCACGGAAATCCAGCAGGTGCTCCTCAATCTCCTCAATAACGCCATGGACGCCATCGATCACGACCACGGCGCCATCGTGGTCCGGCTCTTTTCCCAGGAGGGGCATGCAGTGATCGAAGTGGAAGACAATGGCCAGGGGATTGCGCCGGAACACCGCCAGCGCATCTTCGAGCCCTTCTTCACCACCAAGCCCGTGGGCAAGGGCACGGGCCTGGGGCTTGCCATCTGCTACGGCATCGTGCGCAACCTCGACGGCGACATCGAAGTAGAAAGCGAACCAGGCCGAGGGACCACCTTCCGCATCCGCATCCCGCAGGCTCCCCATGCATAAAAAAACCCGGCGCACGGCCGGGCGGAAACGTCCTCGCCAAGGCAGCCTAGCGCTGGTCGAAGGCGTTTTTGTGTTTGATATTGATGCCTTTGACAATAAAGACCACTGACTCGCAGATATTGGTCACCAGGTCGGCGATGCGCTCCAAATGGCGGACAATGAGGATGGTATGCACGGACCGCTCGATGGCCGGCGTCTCGTGGAGCATGTATTCGATGACCTCACGCATGTTGCGATGGTTGAGGGTATCGATCTCCGCATCGCAGCGCCACACATCCAGGGCCAAATCCGTATCCCCGCGCACAAAGGCTTGCGTGGCGCGACGCAGCATGGCCAGGGCGCGCTCGCCCATGTGCTCGATGGGTTTTTGGAAGGGAAGCGGCGGCCGCGCGCTCAAAATCATGGCCCGCTCCGCAATATTGACGGCTTCGTCGGCGATGCGCTCCAAGTCGACACTGATGCGCATGCAGCCCAGCACAAAGCGCAAGTCGCTGGCCACAGGCTGCTCCAAGGCGAGGAGCTTGAGACCGATCTCGTCGATGGCCACCTCCAAGGCATTGACCTCGGCGTCGCCGTCCACCACAGCCTCGGCCAAAAATTCATCCCGCGCCACATAGGCTTGGATCGCCCGCGTCACCGCAGCCTCGGCCAAATTCACCATATGCAGCACCTGCAGGCGCAGGCGCTCCATTTCCTCGTGCAGATGCGTGGTCATGAATCCTTCCTCCGTCCGGCCTACCCAAAGCGGCCGGTGATGTAATCTTCGGTCTGCGCATTGGCGGGCCGGGTGAAAATCTGCTCGGTATCGCCCACTTCGATGAGCCGGCCCATGTAGAAGAAGGCCGTGCGGTCCGAGACCCGGGCCGCCTGCTGCATGGAATGCGTCACGATAACGATGGTAAAACGCTGTTTGAGCTCGTGGATGAGCTCTTCGATCTTCTGAGTGGCGATGGGGTCCAAGGCCGAAGCCGGCTCGTCCATGAGCAACACTTCCGGCTCCACGGCCAGAGCGCGGGCGATGCAGAGTCGTTGCTGCTGCCCCCCGGAAAGCCCCAAGGCCGAAGCGTGCAAGCGGTCTTTCACTTCATCCCACAAAGCGGCCAGGCGCAGGCTCTCTTCCACCCGCTGGGCGATAAAGGCCTTGTCACGGACGCCGTTGACGCGCAACCCATACGCCACGTTGTCGAAGATGCTCTTGGGGAAAGGGTTGGGCTTTTGAAAGACCATGCCCACCCGGCGGCGCAAGGTCACCACGTCCACGGCTGGGCCGAGGATGTCTTGCCCGTCCATGGTGAGCTCCCCCGTAGTACGGGTGCCGGCAATGAGGTCGTTCATGCGGTTGAGGCAGCGCAGGAAGGTGGACTTACCGCACCCCGACGGGCCGATGAGGGCCGTGGCCTGACGGGCGTACATATCCAACGAGATATCAAAGAGCGCCTGCGCCTCGCCGTAGTAGAAGTTCAGGTGACGGGCGGCGATTTTCACGTGGGTATTCATGGGGGTGTCACACTCCGGCTAAAGGCAATGTGATGGTGAAGCGGGCGCCGGAGCCTTGTCCGGGCACCGGACTCTGGGCCACGATGGCCCCGCCAAGAAGCTGCAAGAGGTGCCGACAGATGGCGAGCCCGAGTCCCGTACCGCTCACCGTGCGGCTGCGGTCCTTTTCCACACGATAGAACCGCTCGAACACCCGGTCCACGTCCTCGGCCGGGATACCTGGACCGTTGTCGTCCACATGCACTACAAGCACCTCTGCCTGGGTTTCAGCATGGATCCGCACCAAGCCCCCTGGCCGGGGCACATACTTGAGGGCGTTTTCCAAGACATTGCGAAAAACCTGCGTCAAAGACTCCGGATGTCCCTGCACCAAAGGGACGGCATCCAACGCCACGTCCAGCGCGACCCCATCGGGCACCGGAAGTTCCTTCCAGGCCGCAGCCACTACGGCGTCCAGGGCGACAGGCGCAAGAGACATGGGTACCCGCCCATGCTCCAGACGGGAGAGCTGGAGCACGTCCTCCACCAGGGCGTGCATGTGGTTGGCATTGCGCACGATGGTCTCCACAAATCCCCGCACCGGCTCCGTGGCGCACGCCTCCAGCCCCAGCAGGGTTTCGGCGTAGCCTTTGATGGAGGTCAGTGGGGTGCGCAGTTCATGGGAGACGTTGGCCGCAAAATCCCGACGGACCTGCTCCGCCCGCTTGATGGCGGTGATGTCGTGAAAGAGAAGGATGACCCCGATATCGGGATCTTCGGGCACCGGCACCAAGGAAACGTCGAAAATGCGCCCGGCCATGGTCGCCTCCACCTTGAGCGGCCTGTCCTCGCCGCGCGTACGCCGGGCAAGGACTTCCTCACAGCCCTGCTGCAAGGCAGGTTCCAAGGTCAGCTCCAGAATCTGTCGGCCCACAAAGGATTCAAGGTCCGCAAACAGCTCCCGGGCCGCAGGATTGCCCCGCACGATGCGGCCGTGGCCATCGAGCACCACAACCCCGGCTCGCATACCGTTGAGCACCGCCTCCAGCTCGCGGCCCTGTTTGAGCACGGTAGCCAAATGGGTTTGCACCCGAGTGGCCATGGCATTGAAGGCGCGGATCAGCGGAACAAGCTCCTCCAGGGCCGCTTCGTCGTCCAACCGCGGCGCGGCGTTGTCGCCCACCCGGGCCATCTCCTGACTGATGGTGCCGATGGCCCTTTGCAGGGAGCGAGCCACCAGGGCCACCCCCACCAACGCCAGGACAGCCACCACGGCAAAAACCCCCATGGCCTGCCCCTGCGCTTGGGCCACAATCCGCCCCACATTCCCGTACGCCACGGCCAAACGCAACACCCCGGCGGGGAGCCCTCCCGTCGCGGGCATGACCACCGCTGCGTACACCATATCCTGACGCAACGTGTCACTTGCACGTATGGCCACTCCCGTGCCGGAGGACAGGGCCTTCACGATCTCGGGCCGGGTACCGTGGTTTTCCAATTTGCGCGCAGTCTCCAAGGGAAGAGACGTATCGAGCACCACCGCGCCCCGCCGCTCCACGTAGGTGATGCGTGCATCCAGATCCACGGCCACCGCACGCAAGATTTCGTCCGCCACCTCCACCGAGGACGGGGCCAAGCGACGCAGCATGGCCGCCACAGCCTGGACCTCCTGCCGCGCCCGCAAAATCGTTTCCGCCTCCATTTGCGGAAGCACGGTGCGATCCATGAGCAACGCCACCATTACTCCCGCCCCAAGCACAATACCCAGGCCGGCAACCCACAAACGGCCCCGCACCGACTGCCACAATCTCATGCGCCCTCCTTCGCCCGCTGCAGGCGATACCCGATCCCGCGCACGGTTTCGATGAGGTCGGCATACGGTCCCATCTTGCGGCGCAGCCGGCGCACGTGCGTATCCACGGTGCGGGAATATCCCTCGAACTCATAGCCCCATACCGTAGAGAGCAAATGTTCCCGGGAGAGGGCCTTGCCCTCGCGGTGCACAAGCTCGGCCAGCAAGGCGAACTCGGTGCGGGTCAGGTGCACATCCTCGCCATCCACGTAGAGGATGTGCGCCTCGAAATCGGCCACCAGCCCGTCGCGCTCCCACCGCTGAGGCGCCCCGGTATGGACAGCACGGCGGCGCAGCACGTTTTTGATGCGCAGCATGAGCTCCCGCGGGCTGAAGGGCTTGACCACATAGTCCTCGGCCCCCAGTTCGAAGCCCAATACCCGGTCCACCTCGTCCCCCCGAGCGGTGAGCATGATGATGGGGATATGATCGGTCTCCGGAGAACTCTTGAGTGTTTTGCACACCTCAAGGCCGCTCATACCCGGAAGCATGAGATCCAAAAGAATGAGACTCGGACGCTCGCTTTGCGCCAGACGCACGCCGGTCTTGCCGTCGCGGGTAACGGTGCACCCATAGCCTGCGGCCTTGATATGGAAAGCCAAGAGGTTGGCGATGTCCGCGTCGTCCTCAATCACCAAAATATTATCGGCCATGATCCTCCCCTATGTGGTTGCGGCCGCTGTGGTGCCATATTCTCGTCACGAACCCGAGGCGGTTTTGTGACAGGCCTGCAACAAAGCACCTTGTGACGCAAGCGTCCTGAGGTCTTCGTGTCCTGAGGTCTTCGCCAAAACGTCACACTCCCTGACCGAAGCACACACGTCATCTTTGCAGGAGGTCTCTTTCCGATGCTCGCATCCACCTTTACCGGTACAAACCAGGCCCTGTCCGTTCAGGTGCACATCCCCCAGCACAGCCTCTTTCGCCGCATCCTTCATGGGCGGCAGATCCACTGCCTGTACCAACCCATCTTCGATCTGCGCACTGGCGCGGTCTTTGCCTGGGAGGCCCTCGCCCGCGGCCCCAAGGACAGCCCCCTCCATTCTCCCATGGAACTCTTCTGCGTTGCAGAAAAATGCGGCCAGCTCTTTGCCCTGGAGCAGGTGTGCCGCGCCCAGGCCATCGCCCAGGTCGGAAGACTGGCCCCCAACCAGAATCTCTTTCTCAACATCCATCCCCGCACCATCGCAGACCCCCAATTCACCCCAGGCACCACGCGGGAACTCTTGGACGCCGCACACATCGCTGCCGAGCAGGTGGTCTTCGAGATCACCGAGCGCCATGCCATCCAGGATGTGGAGCTCCTCCAAAAGACTCTGGAGCACTACCGCAGCCAGGGCTTCCGGGTGGCGGTGGACGACGCCGGCGCCGGACACTCGGGGCTCGCCACCATCGCCGCCTTGCGGCCGGACTTCATCAAGATCGACATGGGGCTGGTGCGCGACGTGGACAAAGATCCAGTGCGCCGCGCCCTCATGGAGACCATGGTCACCTTCGCGGAAAAAATCGGCGCCCACATCGTAGCCGAAGGTATCGAGCGCAAAGGCGAAATCTCGACCCTCATGGACATCGGCGTGGGCTTCGGACAGGGCTATTTTCTCGGCCGCCCCTGCTTTCCCAAAAACGAAGTCGGGATCGACATCCGGGATATGGCTCCGCCGCGGATACGTCTCGCCGCCCGCATGGCGTGCTCCGCGCCCATCGGCCGGATTGTGCAGCCTGTCCTCACCGTCACCCCCGACACCAAGGTGTCCGAGGTGCAGCGTCTTTTGCACCGCACCGCCGCCCATGCCGTGGTCGTGGCGGATCAAGAAAGCCGTCCCGCGGGCCTGGTCATGGCCCATGGCCTGGACCGCCATTTGGCCTCCCTCTACGGCCGCCCCCTCTACGCCGACAAACCCATCACCAGCATCATGGACAAGGCCCCCTTGGTGGCCGACGAACAAGAGCCCGTGGAGATCGTCGCCCAGCGCGCCCACGGCCGCGCCGCCATCAAGGTGTACGACGACGTCATCGTGACCTCGCAAGAGCGGGTGCTGGGCACCGTCACGGTGCACGACATGCTCCAATCCTTGGCCCAGGTGCAGGTGGAGATGGCCAAGGGAGTCAACCCCCTCTCCGGGCTGCCGGGCAACGTGGCCCTGGAAAAAGAGCTGGAGCTGGCCCTGCGCCGAGACAATCGCATCTGCCTCATGTACGCCGACCTGGACAACTTCAAGATCTACAATGATGTCTACGGATTTCAGAAAGGCGACCAGATCATCTTGCTCCTCGCCCGCATCCTGACCTGGGCCATTGGCCGGCATGGCAGCCCAAGGGATTTTCTTGCCCACGTGGGGGGCGACGACTTCGTGGCCATCGTGGACCCTGCCCGGGCGGATCGCATCGGCAAGGCGGTGGTGCGCTGCTTCCGGCGTTTGGCGCCGCTCCACTACACCCCCGAAGACCGGGCCCGCGGCTGGATTTTCGGCAAAGGCCGCGACGGCCAGGAGCGGCAATTTCCCTTGGTATCGGTCTCCATCGCCATTGTGGAACAGCGCTGCCAAGGCTGTACCTTGCAAACCCTAAGCGAGACCGCAGCCCAGGTGAAAGGCTACGCCAAGTCGCTGCCCGGAAGCGTCTGCGTCCGCGACCGGCGCGCGCGATAAAAAATCTCCCCGGCCCGCCCACCGGACCGGGGAGGAGGCTTTGAGCAGTTGCTCCGTTCAGTCTCTAAAAGATGCCTGCAATGGACCGGGCCAAGCCGTCCTGCAAGGCTGGCAAGGCCTCCTCAAATTTGAGGTTCACCTTGTTGGCCGAGGAAGCGATCCGCGTCTGGTACCGCTGGCGGTTGCTCGTCTTCTGGATGGACTGACTCACCGTGGTGCCCTTGCCCTTGGACAAGTTGGCCTGCTGGCTCTCATACACCTTGTCCGAGGTTTTCTCCGAAACCATGACATCGGTGATCACCGAAAAGGTGACATCCTTGACCATGGATCCAGCCACCACTTCCGCCGCCTCGCCCACAAGACCACCGATGACACCACCATACAGCGCCCCGCTGGTCTTTCCCGTAGTGGCGCCAATAGCAGCTCCGGCCAGCCCGCCGGCCAATGCCCCGCCATAGCCGCTATACACCGAAGTGCGCAGGGCCGACGGGTCGGCCTGGCCGACCTGTAAGATATTGGCCTGGAGGATATAGCTTGCTGCGTCCGGATTCTGCACCACGGTATACCCGCGTTGCGTCAGCCTGGCGGTCACCGGACCTAAGAGATCGAAGTCCTTGTCCGAAGAATTGCGGATATCCACATACACCGTGCGCGGCAGGTTCTTTTCCACATCCAAAAAGATGGTGTCCGACATCAAGGTCTCGACCTTGAGATCCTTTTTCTCGATGGCCACCTGCGTGGCCGCGCACCCCCACAAAAGCCCCACCATAATCAGCGACAACACCCAACGCATAGATCGTCCTCCTCTAAAGGAAAAAATTACCAGAAAAGCCTCCGGACGTCTCTTAACAAACCGAGGACTCCTCCCGCAAGTACGGACCGAAACAACAACCGTCGCATCTGTCACCAACTTGTCACCAAGAGACCGCACCGCTGTCACAAGCCCTGCGTACATCCTTCCCCAGCCATTCACCCCAAACCCATGACACGGAGGACAACACGATGCGTGGATTTTGTAAGGTACTTCTTGCCGCGGCCCTCTTCGTGGCCAGCACCGGCCTGGCTCAGGCGCGGGATCAGGTGAAAATCGTGGGATCGTCCACGGTATTTCCCTTTTCCAGCTTTGTGGCCGAAGAGCTCGGCGCCACAGGCAAATTCAAGACCCCGGTGGTGGAATCCACGGGCTCGGGCGGCGGTCACAAGCTCTTTGGCGCGGGCATGGGAGAAAACACCCCGGACATCGCCAACTCCTCGCGCCGCATGAAACGCTCGGAGTTTGAGCGGGCAGAACAAAACGGAGTGACGGACATCTCCGAGGCCCTCATCGGCTTTGACGGCATCGTGATCGCCCAAAACAAGGACGACGCGCCCCTCAAGCTCACCCTGGAGCAGCTC
The DNA here is from genome assembly GCF_059568695.1 of Thermodesulfomicrobium thermophilum DSM 16697. Classification (NCBI taxonomy): domain Bacteria; kingdom Pseudomonadati; phylum Thermodesulfobacteriota; class Desulfovibrionia; order Desulfovibrionales; family Desulfomicrobiaceae; genus Thermodesulfomicrobium; species Thermodesulfomicrobium thermophilum. Next base: position 219,783 of record NZ_JCANTW010000012.1, on the reverse strand, counting down.
GCCCTGGCCACCATCGCCGAGGTCCCCAAAGACGGCAAGCTCGTCCCCAACCCGTACACATCCTGGGATCAGATCAGCCCGGATCTGCCCAAACGCCCCATCGTCATCTACGGTCCGCCCACGTCTTCGGGCACCCGGGACGCCTTTGAAGAACTGGTGATCGAAAAGGTGGCCCACAAACTGGGCAGCTACGAAAAGGGCTACAAAAAGGTCCGTCAGGACAGCGCCTACGTGCCTGCCGGCGAAAACGACAACCTCATCGTCCAAAAGCTCGCCAAGGACAAAAACGCCGTGGGTATTTTTGGCTACAGCTTCCTTGAGGAAAACCAAGATACCATCCAGGCCGCGACCATCGATGGCGTAACTCCCAGCCTCGATACCATCGCCCAAGGCACCTACCCCATCTCCCGATCCCTGTACTTCTATGTGAAGAACGCCCACTACGATAAGATTCCGGGGCTCAAGGAGTACGTGGAGCTCTTCATGAGCGAGCGCATGATCGGCGACAAAGGGGCCCTCAAGCGCATCGGCCTCGTGCCCCTGCCCGCGGACGTGCGGGAAAAGGCCCGGCAGAAGGTGCTGAACCGGGTGAAGCTGACCAAGGACGAACTCCAGTAACCACACGCAACACGCGGGAAGGCTCGGCCCTTCCCGCGTGCTTGGGGCAATCACCGTGACGCAAACACTGACCATCGTGCTTTTTTTGGGACTCATCCCCTTAGCAGCCTTTGGATACCGACTCGGCCGGGGCAAGCGCCTGGCCCAAAGCGCGACGCCGTCCCCCTTTGCTGGCTCTGCCGGCATTTTTGGTTGGTATGCCGTGCTCGGGGCTGCCAAACCTGCGCTCGCCATCAACCTTGCGGCCCTTGGCCTCTACCTTGCCGGCATCCTCTCCATCCCCATGCCGGTGGTCGCCGCCTCCACCGTGGTCGCCGCAATGGTGGGGCTTTTCCTCGCGCTCCGGGCCATCCAGCCCCACTTTCGGGCCCGGGAAGCCATCGAGAAGACGATTCAGCGTATGCTCTTCGTGGCCTCGCTGATCTCCATCCTCACCACCATAGGCATTGTGGCTTCAGTGATCTTTGAGGCCATCCACTTTTTTCGGCTGGTGTCTTTGTGGGAGTTCATCACCGGCACCCAATGGAATCCGGACGACGCCCTGCGGCCCGACGGCACGGTGGACAGCAGTCTCTTCGGCGCAGTCCCGCTTTTTGCCGGAACGCTGCTCATCACCTGCATTGCCATGAGCGTGGCCATCCCGGTGGGACTTTTTTCCGCCATCTGCATGTCCGAGTACGCCTCGCCGCTCATCCGGCGCATCGCCAAGCCCACCTTGGAAATCTTAGCGGGCATCCCCACCGTGGTGTACGGCTTCTTCGCCGCCATCACCGTGAGCCCATTGGTCGTCGAGACCGCCGGCCGTTTGGGACTGCAGGCGGATTCCACCAATGCCTTGAGCCCCGGACTGGTCATGGGCATCATGATCATCCCCTTGGTTTCCTCCTTGGCCGATGACGTCATCAGCGCTGTACCGCAAAACCTGCGCGAGGGGTCCCTCGCCCTGGGGGCTTTCCCCAGCGAGACCATCAAGCGGGTCGTCCTGCCCGCCGCCCTACCGGGTATTGTCTCCGCATGCCTGCTCGCTGTCTCCCGCGCCGTGGGAGAAACCATGATCGTCGTCATGGCCGCGGGACTGCAGCCCGTGCTCTCGGCCAACCCCCTGCGGGGCATGACCACCGTGAACGTGCGCATCGTGGACGCCTTCACCGGCGATCAGGCCTTCGACAGCCCGGAAACCCTCTCCGCTTTCGGCCTCGGGCTTGCGCTGCTCGTCATCACCCTGGGGCTCAATATCATCTCCCTCACCGTGATCCGCAAATTCCGCCAACGCTACGAGTAATGCCATGACCCTGCCCACCGATCCCGCCCTTCATGCCCGCCGCAAGGCCAAAGAGCGCCGCTTCAAGACGATGTCCTACGCCGCCATCCTCGTGGCCGGCGTGTTTTTGGTCTTCTTTTTCGCCGATATCCTGCGCCAAGGGCTGCCTGCCCTCAAACAGGCGGAAATTTTGGTCCCCATCCACTTTACCCAAGATATTCTCGAGTACCCGGAAAGCGCTCTGCCTCCCGAATACGTGCCTTTGGTCAGCCGCGGAGTGGTGCGGCTTTTCCCCAACGAGCTCCACGCCACGCCGAAACTCTTGGGGAGCACGCAAGAACGCTGGGTGCTGGCCACGGCGGAAGTGGACCAGTTTCTCAAAGGAAAACCCAATCGCTTAAAGGCCAAGGAACAACGCACAGCAGAGCGCCTCCAGAGCGAAGGCCGCCTACGCCTTGCCTGGAATATTGGCTTTTTCACCAACGGCGATTCCAAGCTTCCGGAGATGGCGGGCGTCTTCGCCGCTGCCGTGGGCTCGGTGTATGTGCTTCTCGTCACCCTGGCCTTCAGCTTCCCCATCGGGGTCATGGCGGCAGTCTATCTGGAGGAATTCGCTCCCGATAACCGGCTCATGCAGATCATCGAGGTCAACATCAATAATCTGGCCGCCATCCCCTCTATCCTCTTTGGCCTTCTGGGGCTGGCCATCTTCATCCAATTCTTTGGCATCCCGAGATCTTCCAGCGTGGTGGGGGGGCTGACCTTAGGGCTTATGACGCTCCCGGTGATCATCATCGCCACCCGGGCCGCCATCCGCGCCATCCCCAGCGCCATTCGCGAAGGCGCCATGGCCCTGGGGGCCACCCGCTGGCAGGTGGTGTGGGACCACATCCTGCCGTTGGCGCTCCCCGGCATCCTCACAGGGACCATTATCGGCCTGGCCCGGGCCATTGGCGAGACCGCGCCCCTCATCTTGGTGGGTATGGTGGCCTTCATCCCCCAGCCGGCTGCAAGCTTTCTCGAAGCCACCAGCGTGCTGCCCGCCCAAATCTACACCTGGGCCTCGGACTCCCAGCGGGCCTTCGTGGAGCGCACCGCCGCCGGCATCGTGGTACTGCTCGTGATCCTGCTCTCCATGAACGCCCTGGCCATCTTTCTGCGCACCAAATACGAACGCAAATGGTAGCGCGCCGAAGATCGGAGCGCCATCTCCCCAGCGATAGCCTGACCATCAGGACCACGCGCTGACGCGTTGACGGAACCCGCGCAATCGGGAAACAGGGGGCTTGGGCCGCAAGCGCAATGAGCTGCGGGAAAGCCCCGCGGCGTTTTCCATCCCTACGCGGCGCAAGCGGGCACCACCAACGCCGCACGACACCATTCCCAAGCGGCCCCAGGGCCCTCAGAGACAGCACGCATGATTCCTCTTTTCGCGGTGATCTTCGGCATCGTCCTTTTGGTCTGGAGCGCGGATCGTTTTGTCACCGGAGCTGCGGCCTTGGCGTCGCATTTGGGGATGCCGCCGCTGCTTATCGGTATGCTTGTCATCGGCTTTGGCACCTCCGCCCCGGAAATGGTGGTTTCCGCCATCTCCGCCTGGCAAGGCAACCCAGGCATCGCCCTGGGAAACGCCTACGGCTCCAACATCGCCAACATTGCGTTGATTCTGGGGGTGACTGCACTCATGAGCCCCATCACGGTGCACTCCCAAGTGCTCCGCAAGGAACTGCCCCTACTCACTGCGGCCACGGCCCTGGCCGCGGGGCAACTATGGGACGGCGAGATCTCCCGTTTGGACGCCGGGCTCCTGCTTGCCGCCTTCGGGGGGCTTACGGCCTGGTCCATCTCCCAGGCACGACGATACACCCCAGACGCCCTGGGAGATGAAGTCGAGCAGGAGCTGGCGCACCCCATGCCCCTGCCGCGGGCACTCTTTTGGATCATGGTAGGGCTTTTTCTCCTGGTGGCGAGTTCCCGCGCCCTGGTGTGGGGGGCGGTGACCATCGCCCAAGAGCTCGGAGTCCCGGACTTCGTCATCGGGCTGACCATCGTGGCTCTTGGCACCTCGCTTCCCGAACTCGCCTCCTCCATCGTGGCGGCCCGCAAGCACGAACACGATCTCGCCCTCGGCAACGTGATCGGCTCCAACCTGTTCAACACCCTGGCGGTGGTAGGCATCGCCGGCGTCATCCATCCCCTGACCCCCGGCCCCGAGATCCTCCATCGCGACATGCCCGTCATGGGAGCCCTCACGCTCTCTCTGTTTGCCGTTGGCTATGGGCTACGCGGCCCCGGACGCATCAACCGTATGGAAGCCGCCGCCCTTCTTGGCTCCTACGCGGGGTATATCTTCTTCCTCATCCAGACGACGCTCCACCCCTAAGCGCCATTGCGGCGCACGCTTCTTCCTGGCGAGGATCAAAGCGCACGCCGCACCCGCGACCATAGGTCCCAGCCGCGCAGGGGCTTCATGTTCTTTGCTGCATGCTCGAAGCAATGCGCGCACCGACTTCCGCGTCGATACTCCGCCAATACTCCAAGGCCCGCTGCAAAACCGGGGCAGACACACCCCCTTTCAAGCTCCGCACCACGTTGGCCACCAGCCGCTCCCGCTGGGCGTCATCCATGACATGACGGATGAGCGCCCTGGGCTGGACGAAATCATCGTCCTGAGGGTGCTTGGAATAGGCCGCACGGACGAACTCGCCGCTGGCGCTCCACACGGCCTCTTCCGGATACCGTACGGCGTCGGCCACCGGGCCGCCTTTGGAGTTGGGCGCGTACGCCGGGTCCGCAGCGTTCACAACCCGCATGGCGCCGCCGCGGCCATAGCTGAACACCGGACATTTGGGCCGGTTGACGGGTATTTGCTGGTAGTTCACCCCAAGCCGTGCCCGGTGCGCATCCGCGTAGGCAAAAAGGCGCGCCAGCAGCATCTTGTCCGGACTCGGGCCGATACCCGGCACCAAATTGGCCGGATCAAAAGCCGCCTGCTCGATCTGGGAATGAAAGTCCTCCGGGTTACGGTCCAAAACGAGCTTGCCCACCTCATGCAAAGGATAATCGGCGTGCGGCCATACCTTCGTCAAATCGAATGGATTGAAGCGGTAGGCTGCGGCATCGTCAAAGGGCATGATCTGCACGAAGAGAGTCCAACTCGGGTACTGTTTGCGCGCAATGGCCTCAAAGAGGTCGCGACGGTGATAGTCTGGGTCTTCGCCCGCAATGCGGTCCGCCTCGTCTTGAGTGAGATTTGCGATTCCCTGGTCCGTCTTGAAATGGTACTTGACCCAAAAGCGCTCGCCCTGGGCATTCACCCACATGTAGGTATGGCTGGAATACCCGTTCATATGCCGATAACTCTTGGGGATACCCCGGTCACTGAAAAGAATCGTCACCTGATGAGCGGTTTCCGGAGAAAGGGTCCAGAAGTCCCATTGCATGTCGTTATCCCGCAGCCCATTGTCCACCCGACGCTTTTGCGAGTGGATGAAATCCGGAAACTTCATAGGATCGCGGATAAAAAAGACCGGAGTATTGTTCCCCACCATGTCGTAGTTGCCCTCCGGGGTGTAAAACTTGAGGGCAAACCCCCGCACGTCCCGCCAGGTGTCTGGACTGCCGCTCTCTCCCGCCACAGTGGAAAAGCGGGCGAGGACCTCGGTCCTGGCCCCCGGCTGAAACACCGCGGCCTTGGTGTAGGCGCGAACATCCTGGGTCACGAGAAAATACCCGAACGCTCCGGAGCCCTTGGCATGGGGTTGGCGGTCCGGGATCATCTCTCGGTTGAAACTCGCCAGCTTTTCAAGAAGATAGTAATCGTGCAGCAATACCGGACCATCTGGCCCCACGGTCAGGGAAAACTCATCGCTCGACACAGGAGCGCCGCTGGTCGTGGTCGTCCATTGACGCATCTCCTCGTTCATACCAACCTCACTTTTTCAAAATTCCAAAGAATTCAATCAAATATCCTAAGCCTCCAAAGACACTCCTCCTGCGTTATACACAAAAATAATGTCTCCGCAAAGGGACATGGTTTTATCTCCATCAAAAACACTCCACCTGTTTTCGCCGTCCACGTCTGGATCAAAGCCTTTAAACAATACGGAAGATGCGTGCATATGGGTCTTCACCGCGAAAAATGCATTGTCCGTCGGCACAATGACGACTTCGGCTTCAATGCGTGCTTTTCCCAGCAGGACAGCCATTTCTCGCTCAATGCTTTCCACGTCCGCCTTCCGTGGCACTGGACGAACAATCCGTAGGGGGCAGTCCCGCCACTCCCGGTTCTTTTTGAGCATGAAACAGAGCAGCAGTATCAGCTCACCGTTTTTGACCGAGTCCCACCAAACGGTAATTTCTCCGCCAGGGGACTTTGGGCATTCCTCTTCACATGCAGAAGCAACAACAATGAGACTGCGCCGCATATCTTTGGCGGTAGTGATCACATCCCAAAACATTGCTTCCTTGTCTTGATCTTCGCTCATCCCCAACAGCACGGTATTGGGCTTCATCCCTCCAATGCCATGACATTGAAGAAGACCCTTGAATGCCGAATGAAAATCTTCATCTGCAACCACAACAGGGAATGCGGGAAGATTTTCTTGGATAATGAATTTGCGCAGAATATTTTCCGCTTCTTCCCTATGTTTATGGAGTTGATCCAAATTTCCGGTAATGATTTGCGCGATGGACACAATGCCGCTATCCACCGCGAACCAACATGCATACTCCACGAGACGCAACCGCCGAAATGCCCCACCGCTGAGGACGAGAATGGATGGGCGCCAATTTTTCGGATGATAACGCTCCCGTTCGAGGCGAAGCAGTGCGTTGCGCGCGACCTGAAACGCAAGCCCTCCCGCAAGGTCACCCCACCGGACATTGATCTCGGAGCGAGCAATATAGAAAAAAACCACCGCTCCGAGCACCAGCGCCACTACGGCCCAAAGGGGATTCATCAGGAACATCACGCCAACGCATCCGAGATTACCAACAAAGGCAATGGACCAATGATTATAGCGGAATGTCGGGCGAAAACTGGGGTTATTGGAACGGCCCTCGTAGAAACAGGCCAAATTGACAGCCCCATAGGTAAGGAGGAAAAACATGGTGATGACGGGGGCAATGGCGTTGAGGTCCCCGGCCAAGACCCCAAGCTGGGCGATGAGAAAAGTGAGCACCGTTGCCCGGCGGGGCTCGCCGGCAGGAGCGCTGCCCTGCCCAAACCAGCGCAACCACGGGAAAACGCCATCCCGAGCAAAGGCCTGCAGGATACGGGGGGCGCCCATCATGCTCCCCAGGGCCGAAGACAACGTGGCGCAGAACACCCCGGCGTAGACGAGGGTAGAAGAATAGGCGTATTCTTGCATCACAAACCCTTCGCCCAAAAGCGCCGCACGCGGGACACCTGCCGCCAAGGCCACCGTGATGGCCACATAGATGAAACCGGAAAAACCAATGGCCGCAAAGGTGCCTCTAGGGATAGACCGGGCAGGTTCCTGCAAATCTCCCGACATGTTCACCCCGGTCATGATGCCGGTGACTGCTGGGAAAAAGATGGCGAAGACCGTGAAGAACGAATACGTGTCCGACCACTGCGGGGCCGCGTTGGATGCAAGCGTCTCCAGCGAACACGCTGGAAGCACGCCAGCGAAAAACGAAAGGATGGATACTACGAGAACGGCAAGTATTCCGTATTGGATTTTTATCGTCCACCCGGCACCGATATACACACACAAAAAAACTATAGTATTTGTAATGGTTGCGAATACACGAAAAGAAATCCCAAGATCTGGAAACGCATTGTATACCGCTTCGGTGAAACCAACAACATATAGCGTGACGGCGACGGCTTGCGCGATGAAGAAAAATATGGCGATGGCGCCGCCGAATTCGACGCCCAGGCTACGGCTGATCAGATAATAGGCGCCTCCGCCTTTCACCCGCATATTGGTCGCGATAGAAGATACGGAAAGCGCGGTAATGACGGAAATGGCTTTGGCGGCAGCAAGGATCAACAGCGCATTCCACAGGCCCGCATATCCCACAACCATAGGGAAGCGCAAAAACATGATCACGCCAAGAATGGTCAGCACACTGGGGGTAAACACCCCCCCAAACGTCCCGAACTTATGGGACTGCATGGCACCCATACCCAAGTCGGCCTCCGGTTGCCCACAACGGATCCTGTTTTTCCAATGGCATGCAGACGACTGCCTCCATGCCGCCCCAAATGTTCCCGCGTCCGCCCTGGTCTCTGGCCAAGGGACTTCGACGCCCTCCCTCTAGCGCACTGTTCTGGAACGTGTCTATACGGACTTCTCCATGCTTTGGACAAAAAACTCCATACACTCCCACAACCCATCCATACAGGCGTCCGCTCATGCGCCCCGCCTGGTGGTCCTCGGCCTCGACGGCGTCTCCGTACGCCTGGTGAAACGCTTGGCCGCCACAGGCCGCTTCCCTGCACTGGCGGAACTCGCCGCTCTGGCGCGGCCCATAGAGGCGCATCTCCCGGAACTCTCGCCGGTCAATTGGACGTCCTTCTCCACCGCTGCTCCGCCTGGAGAGCACGGCATCTACGGCTTCACCGACGTCGACCCCGCCACGGGCACGCTCTTCTTTCCCGATGCCCGTCACGTGCGTCGGCCCACCATCTTTGCCCGCCTCGGCGAGGCGGGATTTTTCCCCAAGGTCCTCAACCTGCCCGCCCTGGCCCCGGTGCAGCCGAGCCGTGCCGTCCTCGTAGCCGGATTTCCCGCCCAGGACCTGCGCCAGGCGGTATGGCCCTCACCGCTGGCCAACATCTTCGCCGCCCGAGGCTACCGCATCGAAGCCGACACCGAGCGCGGACTGCACGATCCCGCCGTCCTCCTCGATGACTTGCGAACGACCTTACGCAAACGCCGCGAGGCCCTGGCCCTGCTGTGGGACGATCTTTCCTGGGACCTCTTCGTGGTCGTCTTTACCCTGGTGGACCGCGTCGGTCACTTTCTCTACCCCGCCCTGGAGGAAGAGACGCATCCATGGCGAGGACTGTGTCTCTCGCTCATGGAGGATCTGGACGCAGCCGTCGGCGACGTCCTGGCGCGCTTTGCCGATCTCCAAGGGCCCAAGCGCCTCCTCGCCATGGCCGATCACGGGTTTACCACCCTGACCTGCCAGTGGGATCTCAATGCCTGGCTTGCGCACCAGGGGCTTCTGACCTACCGGCACCCGCCCGCCGGCCCGTGGGACACCGCCGCGGCCCTTACCCCATCCACCGCTGCCTTTGCCCTGGACCCCGGCCGCATCTATCTGCATACTCGGCGCCGCTTCGCCCACGGCAGGCTCTCCGATACCGAGGCGACCTCCCTCGGCCGTGAGATCGCCCACGCCCTACGAAGGGCCACCCACCACGGCCGCCCGCTCATCCAGGAGGTCTTCTTCGGTCCAGACCTCTATGGGCCGCAGGCCGTAGGACTCGTGCCGGACCTGGTGGTCCTGCCCGCCCCCGGGGTGGAGCTGCAGGGCAAAATGGGTGGCACTCAAATCGTGGGGCTAAGCCCCCGCCAGGGAGTACACAGCGCCCACGACGCCCTCTTTGCCGACACCTGGGGCGAGGAAGCGCGCTTCCCCAAGGATGTGGGCGAGTTAGTCGTGCGGCATTTTGGCCTTGCCACGCCGCCTGTACTTTCTCTGTAACCCTTTCGAACCCTATGCCCATCGACTACCACCGCGACCTCAACCCTGCCCAACTGCACGCCGCCACCACCCTGGACGGCCCGCTGCTCGTCATCGCCGGCGCGGGATCCGGCAAAACCCGTACCGTGGTCTACCGCCTGGCCCGGCTGGTGGAAAGCGGCGTGGAGCCGGGACGCATCGTACTGCTCACCTTTACGCGCAAGGCCGCGGCCAACATGCTCCACCGGGCGGCCGGCCTCGTGGGCCACGGCCTTGCCGCGGTACGCGGCGGGACCTTCCATTCCTTTGCCTACGGCATCCTGCGCCGCCACGCCGAACGCCTGGGGTATGCGCGGGGGATCACCATCCTCGATCACTCGGACACGGAAAGCCTCCTGGCCGAGGCCAAAGAACGGGCCAACGTCACCAGCAAAGACAAGCGCTTTCCCAAGCGCGGGACCATGGCGTCGCTCATCTCCCGCTGCCGCAACAAGGAGATCTCCCTGGAAGAAGCCCTGGCTCAGGACTATCACCTGCAGCAATTCCAGGACGACCTCGAGCGCATCTTCGCGGCCTACACCCAGCTCAAGCGCCACTACGGAGTGATGGACTACGATGACCTGCTCTTCGAGCTGGAACGCCTCCTCACCGAGCACGCCGACATCCGGACCCACCTGGCGCAGTCCATCTCGCACGTGATGGTGGACGAGTACCAGGACACCAACCGCGTCCAGGCCCGCCTCACGCGGCTCCTCTTCGCGCCCGAAAACCCGACGCCCAACATCATGGCCGTGGGCGACGACGCCCAGTCCATCTACGCCTTCCGCGGGGCGGACGTGCGCAATATCCTCGAGTTTCCGCGCATCTATCCCGGGGCCACCGTGGTCAAGCTGGAGCAAAACTACCGCTCCACCCAGCCCATCCTGGGGCTCGCCAACCACCTGCTCACCGGGTTCCGCAACGCCTACGCCAAGAACCTCTTTTCCCTGCTGGAGGATTCCCGGCCGCCGCTATGGGTGCGCACCCTCACCGACCGCACCCAGGCGGCCCTGGTGCGGGCCTGCATCCAGGACTGGGCAGGAGAAATCCCCCTGACGGAAATCGCGGTGCTCTTCCGGGCCGGCTACCAGTCCTACCACGTGGAACTGGAGCTCTCCAAGGCCGGGATCCCCTTTCGCAAGTACGGCGGCATGCGCTTTGCCGAGGCCGCCCACATCAAGGATGTGCTCGCCTTCTTGCGTGTAGCCGACAACCCCGCCGACGCCCCGGCCTGGCAGCGCTTGCTGGCATTGATCCCCGGCGTTGGCCCCAAGACTGCAGCGCGCATCACCAACGCCATTCTCACCGCAGACAGCGCCGCCCTGCACAAAATGACCGCCACCCGCCCCATGCTGGCGGAAGTGCTCGCCCTCACCGATGCCCTGCGGGATATGGACGCCCCCGCGCCCGCCCTGGAGCGTATCCTCGCTTTCTACCACCCGGTGCTCCGGGAAACCCACCCTGACGACTACCCCCGTCGCGAGGCCGGCCTGGAAGAATTGCTCCACATCGCCCAAGGCTACACGTCCCGGACCGATTTTTTGAGCGATGTCACCCTGGAGACTCCTGAACCCCACGAGGCCGACGACGAGGCCGTGACCCTTTCCACCGTGCACTCGGCCAAAGGGCTGGAATGGGACGCGGTCATCATCATCGACCTGGTGGAAGACCGGTTCCCGTCGCGCCACGCCCTGCTGGACGCCGACGCCCTGGAAGAAGAACGCCGCTTGCTCTACGTGGCCTGCACCCGGGCGCGACGCCGACTTGCACTCTTCTCGCCGGAGGCCGTCACCACCCAGACAGGCACCATGCCCGCCCGGCCCTGCGCCTTCCTCGAAGACGCCCCGGAAGCCATCCTGGCCCGCACCCGTGAACGCCTTGCGCCTGCGCCCCCAGCGCCCGAGGAGTCTTCGCCGTCCGCCTCGCCCGCAGGCGCCATCCCCAAGGACGGCGGCTTTTGCCGACACAAAATCTTTGGCCGCGGCAAGATCGTCGCCGTGGTGCCGCCGGACAAGTACCGCATCCTCTTTCCTGGATTCGGCCTCAAACTCATCCTGCAAAACTACGTGGAGCTGGAAGCATGATCACGTGCCACTCTGTCGCCACCGTGCGCTCGCCCTACACCAGCCGCGAGCACACCCCACGCGCCGCAGGCCCGGATACCGCTGCGGCCTGGATCGAGCTCTCCTCCGAACTGGCCCCCGCCGCCCAGGAGATCACCCCCGGAGACCGGCTCATCCTCCTCACCTGGCTCCACCAGGCAGACCGTACGGTGCTTCGCTGCCACCCCATGGCCGATCCGAACATCCCGGAGCGCGGCGTCTTTCTCACCCGCTCTCCAGACCGGCCCAACCCCATCGGCATCCACCCGGTGACCGTGCTCCAGCGCCACGGCCTGCGCATCCTCGTGCATCCCTTGGAAGCCCTGGATGGCACCCCGATCCTGGACATCAAAAACGCCGACCGCCCCGGCCGCCGCGCCTTCGACCCCGCGCAGGCCATCATGGAATCCGGCCGCCGTGGCTGGCAGAGGGGACTTTTTCCCGGAGTCAGCGGCAATATCTCACTGCGCCTGGACCCCTCCACGGTGATGGTGACCGCCAGCGGCCGCGCCAAGGGCTTTCTCGCGCCCGAAGACCTCGCCGTGGTCGACCTTGCCACAGGAGCGCCCCGACGCGGCACTCCGTCCTCGGAGACCCCGGCCCACCTGGCCGTGTACCAACAGGTGCCCGAGGCCCGGGCCATCGTCCACACCCACCCGCCACGACTCACGGCCCTGATGCTCCAGGGAGGCTCCCCCACGGACCTGCCCCTCTTCGAGACCGAGCGCATCCGTTTGGAAGCCGTGCCCGCCCTGCCTCCGGGAAGCCCCCAGCTCGCCACGGCCGTGGCGCAAGCCGCCCAAGCTGCACCCGCCGTATTCCTCCACCAGCATGGGCTGCTGTGCTGGGGGGAGAGTCTTGATGCGGCCATGGCGCTGACGGAAGAGCTCGAACACCTGGCGCAGGTGGCCTTGGACGTGCGGCGCGTGCATCCAACTTTTCCGACAGCACCATGACGAACGAACCGTCCACTCTCCTGCGCTGCCTGGTGGCTGACGACGAACCCCCCGCCCGGGACGAACTGGTCTGGGTGCTTTCGCGCATCCCCGGCGTGGAGGTGGTCGGCGCCGCGGCCTCGGCCGCCGAGACCATACAGCTGGTCCAATCCACCACCCCAGACGCCATCTTTCTCGACATCCACATGCCCGGGGCCCATGGTCTGGACCTTTGCCAGACACTGCGCCAGCTTCCCCACGCTCCGGCGGTGGTGCTGGTCACGGCCTACAGCCAATTCGCGGTAGAGGCATTTGCAACAGAAGCCGTGGACTACGTGCTCAAACCCTTTGCCGAAGAGCGCATCGCCCAGGCAGTGGCCCGCATCCGCGCCCGGCGCGGCACTCCGACCTCCACACCCGACGCCCTGGGGCGCATCCTGGCCGCCTTGGAGGCCACCCGCCAGGAGATCTGCCGCAGCGGCGCGCGCGTCCCGGTGGAAAGCGGGGGGCGCATCCTGCTGCTTGCCCCCCAGGAGATCCTTTTTTGCCGCTGCGCGGACAAACGCATCATCATCCACGACCGCGACGACGCCTACCCGGCCTATGGAGCCGTCTCCCTGGACCGGCTGGAAACCCAGCTTACGCCCTACGGGTTCTTCCGCGCCCACCGCACCTTTCTCGTCAACCTGCAGCATGTACGCGCCTACTCCCCGTGGAAGGGAGGCCGCTACGTGCTCGTCATGGACGACGAAGCCCGGACCGAAATCACCGTGAGCCGTCTGCAGGCCCAAGAGTTCAAACGCCGTCTCCAGGTGCTCATCTAAAAAGACGACTCGTTCAACAGCGGCCGTCCATCCCTGAAGAACGACAGTTCAGCCTCCAAAAACGCCCTCTCGTCCACGCCCCCTTGTTTTTGTCCCCATCACTGCGCACAGACGCGCCATCGGAAGCACACTATGGACGCCATCCTCACCCTCTTTCCTCGTCTGGCCATGGCTGCCGGGCTCATCGCCTCGGCCGCCTTCGTGGTCTTTTCCTTGGGACCACTGCGCCGCCTGGGACTCAAGCCCCATAGCCCACTGTCCACCCTCACCTGGATTGGAGTGTTTGGCGTTTTCGGCATCCTCGGCACCTACGTGGGAGACCCGGTACAGCGCTCCTACGCCAATCTGCGCGCCATGAGCATCATCACCGCCGGCCTCTTCGGCGGTCCACTCGTGGGTTTGGGTGCTGGCGTGGTGGCCGGGGCGCACCGCATCCTCATCGATATCGGCGGATTTTCCGCTCTCCCGTGCGCCATCGCCACCATCGTGGAAGGCCTTGGGGCAGGGCTGCTCGCCCGCCGGGAACCTCGCCTGAGCGCCGGCCTCGCCATCGTCGCCGCCATGGCCGGCGAATCCCTGCATATGGGCTTGGTGCTGCTCCTCTCCCGCCCCTTGGACGAAGCCATAGCGCTGGTGCGCATCATCGCGGCCCCCATGATCCTGCTCAACGCCGCAGGCGCCGGAGTGCTCACCCACCTCATCGCCGTCCTCTTCCAGCTCTGCGAGCGGCGCGACGCCCACCAGGCCCACACCATCCTCGCCTTGGCCGACCGCACGGTGGCCCATCTACGCCATGGGCTCACCCCGGAGTCGGCCGCGGCCACGGCCCGCATCCTTTGGCAGGAGCTCGGCGTGGCCGCAGCGGCCATCACCGACACCACCTGTGTCCTCGCCCACGTGGGCGACGGCGCGGACCACCACCGCGTGCATGAACCCATCCGCACCCAGGCCACCCGTCAGGTACTCGAAAGCGGGCAGGCCGTGTTCTTGCGCTCGGCGAAAGACATCGGCTGTGACCACCCGAAATGCCCGTTTACCGCCGCCATTCTCGTGCCGCTCCAAAAAGGAGAGCATGTGGTGGGGTCCCTCAAACTCTACGGGACCCGCCCCCACCCGTTGGATGCAGTCTTTTTCCAGCTCGCCCAAGGACTTGGAAGGCTCTTCTCCTCTCAGCTGGAGCTCGAAGACATCCACCGCGGCCAAGAACTCCTGGCGCAGGCGGAAATCCGACGCCTCCAGGCCCAGATGAATCCCCATTTTCTCTTCAACGCCTTGGGGGCCGTGGCCTCGTTCTGCCGCACCGACCCCGGCCGGGCGCGGGAGCTTCTCCTCGACCTCTCCCAATATCTGCGGGGCAGCATCGCCGACGACCGACCGGCCGTGCCGCTTTCCGAAGAACTCGAACGCGTCGAAGCCTATCTGGCCATCGAACGCGCCCGCTTTGGAGATCGCATCCACACCCAGTTTACCATTGACCCGGCGTGCCGAGCCTGCCGCGTGCCGCCGCTCGTCATCCAGCCTTTGGTGGAAAACGCCATCCAGCACGGCCTGCGGCATGTGGAAGCCGGCGGCGTGGTCCAGGTGACCGCCTCCATGGACGACGTAGGCATGCGCATCACCATCGAAGACAACGGCTGCGGTATGGACGCCGCCACCCTTGCGGCGGTCACCACCCATCGCACGACCCACCATCTGGGTCTTGCCAACTGCGACGAACGACTGCGACTGCTCTACGGCCCAACATTCGGGCTTCGCATCACCAGCCATCCTGGCCAGGGGACCCGCGTGGAGTTCTGCATCCCCCTTGAGGACGGCGACTGTCCCGAAATATCACAGGCCGTGCATCATCCCAGGAAAACTACTTTCAAGGAGGTTTTGGTATGACTGTCTTTTTTGGCTGTGTCGCGTTACTGCTCATCGGCTACTTCACGTACGGGGCCTTTGTGGAAAAGGTCTTCGGCGTGGAGCCGGACCGTCCCACGCCCTGCTGCCAGCTGGCCGACGGCGTGGACTATGTGGAAATGCCCACCTGGCGGGTATTCTTCATCCAGCTTCTCGATATCGCCGGCCTGGGTCCGGTGTTCGGCCCCATTCTCGCAGCCCTGTACGGGCCGGTGGCCCTGGTGTGGATCGTACTCGGCTGCATCTTTGCCGGCGCGGTACACGACTACTTCAGCGGTATGCTCTCGGTGCGCAACCAGGGAGCAAGCATTCCGGAGGTGGTGGGCAACTACCTGGGCATGACGGCCCGGCAGATCATGCGGCTGTTCTCCGTGATTTTGCTCCTCTTGGTGGGCGTGGTCTTCATCCTCGGCCCGGCCAAGCTGCTCGCCAACATGAGCGGCATGAACGTGCAGCTCTGGGTGGGACTCATCTTCGCCTACTATTTTCTGGCCACCATCCTGCCCATCGACAAGATCATCGGTCAGCTCTACCCCATCTTCGGCGCCCTGCTCCTCTTCATGAGCATCGGCGTCATGGGCGGGCTCGTATACCATGGTTATGACATCCTGCCCAACCTCGACGTCATGACCAATACCCATCCGGAAGGATTGCCCATCTGGCCGCTCATCTTCATCACCTTGTCCTGCGGCGCCATCTCGGGCTTCCACTCCACCCAGTCGCCGCTCATGGCCCGTTGTATTCAGAATGAACGTCACGGCCGCCTGGTGTTCTACGGGGCCATGATCGTGGAAGGCATCATCGCCCTCATCTGGGCCACGGCAGCCATGAGCTTCTTTGCCGATGCCCCGGCCCTGCAGGCGGTCATCAAGAGCGGCACTCCCTCCCTGGTGGTGAAGGAAGTCTGCACCTCCGTGCTCGGTCCTGTAGGCGGCGCCTTGGCCATCCTCGGCGTGGTGGTGCTGCCCATCACCTCCGGAGACACCGCCTTCCGCGCCACCCGGCTCATCATCGCCGAGACCCTGGGCATGGAGCAAAAGGCCGTTGCCAAGCGTCTCATGCTCGCCCTGCCGCTCTTTGCCGTGGCCTTCATCCTGACCAATGTGCAGTTCGGCATCATCTGGCGCTACTTCGGTTGGGCCAACCAGATGCTCTCCATGCTCATGCTCTGGTCTGCAGCCTGCTATCTGGCGCAGCAAAAGAAATTCCACTGGATCTGCTCCATCCCGGCCACGTTCATGACCGCGGTGGACGCCTCCTTCATCCTGCAGGCCAAGATCGGCTTCAACCTGCCTGCGGACATCTCCAACATGGCCGGCGTCGGCATCGCCCTGGCCATCTTCGCCATCTTCCTGGTGTACGCCAATCGCCAGCGTTGTTGCGAAACCCCTGCCTAACGCATACGCCGCTCTCGAAAAAAAGCCCTGGAGCACACCGCCCCAGGGCTTTTTTTCGGACCTCAAGCGTTCACGCTCCCCCGCCTGCCACCAGAGATACGAGGTCCGCGTGCACCCGGCCATTGGTGGCCACAATCCATGGGGCTTCAAAACAGAAGGGCGACCCCGCGGCGTCGGTCACCCGGCCGCCGGCCTCCTCCACCAGGAGCCAGCCAGCGGCCACGTCCCACGGCTTGAGCCCGGACTCATAAAACCCTTCGAAACGGCCGCAAGCCACGTACGCCAAGTCCGTGGCCGCCGACCCCAAACGCCGGATGCCCTGGCAGCGGGGGAGCACCCGGCCCAAGACCTGAATTTGCTCCTGAACCCGGTCGGCCACGGTGTAGGGGAACCCCGTGGCCACCAGGGAGTGCTCCAAGCGGTCGGTCGCGCTCACCGTGATACGGGTCTGCCCCAAGTACGCCCCACCGCCGGCGACCGCCCAAAAGAGTTCGTCCAACACCGGCAGATACACCACGCCAAAGACCGGGCGTCCCCCCTGCCACAACGCCACGGACACCGCCACGTGCTGAAGTCCGTGGGCATAATTGGTGGTGCCGTCCAGCGGATCCACGACCCAACAGGTCTGCTGCGGGAGCGCGCCGCTGGCCGACTCCTCGCCGTAGAACGCCGCTTCCGGGAGGATGCGCAAAAGGCTCTCCCGCAGGGCGGCCTCCACCGCCTCATCCGTCTCGGTCACCAAGTCGATGGGCCCTTTGAAGCGCACCGATTTGGCCGCACCGATGCCCTGGCGAATCCGCTCTCCTGCCCCACGCACCGCAGCCAAAGCCGCATCAACCCATTTTTCCCGCATTCCATCCTCCCTGCTCATGCCAAAGACCGAAAGGAATCAACCTCTGGCGGATTTTTCCCTTGCGTATCCATGACCTCCGGGGCAAAGTCCTCATAAATCCCCAGTCGAGGAGAGCCTATGACGACCGCCCCCCGCGACGCCTTCTACCAGCTGCGCCTTGAAGCCGTGGCCAAGAAGCTCCGGAAAAACGGTTTTGCCGTGCATCTGGCCCCAAACGCCGACGAGGCCAAATCCATCATCCTGGACACGCTCATCCCGACCCTAGCGCCCCGGTCCATCGCCTTCGGCGGCTCCATGAGCCTTGTGGATACCGGCATCTACGCCGCGGTCAAAGCGCAGACACCGGCGGCCATGATCGATACTCTTGACCGATCCATTCCCCCCAGTGACCTTTATGAACGCCGGCGCCAGGCCTTGCTGGCCGATCTCTTTCTCATGGGCACCAACGCCGTGACCGAGGCCGGTCATCTCGTCAACCTGGATATGCTGGGAAACCGGGTGGCGGCCCTGCACTTTGGCCCCCGCAACGTCATCGTACTCGCAGGGCGCAACAAACTGGTGCCCGACGTGGACGCAGCGCAAAGCCGCATCAAATATCTGGCCGCCCCGGCCAACGCCCTGCGTCTGGCCATGCCCACGCCGTGCACCACCACGGGCAAATGCGCCGAGTGCGCCAGCCCGCAACGCATCTGCAACGTCTGGACCATCACCGAGCGCTGTTATCCCGAAGGCCGCATCCACGTGGTCCTCACCAACGCCGACCTGGGGCTCTAGCCAGGCACACTCTCAAGGAGGCATCCATGCATATCGGCATTGACGTGGGCGGAACCCATACCGATGGCGTGCTCATCGAGGAAGGGCGGGTGGTGGCCGCGGCCAAGGAGCCCACGGACGGAGATCTCCTGACCACCATCACCTCGGTGTTGCGCAAGCTCATCGCCGCAGCCCAAGGCCGCCCCATCAGCGCGGTCAACCTGAGCACCACCCTGTCCACCAACGCCATCGTCACCGGCGCCACCGAGCCCGTGGCCGTGTTTGTCATCCCCGGCCCCGGCATCCGCGCGGAAAACTACCGCATCGGCGATCCCTTCATCGTACTCCCCGGCGCCATCGACCACCGCGGCACGGTGACCGGGAGGCTGCGGGAGCGGGACGTGACCCCCCATCTTGCCGCCTGCAAGGCAGCCAACATCACCGCCTACGCCGTGGTGGGGAAATTCAGCACCCGCAACCCCGAGCATGAACTCTTCGTGGCCGACATGCTGCGCCCTCAAGCCCAAGCCATCAGTCTCGGGCACCGGATGGCCGAACAGCTCAACTTCGGCCGCCGTGTGGCCACGGCCTACTTCAATTCCGCCGCCTGGCGCGCATTCCACCGTTTTGCCCACGCCTTGGAAGGGGCGCTCGCCGAGCTGGGGGTGCGGACCGAGGTCAATATCGTCAAGGCCGACGGCGGCACCATGCCGCTTACCCTGGCCCGCGAGATCCCGGTACAGTCCATCTTCTCCGGCCCGGCAGCTTCGGTCATGGGCATCCTGGCCGCCGCCCCCCAGAGCGAAGACGCCATCGTCCTCGATATCGGCGGCACCACCACGGACATCGCCCTGCTGCTCGACGGCACTCCGCTTTTGGAGCGCGACGGCATCACCCTCGCCGGGCATCCCACCTTGGTACGCGCCCTGCAGGTAACCTCCATCGCCCTGGGCGGCGACTCCGTCGTGCGCTTCGAAGGCGGCGCCTTCCGCGTCGGCCCGGACCGTCTGGGGCCGTGTATGGCCGCCGGCGGTCCTGCGCCAGCGCTCATGGACGCCGTCAATGTGCTGGGCTACGCCCACTACGCGGACACGGAGCGCTCCATGGCGGGCATCCGCGAGCTGGCCATGCGGCAAGGCTCCTCGGTGCGGGAATGCGCCCGCCAGATCGTGGACACCGCCATGGGGATCCTCTCCCGCGCCGTGGGGGAATTTCTCGCCTTGGTGAACTCGCGCCCGGTGTACACCATCCAGGAAATCCTCCAGGAGCGGCGCCTTACCCCCAAACGTGTGCTGCTCATCGGCGGCCCGGCAAAGGCCCTGGCCCCGCTGGTGGAAACAGCCTTGGAACTGCCCGCCCTGGTACCTCCCCATAGCCCGGTGGCCAATGCCATCGGCGCCTGCCTCACCCGTCCCACCCAGGGGGTGGTGCTCACCGTGGACACGGCCCGAGGCCGCTTCACGGCACCAGGACTGGGCATCATGAAAACCGTGCCCCGCACGTACACCGTGGAACAAGCCGTGGCCGAGGCCCGAGAACTTCTTTCCGCAGAACTCGCCCGCCAAGGCATCCACGCCCATACCGACGACATCCAGGTGCTCCAGGCCGAAAGCTTCAACATGGTGGAAAACAACGTCACCATCGGCCGCAACATCCGCGTGCGCTGTCAGTTGCGTCCAGGTGTCCTGACCACCCTTGCCGCATAAGGAGACCATATGCTCCGCGCTTCCCATAGTCTCGGCGTCATCTTCTTTCCCGCCTATGATTGGTCCATCTCCCCCACCCACCCGGAGCGGGAAGAGCGCCTCCTCTACACCCAGGACCAATTCCGCGAGGAAGGGGTGTTCGATATCGAGGGCGTCGGCGAATACCGGCCGTTGGTCGCCAGCCCCGAGGACATCGCCCGGGTGCATTTCTGCTTCCCTTCCGTGGAGGCCGTCACCACCCACTCCCACCACATCTCCGCCGGCGGGGCCATCCGCGCCGCTGGCTTGGTGCTCGACAAGGAGCGGGAGCGGGCCTTTGCCATCGTGCGCCCCCCAGGGCACCACGCCATGCGCTGCGTCCACGGCAGCCGCGGGTTTTGTAATATCAACATCGAGGCCATCATGGTGGAATGGATCCGCGAACGCATGGGCAACGTGCGCGTGGCCATCGTGGACACCGACTGCCACCACGGCGACGGCACCCAAGACATCTACTGGCACGACCCGGACACGCTCTTCATCTCTCTGCACCAGGACGGCCGCACCCTGTACCCGGGCACCGGATTTCCCTCCGAATGCGGTGGCCCCAAGGCCCTGGGCCGCACCATCAACATCCCGCTGCCGCCGCGCACCTCGGACGCGGGCTATCTCCTGGCCGTGGAAGGCATCGTGAAGCCCATCCTCGACCATTTCAAACCCGACATCGTCATCAACTCCGCCGGCCAGGACAACCACTACTCCGACCCCATCACCAACATGAATTTCACGGCCCAAGGCTATGCGCGGCTCACAGAACTCTTGGGGCCGCACATCGCCGTGCTCGAAGGCGGCTACGCCATCAAAGGGGCGCTGCCCTACGTCAACCTGGGTATCGCCCTGGCACTGGCCGGGGTGGACTACTCGACGGTGCGCGAGCCCGACCTGGACCCCGAACGCATTCGAGAACACCAATCCACCCTCGACTACATCAAGGCCCTGTGCGACCATTTGCCGCAAGTGTACTTCGAGCCCACCCAGCGGGAAGAGGTGGAGCGCGAAGGCAGATTCTTCATCCGGCGGCGCTCCATTTACTACGATACCGACGGCATCACGGAAAACCAGATCGAACGCCTGCGTGACTGCCCGTATTGCCCAGGCTGGCTCCATGTGGAAAGCGCCTCGGACCGCGTGCCCAAAAGCCTCGGCATCCACGTGCCCATCCAAGGCTGCGACAATTGTGTGGACGAAGCCGACGCCCTGTTCCGCAAGGCCCAGGCCGACACCAGCTTCGCCCACGTGCAGCTCATCGACCGGGTCCGCAAGCGCATCCGCCAGGCGCGGTAGACGCCCCTACGCAGCGCACCGCCCCCGAAATACCCCACCATACGGGGCCGTCTCTCGACGTGCCCCGCTCTTGAGCTTTGCGCCGCTTTGCCCTAGAAAGGTTCTTCCTTTTTCGGAGGAATTACCATGGATCTCCTCAAAGATCGATATTCTCGGGAATTCGTGGAGGTGGTTTGCCCCAAGTGCCGGCAGACCCGGATCATCTGCCTCCCCGAGGAACCCATGCCTCAATGTGAAATCTGCAAGGTCACCATGGTGATCAAAGAAGTGCTGACCGAAGGCAAGTATTAAGCAGGATCACAGGGGCCTTGTCCACCCAGGCGGCCCTGGTGATCAAAGAAGTGTTGACCGAAGGCAAGCACTCCGTCCCGAAACCTCTAGCCCATTGGAGCTCGTCATGCGCCGTATTCTTCTCTCCCTGCTTGTGCTCGTCGTCTGGGGCGCGCAGGCCCTGGCCGCGGACCACGAACTGGCCGAAAAATCCACGCTCAACGCCATCATCAAACGCGGTGAGCTGCGCGTGGGCCTCGACGCCGGCTACATGCCCTTCGAGATGACGACCAAGCAGGGTGAAATCGTCGGATTCGACGTAGACCTCGCCAAAGAGATGGCCAAAGCCATGGGGGTGAAGCTCACCATCGTGAACACCGACTTCGACGGCATCATCCCGGCGCTCATGGCCGACAAATTCGACATCATCATCAGTGGCATCACCGTCACCCAGGAACGCAATCTCAAGATCAACTTCGCCGATCCCTACATCGTCGTGGGCCAGACGGTGCTGGTGGCCAAGAAACATGCCGGCACCGTGAAGTCCTACAAAGACCTCAACGATCCCAAATATGTCGTGGCTTCGCGTATCGGCACCACCGGCGAGCAGGCGGTCAAACGCCTCATGCCCAAAGCCCAGTACAAGAGCTTTGAAAAGGAATCCGACGGCGCCATGGAAGTGATCAACGGCAATGCCGACGCCTTCGTGTACGATCTGCCCTTCTGTGTCGTGTTCATGGCCCAGCAGGGTGCGGACAAGCTCGTCTTCCTGGACGAGCCGTTCACCTACGAGCCCTTGGGATTTGGCATCAAGCCCGGCGATCCGGACTTTCTCAACTGGCTCAACAACTTCCTGCGCCAGATCAAGGCCGACGGCCGTTACGACCGCATTTACACCAAGTGGATCAAAGGCACGGAGTGGCTGAAAGAAGTTCAGTAATCCCCAAAAAGTATCTTTTATACCGCCACATCCGGTCTCTGAGGCCGGATGTGGCATTTTGATTCTCCGGAGGTCCCATGCATTTTTCTTCGGCCTTGGACCGTCCCAAAGGCAAAAGCTATTTTCTTCTGTGGCGCGCCGTCTTCGTGGCAGGGCTGTTTCTGGTGCTGTGGAGCATGTACGCGGCCTCCACGTCCGTGGACTATATCTGGCGCTGGAACCGCATTCCCCAGTATTTTTGGTACATAGAAGTCAAGGACATCCGTGCTTCCCTGGAAGGAGAGGTCCGCGCCGTGGAGCGCAGCGGTGCCACCGCCACCGTGATCATCGAAGGCCCTGGAGGCGAAGAAGAACGCTATGACGTTCCCGCCGCTACTCTACGCGTCCGCAAAGGCGATTTCATCTCCCCGGGGGACAGCCTCGCCACCGAGTCCCACAGCCGTCCCGGCCTGCTCCTCGAAGGCCTCTGGATCACGCTCAAGGTAAGCGCTCTCGCCATTATTGGCGGCATTGTCCTCGGGCTCTTCACGGGGCTGGCGCGCCTCAGCGTCAATCCCGCGCTGCGCTGGAGCGCGGTGACCTATATCGAAATCATCCGCGGCTCTCCTTTGCTGGTGCAGATTTTTCTATGGTATTTCGTTGTCGGCACATTGATCAACCAAATCCTCAGCAAGTGGGGATCCAACCCCATTGACCCCCTGTGGTACGGGATTGTGGCCCTGGCCATCTTCACCGGCGCCTACGTGGCGGAGATCGTGCGCGCCGGCATCCAGTCCGTGCACCGCGGCCAGATGGAAGCCGCCCGCTCCCTGGGGCTCACCTATGCCCAGGCCATGCGCCGCGTCATCCTGCCGCAGGCCATGCGCCGCATCCTGCCGCCTTTGGCCGGGCAGTTCATCAGCCTCATCAAAGACTCTTCGCTCCTCGGAGTCATCTCCATCCGCGAGCTCACCAAGGCATCGCGAGAGGTGGTGTCGTCCTCCCTGCAGCCCTTTGAGATTTGGATCGTCTGCGCCGTACTCTATCTGGTGCTGACCTTTACTCTCTCCCTGTTTGTCCAACACCTGGAGCGCAAGGCCATCTGAGGAGAACCCATGCCCATCATCAGTGTCCGCAACATTTCCAAGACCTTCTATCTTCCCCATCCCGTGCACGCCGTACGGGAAGTCTCCCTGGACATCGAACCCGGGGAAACGGTGGTCGTCATCGGCCCGTCCGGCTCCGGCAAGTCTACTTTCCTGCGCTGCTTAAACCGCCTGGAATACGCCGACAGCGGCAGTATCATCGTGGACGGCGTGGACATCCTGGACCCGGACTGCGACATCAACGCCATCCGCGCTGAAGTGGGGATGGTGTTTCAGTCCTTCAACCTCTTTCCCCACATGACGGTGCTGGAAAACCTCAACCTCGCCCAACAGGTGGTGCGGAAGCGTTCCCGGACAGAGGCGGAAAAGCGCTCCATGGAGCTCCTGCACAAAGTGGGCATCGCCGACAAGCACGCCGTGCGGCCAGACCAGCTCTCCGGCGGCCAGCAGCAACGCGTGGCCATCGCCCGCGCGCTCGCCATGGACCCGAAAATCATGCTCTTCGACGAGCCCACCTCCGCCCTGGACCCGGAAATGGTGGGCGAAGTCCTGGATGTCATGAAGCAGCTCGCCCGCGAAGGCATGACCATGGTGGTGGTCACCCACGAGATGGGTTTTGCCCGCGAAGTGGCGGACCGGGTGCTGTTCATGGACCACGGTGTCGTGCTCGAGGAAGGCACGCCGGAGCATTTCTTCACCAATCCGCAGCACGAACGCACCCAGGAGTTTTTGAGCCAAATCCTCTGATTTGACATCCATCAAGGCACGCAGTCGGCGGACAGGGCAGGACGAAGGCACACCAACCAAGGAGGAACCTTATGCCCACCCGAACCATCATCCATATCGATGAAGCAAAATGCACCGGCTGCGGCGCCTGCATCGTCAACTGCGCCGAAGGGGCCTTGGCCATCGTGGACGGCAAGGCGCGTATCGTGCGCGATAGCTTTTGCGACGGCCTTGGCGCATGCCTGGGCCACTGCCC
This sequence comes from Thermodesulfomicrobium thermophilum DSM 16697, assembly GCF_059568695.1. Taxonomy (NCBI): domain Bacteria; kingdom Pseudomonadati; phylum Thermodesulfobacteriota; class Desulfovibrionia; order Desulfovibrionales; family Desulfomicrobiaceae; genus Thermodesulfomicrobium; species Thermodesulfomicrobium thermophilum. The sequence goes on along the minus strand of NZ_JCANTW010000012.1, from coordinate 195,128 downwards.
CGAAGGGGCGCTGACCCTCATCGAACGCGAGGCCGATCCCTTCGACGAAGAAGCGGCCCTGGCGCACGCGGCCAAGGCCAAGGCCGCTGCACCGCTTGCCTGCGGCTGCCCTGGATCCCATGCCATGACCCTGCGCGCCCCTGCGGCAGCGCCCGAGGCGTCCGCCCCCGCAGCGTCCAATACCGCACCTGCGGCCTCCGCCCTCGGCCACTGGCCGGTCAAACTCCGGCTCATTCCGGAAAGCGCCCCGTTTCTTCACGGCGCCTCCCTGCTGCTTCTTGCCGACTGCGCCGCAGCCGCCAGCCCTGCCCTACACCGACAGTTTCTGCCTGGCCGCGTCGTGGCCCTGGCGTGCCCCAAGTTTGAAGAGCGCGGCGCCAACGCGGAAAAACTCGCCCGCATCCTCGGCGGGGCAGGCATCCGCGACCTCACGGTGCTGGAGATGGAAGTACCCTGCTGCGCCGGACTTTCCAGTCTCGCAGCCCAGGCCATGGGCCAAGCGCAATGTTCCATCCCGGCCCGCCGCGTCATCCTCGCCCGGGACGGGAGCGTCCTACGCGAAGAACCCCTCGCCCGCGGCCTGTAGCCTCTGCCCACGCCCCCGACACCGGGGGCTTTTGCCCCTCCAAGGAACGGTTCCTGCATAGTTTCTTTGCAGCAGGCACCGCATCCTGGAGGTGGATCATGAACCTGTGGCGTGTCACCCAAACCCCTGGCACGGTCCATTTCGGCTCCATCACCGCCGTGGCCCTCAACCCCTCGGGCTGCAACCAGCCGTTTTGTGGTCGATTTTGGTGTCCCCGCAAGGGATGGTTCGTGGATCGCCCCTGTCCGTTTCGCGACCGGGGCGAATGCGACACCTTCCGGCGTATGACAGGGGCAGTCTAACGACGACGTGCGTCAGCCTCGGCGTTGGGTGAGTCCCACACCGAGGCAGACCGCGACAATGCCCGCCACATGAGACACCGTCACGGTCTCGTCGAGAAACGCCCAACCCAAAACCAAGGCGAACACGGGGATGAGGTTCGTATAGGCGCTCGCCTGCCAGGCCGGCAGCCGACTCACCCCCAAATTGTAGAGCCCGTACGCCCCCACCGAGACGGCAACTCCCAAGTACAGCACCGCCAGCACCGGTCCCCACGAGGGGCTTTCGGGAAACGGCACCCACGGGGTTGCCACCAGGATCCCGAAGAACCCTAGACCGCCCACGGTCTGGGCTGCGGTCAGAAACCACGGCGAGTACTTCCGGCAGAGCGCCTTGAGACAAAGCGTATAGCCGGCGGCGCACACCATGGCGGCAAACTCCAAAACATTGCCCAAGAGCGGATTGGGGGCAGACTCTGTGGCCGGCGCGAGCCAGCTCACCCACCCCACTCCCGCCATGGCCAGCACCAGCCCCCCCCACGAACGCAGCCCGGGCCGCTCCCCGAGAAATCCCGAGGCCAAGGCCACGAGCGCCGGCAGCACCGCCGAGACCATCCCGGCCTGAGATGCGGTGGTGTACTTGAGGGCAGCGCCCTCGAGCACGAAATAGAGGCACGGCTCACAGAGGATCATCCCTGCTAGCAGGGGCAAATCCTGACGGGCCACCCGCACGCGGCGGCTGGAGGGCAAAAACACGAAAAAAAGGCCCGCCGCCAAAAGGAGGCGGACAAAGACCACTACCACAGGATGAAAGGAGGCCACGGCATATTTGAAGGCCACGAACGAACTGCCCCAAAGGAGCATGGCGGAAAGCAGAGCCAGGGGAGCGACCCAGAGTGCAGGCATAACGACGATCCTCAAAAAGTGTTGCGTAGTGGAAGCCGCGGGCCTTTCCACATCCCGCCCGCGCCGGCAAGCCCGAACAGGCCGCAAAAAAATGCTTGCGTTTTTGGGCCAGCCTCACTAAAGGCGAACTTCGCTTTACGGCAGTGGCGAGGTAGCTCAGTCGGTCAGAGCATGCGGCTCATATCCGCAGAGTCGGGGGTTCAAGTCCCTCCCTCGCTACCAAATCCAAGATATTCCTGGCCCCGCAAGAATGCGGGGTTTTTCTTTAGGCTCCCTCAAACGCACCAGGCAGCGGAAGCCGCTTTTCCAGACAGCTCAAAAATACCCAAGGCTGCGCAGGCTGGCCATGTGGGTCTCTTTGCGCAGGTCCCGGCCCGAACGCTCGGCCAGGTCATGGGAGCGGGAAGTACAGGGCACGCACCCCAAGGAGCGGTAGCCCTGATCGTACAGGGTGCACCACGGGATCTGCGCCCAGGCGTGATAGGTCCAGATATCCACCTCGGACCACTCCAAAAGCGGGGCGATGCGAACGTGGCCGTCCACCTCCCACTGCCAGCCAGTGGCGGCGCGCTCCGGATGCTCGTCAGCCCGCACCCCGATGATGAGTGCGGAAAGCCCCAATTCCTCGACTGCGCGACGAAGCGGCAGCACCTTGCGCGCCGCGCAGCACTGCACGGGATCTGCAGCCACCGGCACGCAACTCTTCTGCGGGGTAACCACACGCAGATCCACCTCCCAGGCTGCGGCCAGCCGCTGGCGAAACTCCCGAATTTCCGGGAATTTCCACCCCGTGTCGATGGTCACCGCCAGAGGCCGCGCCCCAGCGGCCGCGACCACCTCGCGCCACAGATGCAGCGCCACCGTGGAGTCCTTGCCCGCAGTCCAGCACACCGCCACCCGCGGCCCCCATTCTTCCCAGGCCCTATGCAGGCGCTGCCGCGCCGTGGCCAGCAGGGTGTCCCAACGATGAGGCATGAGCTACGGCGCAGTCTGGAGATCGTTTCGAATTTCTTCGAGCAAGAGGCGCACGGCCTCGAGCTTGTCCCGGTGCTTGGCGCCCACCGTGGCCTGCAGATCTTCGGCCGCCGCGGCCATGGCGCCCACCTGGGTTTCCGCAGCCATGGTCCGGGTCTTTCGCGGCAGGCTTGCCAGCTCCGTGGCGGAACGCTCCACGGCAAGGGCGCGGTCCTCAAGCTGGGACACCTTTGCCGAAACGGCCCGCAGCGCCGCAATCTCTGCGGAAATCCCTTCCATGCGACGGTCAACGGCGTAGAAAAGGACCATGGCGAGCAGAAAGGCCGCCACTGCCATGGCCATAATGCTCCGATCGTGCAACCTCATGGGCTCCTCCACTATGAAAACAAGCCCCCAAACCGCCGACCGCACGCCAACGGCCTGGAAACTCCCGCTAGTTGATCAGCGACTGCAGCGGCGCGGGGATGAAGCCGCCGCGGCGGATGAACGCCTCGCAGCAAGGATTGGGGTGCACCGGCATGATGGTGGCCTCTCCCAAGAGCCCGCCAAACACCGCCCGCTCGCCGGCCTCTTTGCCGGGCACCGGAATGATCCGGGCCGCCGTGGTCTTCTTGTTGATCACGCCGATGGCCATCTCGTCGGCGATGATGGCGGACAAGGTCTCGGCGCTGGTGGATCCAGGGATGGCCACCATGTCCAGCCCCACCGAGCAGACCGCAGTCATGGCCTCCAGTTTGGAGAGCGAGAGGAAGCCGTCCGCTGCAGCCTGCGCGATGGTGCTGTCTTCGCTCACCGGGATAAACGCGCCGCTCAAGCCCCCCACCCGGGTACTGGCAAAAGCGCCGCCCTTTTTCACCGCGTCGTTGAGCATGGCGAGGGCCGCTGTGGAGCCCGGCATGCCGATGGCGCCCAGTCCCAAGGACTGAAAGATCTCGCCCACACTGTCGCCCACGTTGGGAGTCGGGGCGAGGGAAAGGTCCACGATGCCAAATTCCACGCCCAAAAGGCGCGCCACTTCGCGGCCAATGATCTCGCCGACCCGAGTGACCTTGAAGGCCGTACGTTTGATGACCTCGGCGAGCTCGCCCAAATGGATGCCCGGATTTTCGGCCACAGCGCGGTCGATGGCCTTACGCACCACCCCCGGCCCGCTGACCCCCACGTTGATGACCGAACTGGGCTCGCCCACCCCAAGATAGGCACCGGCCATGAAGGGCACATCCTCGGGGATGTTGGCAAACACCACCAACTTGGCGCAGCCGAGGCCGTCCCGCTCCCGGGTGGCCTCGGCCGTGGCCTTGATGGTGCGCCCCATGAGAGCCACGGCGTCCATGTTGATGCCTGCCCGGGTGGTGGCCACATTCACTGAAGAGCACAGGCGCTCGGTACGCGCGAGGGCCTCAGGGATGGCTTCGATCAAGGCCAAATCACCTTTGGCCATGCCCTTTTCCACCAAGGCGGAAAAGCCGCCGATAAAGTCCACCCCTACCTCCCGGGCGGCGGCATCCAAAGCGCGGGCCACCTCCACCATGCCACGGGCATCGAACGGAGCGGCGGCCACGGCCACGGGGCTCACGCTGATGCGTTTGTTGACCACCGGAATGCCAAAACGCTCCCCCACCTCGTCGCACACGGCCACCAGATCCCGGGCCTGGGTGGTGATGCGCGCATGCACGGCATCCACGAACGCGCTCAAACTCTCTCGCGCACAGTCCAAAAGGCTGACGCCCAAAGTCACGGTACGTACATCCAAGTGCTCGTTTTTCACCATGGACAGGGTGGACAGAACTTCACGATCCGAAAGCATAGATATTCCTCATATTGCGCTGCGATGGGTATTGGAGGTCTGTTTTTTCGCACGTTCCGAGGGACAAAAATTCCCTCGGACGCGTTAGACCCGATGAATATTTTCGAACACATCCCGGTGCTGGAGGGATACCTCCATGCCCAAGGGCTGGCACGCCTGAACCAGCGCAGCACGAACCACGCGGTGATGCACCCCCTGGGGGACATCGATCTCCAGGATCATCACCATCTCCTCACCCTCCTGGGCTGGGGCGAGCAGCACGGCCCGAAATTGGGTGACGTTGCAGCCCAGGTGCGCCAGGGCGCGGGTCACTGCAGCGATGTTTCCCGGTTGATCCTTGCCGCGCGTAGTGAGCACAAAGGGCTCTCCAGGGGTGGGAGGCTGCCACCCCTCGTCCAAAGGACGTACGAACACCCCGAGATCCATGGGGGCAAGGCGCTCCCGCAAGGCGGTGTCCACCTGCGCAAGCGACACTTCCGGCGGCCGGGCGACAATCATGATGGCCGCAAACTCCCCCTGAAGAATGGTTTGGGTGACGTCTTCGATATTACAGCCCAGACCAAAGACGGTCTCGGACACCGCGGCCAGGATGCCCGGCCGGTCATGGCCCATGACGGATACGGCAAATTTTCCCATACTTCCTCCTTGCAAAGGAATGCCTCTTGGCCGTGGAGGGGCCTGGCGTCAAGTTCGCCGGCCCCGCTTTTCCGTTGCCTTCCCCTGGCAGGCGCACTAGGAGAGACGCAGCCCGCATGGAGCGGGCCCAACTACTTGTGGAGGAATACCATCATGCACCGTCTTTGTGTCATCCTTGTGGCCCTGGTCCTTGCGGCATCTCCGGTGTTTGCCGCCTCGGAAAAACATCAAAAATTGGCGGAAGAGCTCATCTCGCTCACGGAAGGGGACAAGATCCTCGACTCCATGAAAAGCCAGATGGCCATGATCTTTGCCCAGTTCAAGGCCCATCTCGAGGTCCCTGAGGCCGAGAAGGCCAAACTGGAAGCCTACGACAAAAAGTTTCAGGCCATCATCGACGATGATCTGGATTGGAAAAAGATCCGCAGCAAATACATTGACCTTTATACGTCCACCTTCTCCGAGGAAGAAACCAAGGCCATCGTGGATTTCTACAAGTCTCCGGCCGGCAAGAAGCTGACCGCGTCCATGCCCAACCTCATGCAACAAAGCCTCAACATCGCCCGCACCCATGTGCAGGCCGTGATCCCGAAGCTCGAGGAAATCACCTCGGCCATGGAAAAAGAATTTGCCCCGCAGAACGCCACTCAAGAAACCGCCCCGAAAAAGTAACCTTCCACAGGGTCGCCGCACGCCTTCCGGCCGTGCGGCGGCTGCCTGACCGACTACTGCTCGTCGGCGCCTCTGGCCACCTGCACCTGATTTCTCCCGGCGGCCTTGGCTGCGTACAAGGCATCGTCCGCCCGCGAAAGCAGCTCCTCTCCGGATTCCCCTGACTGGCGCTGGGCCACTCCACAACTCACCGTCACCGAAAAAGACCCCTCGCCTGCGGTCATTTTCTCGGCCGCCACGGCCTCTCGGATGCGTTCCAGGATGGCGGCCGCAGCCTCCACCCTGGTTTCCGGAAACAGGATGGCAAACTCCTCGCCGCCGACCCGAGCCACACGGTCCACCGCACGCACACTGTCTCGGAGAGTCTGCGCCACTGCCGCCAGCACCCTGTCGCCGACGCCATGGCCATAGGTGTCGTTCACTTTCTTGAAATGATCCACATCCACCATGGCGACGCACAGCGGCCGCCCGAAACGCTCTGCCCGCCGCGCTTCATCCTCGAGCCACGCAAAAAATTGGCGGCGATTGGAGAGCCCCGTGAGCTGATCCGTGGAGGCCAGCTCCTCCAGACGCAGCTCCGCCAGACGGCGTTCGGTGATGTCCGCCACGGCAAAGTGGATGCGGACCACCGCCCCACCATCGCCCTTGTCGAACGCACACGCCACCGAAGCCCAGCGATCCTCCCCTTGTTGCGTGCGCAGGCGCACATCCAAGTGGAAGGGATTCCCCACGGCTTGGGCTTCGGTAAGCGTCCGCACGAACTGCGTCCGGTCTTCGGGATGAATGTGCTCGATGAACCGCTCCATATCGGCGTGGACTTCTCCGGGCTGATACCCAAGGATGCGGAAAAGCTCATCAGACCACGACTCGCTTCCAGAATCCACGTCCCGTTCCAGGCTTCCCACATGTGCCAAGGCCTGGGTCTCGGCCAGGAGGGTAGCGGTGCGGCGCACCTGGTCTTCCAGCACACGGCGCTCGGTGACGTCCTGGGCGGACACCACGGCACCGGAAATGGAGCCGTCCATTTCCTGACACGGATAGTAGGTCACCTGCATACACCGCCGCCCCATGCCCGCCATGGAAAACCAGGCTTCGTATTGGAACGTCTCGCCGGCAAAGCAGCGCTCCAATTGCGGACGGACCACTCGAGCAAATGCCTTTTCCCCCATGACCTCGGCCACACTACGGCCTTCGATGTCTTCCCGGCGGCGGGCATGATAGCGTAGATACGTATCGTTGACGAGGACGTAGCGAAAATCTCGATCAACGATACTCACCAGAGACGGTGAAGACGCAATGGCCCGCTCGTAGCGTTGCAACGCGTATTCCACTTCTTTATGCTGGGTAATCATGGTGTGGGATATGACCGCGCCCGCAAGCTCATCCTCGACGAACCACGGACGAACATACACCAAAAACCAATGTTTTTTTGAGGAAATAGTGCAGGAATACTCCATATGGAACCCTGTGAGTATCCCTGAGAGCACTTTTTCCAATCCTTGGGCCAGCACGATTCCTTCCGAGCTGCCGGCCTGAATCGTCGGACAAGCCAGCACGTACGCGCTCCCCAGCAACGATGCAGCGTCGCGACCGCTGTCCTCCACAAAACGGCGCCACGCGGTGTTGGCATCGACGATGATCCCCTGCGCGTCCAACACCACCACGTGCTCGGCAAGGCTATCGAACACCGCCCGCAGGGCTGCCAACTCTTGGCTGACATCCAAACATACGGCGTCGTCCATCCTTCCTCCCTACCCGTCCGCCCAACGGGCCACTGCCGCCAACGTCCCCGCGACCAAGGCTTCGGCCCGGTCGGAAGTAGCGGCCTCGCTGTAGCAGCGCAGCTCCGGGGCATTGCCCGAAGGCCGCAGGTGGATGATCTCACCGCTGGCAAAGATCAGGCGCAGGCCATCGGTGCGGTCCACATGGGAAAGTTCGCCCTGGGCCGCAGCGCAGATGCGCTGGCGCAGGGCGGCGTCCGCATCCACCAGACGCAGGAGCTCGCGGCTCCTCGCGGTGGGGAAATCGGTCAGGCGCTGGCTCGCTGTGGGCCGCTGGGGCAACGCCTCCCGCAGCACCGAAAGGCGCACACCCTGGCGCGCGGCGCTGCACAAAACGGCCAGAATCGGCAAGGCGGCGTCCCGCGTGGGCAGGCGCCGCACGGGCCGGCCATCCAGCACTAGGTCGCTGGCCAGCATGAATCCGCCATTGGCTTCAAACCCGGCCACAGGCCCTGGACAGGTGGCACGCAATCCCTCCATGGCGGCCACCACGTACGGTGACCCGATGCGGGTACGAACCACCTGGGAGCACAACCCACTGCGCTCAATGGCCGTGGTGCAGGACACAGGCGTCGCCACGCAGGCCACACCCAAGGCAGCGACCACCGCCAAGCCGAGGAAATCGCCGCGCCACCAGACGCCGGTTTCATCGGCAAGCATGGGTCGGTCGCCGTCTCCGTCCGTGGAGATGAGCGCGTGCAGCTCGTGCTCCGCCACCGCCTGCCGGGCAAGGGCGTGGTCTTCCGGGGATAGGGCCTCCGTATCCAAAGGCACGAAGGCGTCGCTGCGCCCGAAAGCAATCACCGTGGCTCCGCAATCTTCCAGGATCCGGCGCAGCACGTCGCGGGACGCGCTTGAATGCTCATAGAGCCCTACCCGCCACCCGGAAAGGCTTCCTGCTCCAAAGGCATCGACAGCGCGCTGGCGGTAGAGCTCCAAGGCATCGCGCCTGGGCTCCGGCAGCGGCAGGGAGACGTCCGCCTCTCCTGGCTCCAAAGCCTTGGTCATGGAGGACTCGTGCGCCTTGGTGATCTCTCCCTGCGGAGTGTAGAACTTGATGCCGTTGCGATCGAAGGGAATGTGGCTGCCCGTCACCATGATGGCGGCCATGCCGCGCTCCTGGGCGAAGAAGGCCAAGGCCGGGGTGGGCAGGACCCCGCAAAAGATCGCCTCCCGCCCTTCGGCCACCAGCGCCTCAAAGCAGAAGCGCGCAATCTGCGGGCTCGATGGCCGCAAATCCATACCCAAAAGCACCGGGACATCAGGGGCCACGATGTGGCGCACAAAGGCCCGCACATACGCATGACACACCTCGCGGGAAAGCTCCTCCACCAGGCCCCGCACCCCGCTGGTCCCAAAACGAACAGCCATTGCTTCCCCCCGAAAAGACATCAGCGCGGACAGGCCGCGCTGATGGATTGATCAAGACACCAGCTGGCCACCATCGCCAGCGCACACCGCTCCGAGCTCACGCCGCCTTGGCCTGCGCCGCGGTCGGCCCTTCCTCTTCCGGAAGGTTCGGCCCGAACTCCAAGAGGATGGGCGCCGCCACGAAGATGGACGAATACGTCCCCACGCCGATACCCACCAAAAGGGCGAACGCAAAGTCGTGGATCACCCCGCCGCCCAGGACGAACAGACTCGCCGTCACCAGCAAGGTCGTACCGGAAGTGAGCACCGTACGCGACAAGTTCTGGTTGATGGCGGCATTGATGGTCACGGGCAGGTGCGGCGATATCTTGGCGCGCAGGTTCTCGCGGATACGGTCGAACACGATGATGGTGTCGTTGAGGGAGTAGCCGATGATGGTGAGCAGGGCCGCCACGATGGAAAGGTCGATCTCCTTGTTGAGGAGCGAAAAGACCCCCACGGTGATGAGGGTGTCGTGGATCAGGGCCACGATGGCGCCCAGGGCATAGAAGAGCTTGAGCTTCCAGCACACCACAAGGGTTACGGCAAGCGCCCCCAAGATGAGCACTTCCTTGGAGACACCCAAAAGGCCCAGGCCGTAGACCGCAGCGCCCAAGCACGCGGCCATGAGCGCGGCGATCATCCATTTTTGCTCGAAACGCCCGGAGATATAGATGGAGATGAGCAGCACCGCATAGAACAAGGCCTCCAGGGCCTGGGCCCGCAAATCCGAGCTCACCTTGGCTCCCACCATGTCCACCCGCTGGATTTCAAAGTGCGCATCCGGAATCTGGGCAAGGGCCTTGGTAATGGCGGTGCGGGCTGCCGCAGCCTCTTCTTCCTTCGCAGCCACACGAATCAGCACCTCGTTGTCCGAAGCGGCCCCGAACTCCTGCACCACCAGACCGGCAAGGCCTGCCGGAGCCAAGGCCTGTTCCACGGCGCGGGCGTCCACCTTCACTGCGGATTTTGCCTGCACTACCATGCCGCCGGCAAAGTCGATGCCGTAACGTGGACCGCCCTTCACCACCAAGGACAGCACCCCCAAGAGCAGCAGCAGGGCGGAGAGCACGTAGGCCTTGCGGCGGTTCCCGATAAAATCAAATCGAGGCGTTTGCGAAAACAATGTTAGTGGCACAACAGGCCTCCCTTCAAATGCTGATCGCGGCCCCGGGGGCACGCCGGCGCAGCCAGAGATCGAAAATGATACGTGAGACGAAAATGGCCGTAAACATGGAGGCAAGGATGCCCAGACTCAAGGTCACCGCAAAGCCCCGCACCGGGCCTGTGCCAAACTGGTACAAGATGATGGCAGCGATGATCGTGGTAAGGTTGGCGTCCACGATGGTGAGGGTGGCGCGGGCAAAGCCTTCGTCCACAGCAGCCATGGGTGAGAGCCCGCGGCGCAACTCCTCGCGAATGCGTTCAAAGATGAGCACATTGGCGTCCACTGCCATGCCGAGGGTGAGGATAATGCCGGCAATGCCCGGAAGCGTCAGCGTCGCGCCAAAGAGAGCCATGCCAGCCAAGATGAGCCCCACGTCAAGGATGACCGCGATATCGGCGATCACACCACTCCAACCGTAATAGAGGGCCATGAAGAGCATCAACAGCGCGCCCCCCACCACGGCGGCCTGCACACCTTTTTCGATGGACTCCTGTCCGAGAGACGGCCCCACGGTGCGCTCTTCCAGCACCCGCACCGGCGCAGGCAGGGATCCGGCGCGCAGGACCACGGCCAAGTCATGGGCCTCTTCTGGAGTAAATTGCCCGGTGATGGAGGCTCTGCCCCCGCCGATGCGCTCTTGGATGACCGGCGCCGAATACACGGAGCCATCCAGCACGATGGCCATACGCTTTTTGACGTTGGCGGCAGTAAGCTCCTCAAAGATCCGGGCCCCGCGGGCGTTGAAGGTCATGCCCACGTACGGCTGCCCGAAAGAGTCGAATTGTACCGAGGCATCGGTGATGTATTCGCCGGTAAGCGCCACATCCCGACGCACGACGATAGGCGTCTTCACCTCCGACCCATCCGCACCGCGGCGCACCATATACAAGAGCTCGTCGTCCGGAGGGATGACTCCGCGCATGGCCGCTTCCGGGTCGGCGGCCTCGTCCACCAGGCGGAATTCCAGGTGCGCGGTGCGACCGAGCAAGGCCACCGCCCGGGCCGTATCGCTCAGGCCCGGCAGCTGCACCTGAATACGGCCGCCCTGTTGCTTGCGGATATCCGGCTCCGCCACACCAAAGGCGTCCACCCGGTTGCGGATGGTCTTCACCGCCTGGTCCACGGTGAGGTCATGAATCTGCTTGCGGTAGGCATCGGTGGGCATAAGCACGTAACGCACGCCGCCCTCCACAGGTTCTTTGCTCTCGACCCGCAGCGAGCGAAAACGGGATTTCAAGAGCGCGTCCATGTCCGCCGCATGCTCTGCCCCCAGGACGGTGCACTCCAGGGTCTCTCCCCCCACCAACCGTGGGCGAAGCACCGTAAAGCCTTTTTCCCGGGCCTCCACACGCAAATCCTGCCCCGCCTGTCCCAAGGCGTGCCGCACGGCAGCCCCGAGATCCACCTCCATGGTGAGGTGGATACCGCCACGCAAATCAAGCCCCATATTGATGCGGCTCTCCGGCAAAAAACGCCCCAAAGACGACTCCGCCACCCCCGGAAGGGACGGCGCAAGATAAACGAAAGCCGCAAGGATGATGGCCGCAGCCAATCCCAGCCTCCAACGTAGTGCACCCATGGATGTCCCCAAAAAGAAAAAGTCGGGCAGCAGGCCTGCCCGGTCACGTTACTTGGATTCCTTGGCAGCCTGATCCTTGGCGTCCTTCTGCACCACCGCAGCTACAGACCCGCGGGAAAGCTGCACCTGTACGTCTTTGGCAAGCTCCACGGTGAGCACGTCGTCACGCACCTCCACAATGCGGCCATAGATGCCGCCTGCGGTAACGATGCGATCCCCACGCTTCAGGTTTTCCAGCATGGTGCGGTGTTCTTTTTGTTTCTTCTGCTGCGGCCGGATGAGCAGAAAATAGAAGATGACGAACATCAAGATGAGCGGCACGAACGACATAATGGGATTGGGCTGCTGCCCCGCAGCCTGCCCTGCGACGTCTCCCATGGCATAAGCGAGTGTTGGAAACATGCGATTCCTCCAATGTGATTTTTCAGGTACGGAAAGCGGCATGTAGCCCCTTCCCTTTGAGAACACAAGTTCAGCCTGTCTGACGTACGAGCTGTTGCAGCTCCTCCACCTCGGCTTCCAGGCGGGAGACGGCCTCCCTTTCTGCCGGCCCTTGGGCCAGGGCCTTGGCCCGCTGCAGGTGCCAAGCATATTTCTCCCAGCGCCGGGCAAAGGCAAAGGCCCGGGCAAAGGCCAAGTGCGCAGCACTCTCCTTGCCCCGGGCCGCCTCGATGCGTCCAGAAAGCTGCCACAGGTCCGAGTCGTGCGGAAAACGCTCGAGGGCCGGCTGCACCAGGGTCCACGCTTGGGCAGGATCCCCCAAGTCCAAAAAGGCCTGGGCGAGAAGCACTCCCGTGGTTACGTCACCGGGGAGCCCCTGCTGGGCCGTGCGCAAGAAGTCCACCGCCTGGGAAACCCGTCCGAGGGAGAGCAAAAGCCGGCCCATCTCCCGCGCCGCCACCGGCCGGGTCTGCGGGCACGCCATGGCCTGCGACAACTCGGCTTCGGCCTCCGCCGTCTGGTGGAGTCTCGCTGAAGCCATACCCAGCCCCAAGGCGGCCTGGCACGGATCCGTCGCCTCCTGAGGGCGAAAAACCGCCTTGGCGCTCTGGGGCGGGGTAAACTCGGCGCGCACGAGGGTCTGCACCAAGGCAAACCGCGACGCCGCAGCATGGAGCGGACGCTGGCGTTTTACGGCGATCTCCCGCGCACGCGCCTCCAAGGCAGTGATGCGCTCTTCCAATCCAGGATGGGTGGAGAGGTAGGGCGGAATATTTCCCCCGCCGCCGAGCCATTGCAAACGCCGCATGCGGGCAAAGGCACGGGGCATGGCCTCGGGATCAAAGCCGGAGTCCACCAGGGTGGCAAAGCCCAATTGGTCGGCGGCGCGTTCATTTTCCCGGGAAAACTTGAAGGTCAAAGAAGATGCCCCGGCTGCAGAGCCCAACATGAGCGCCTTCCCGCTTTCCGGCTTGCCCCCCGCCCCCAGCAAGGCGCCGGCGAGCATGCCGATGAGCGTGCCGACACTCAAGTACTGACTCCGCTCGATGCCCTGGGCCACGTGACGCTCGGAGACATGCGCCAATTCATGGGCGAGCACACTCGCCAACTCGTCCTCGGATTCCAACTGGGCGATAAGACCGGTAAACACCGTCACCCTGCCACCCGGAGACGCAAAGGCGTTGAGGGCCGGATGGTCCACCACCGTCACCCGCACCGGAAACGGCTGCGGCGGCATGACCGCCAGCAGACGGTCCACAATCCCCTGCACATAATCCAGCACCACAGTGTCCTGGACCGGGGGAAAGCGTGTTTCGATGATGAGGTCGAACTTCCGGGCGAGCTCCGCCTCGTCGCTCAACGTAAAAGAGCCCCAGCCCGCGCCTGCCGGCGCAGCCCAAAGCGTGAGTACCAACAGCCACACCAGTGCGCGGGACATGGCTATGCTCGCGGATCCAACAAGGCCGGCCCCCGCCGTTTATGTGCGGAGGCCAGAAAGCGGCGCACCGGGCCTGTGGCTTCCAATTCCTGAATACGGACGGCCCCGGAAGCATCCAGGGCGCCACGAGCCGCGTCCCGACGCAGGGTGAAATACTCGTAAAACAGGCGTTCCACCTCGGCATACGAAGGCACCCCCAATTGGTCCAAGTCCGAAGCGGAAATGCCCAGACCATCGGTAGGTACCGCGGCCATGGCCGCCCGCAGCGGTGCCGGGTCGTCGAGATACTGGCAGAGGATCTCCGCCAAGCCGTATTCCACGGTCTTGGGGATCAACTGGATGGGGCTCACGTCCCCCACATCGCCGTGCAAAGTCCAAAACCCGGTCAAAAGCTCGTCCACCTGATCGGTGGAGAGCACGCAGCCACCCGAGAGCTGCGCCACGTGGTAGAGAAAGAGCATGCGCAGCCGCGCCTTGAGATTGCCCTCAGCCAACGGCGTGGTACGCCCCAGACGCTGGGTAAAGGCTGCGGACAGAGCACGGTACTGGTCGGAAAAATCCACCACCATCTCTTCCAGGGGCCGCGGCGGCCACGCATACGCCTGGGCCACGGCCTGCGCCCGCGCCACCTCCTCCGGAGCGTTGGTGACCAGCGGCAGGCAAAACCCCTGATACGGGATGCGGCGCCACCACAAGACTGCCGCAAGGAACGAAGAATCAATGCCCCCAGAGAGCCCCAGCACGTAGCACTGGAGACGATGCTCGCGCAGATACTCTTCCAAGAATCGGCCGATGCGCTCCAGGAGCGCTGCGGAAGGCTCAAGGGTCAAAAGATCCAACCAGGCCTGAAAATCCGCATCCGCAGGACACGCCGCCAAAGGGAGCATGGGAGCCTCCAGGGTCAAGAATTCATGGCATCGAGAAATTCTTGGTTGCTCTTGGTGCCGCGCATCTTGTCGAGCAGAAAGGTCATGCTGTCCACCGAATTCATGGGGGCGAGCACCCGGCGCAGGATCCACACCTTGTTGAGCACGTCCGGCGGCAAGAGCAGATCTTCCTTTCGGGTCCCGGAACGGTTGAGATCAATGGCCGGGAAGATGCGTTTGTCCGCCAAATGGCGATCCAGGTAGATGTCGGCGTTGCCCGTGCCTTTGAACTCCTCAAAGATCACTTCGTCCATACGCGAGCCGGTATCGATGAGGGCCGTGGAAATGATGGTCAGGCTGCCGCCTTCCTCCAGATTGCGGGCCGCGCCGAAAAAGCGTTTGGGCCGCTGCAGGGCGTTGGCCTCGAGGCCGCCCGAAAGGACCCGGCCCGAAGACGGCGTGATGGTATTATAGGCGCGACCCAGACGCGTGATGGAGTCGAGCAGGATGACCACATCGAACTTGCGCTCCACCAAGCGCTTGGCCTTCTCCAGCACCATCTCCGCCACCTGGACGTGCCGTTGGGGCGGCTCGTCGAAGGTGGAGCTCACCACCTCGCCGCGCACGGTGCGTTCCATGTCCGTGACCTCTTCCGGCCGCTCGTCGATAAGCAGCACGATGAGGTAGACTTCGGGATGATTGGCGCTGATGGCATTGGCGATGGCCTGCAAAAGCATCGTCTTGCCGGTACGCGGCGGGGCGACGATGAGGCCGCGCTGGCCTTTGCCAATGGGGGTCATGAGATCGAGGATGCGCGTGGAGTAGTTTTTATCCCCGTTTTCCAGGCGAAACTGCTGGTTGGGATAGATGGGCTTGAGATTGTCGAACAGGACGACTTTTTTCGTCTCTTCCGGCGGCCGAAAGCAGATCTCCTTGACCTTGAGCAGCGCGAAATACTTTTCTCCATCCTTGGGTTGGCGGATCTGCCCCGAGATCACATCTCCGGTACGCAGACCCAGACGCCGAATCTGCGACGGAGAGACATAGATATCGTCCGGGCCAGGCATGTAACTGTACATGGGGGAGCGCAAAAATCCATATCCTTCCGGAAGGATCTCCAAGACGCCTTCACTGAAGATGGCGCCGTTTTGGGCGCAACATGCTTGGAGAATCGCAAAAATGAGCTCCTGCTTGCGCATGCCGCCCATGTTGTCGATATTGTACCGGCGTGCGATGTCCGCCAACTCAGACATGGATTTGGTTTTGAGTTCCGAAAGATTCATGCTGGCCTCATGCGCCACACGGCGCCCCTTACGGGGCGCTGGGGCATCAGCGTGAAATTGGGAAGAAGAGGGACGTGACAAAGAAAAAAATCGTGGAGAGGTGCAAAAACAAGAAAGGACTAATCCGCGACGTCGTCGTCTTCCACAGGCTCGTCTTTGCCTGCCTGCAGAATATCGGCAAACAATTCCTCAATAGCTCTTTTAATCTCGGACTGCTCTTTGCCCAAGGCAAAAGCGAGTTCCAAAGACACAAGGTTCATGGCCTGCTCCAGAAGGCGGCGCTCACCAAAGGAGAGTTCCTTGTCCTTGCTGATCAGGATCAATTCTTTGAGCACGTAGGCCACGTCCTGCAGGACACTACTCTTGAGCTTTTCCGAGTATTCCCGATAACGACGATTCCAATTCTGTCCCATGTACCCAGTAAAGTCCGAACGATCCCGCAGGAAATCGAAGATGGCCTCGGCCTGCTCCGCGGAATACACTTCTCGCAACCCCACGTTGGCGGCATTCTTCACCGGCACCATGAGGGTGACGTTGTTACTCAAAATGCGCACAATGATGAGTTCGGTGGGTACCCCCCCGATCTCCTGCGTCTCAATGCGCTCCACCCGCCCCACACCCTGGGCGGGATATACAACGAATTCACCAACGCCAAACACAGGCACCTCCACACGGGATGGCTTACCGGAAAACACACGATGTGTATTTTTGATATCCTAAACAGCAGGCGGAGTCTACCGCCTTCAGCGACTATGCAGCCAACGGGTCGCTGCCTCAAGGCCATCGGCGCAGTACCGCAGCACCGCGTCCCGCGCCAAGGCGACACTTTCCTGGAGCACCTCTCGCTCCCCAGGGGAAAACGTCTGCAGCACGTAATCCGCCCCAGACATCCCCGCAGGCGGTCGGCCGATGCCGATACGAAGCCGGATAAAATCGCGACTGCCCAGGGTCTCGGCCACGGATTTGAGGCCATTATGTCCGGCCAGTCCTCCGCCGGCCTTGAAGCGCACCGTCCCCAAAGGCAGATCGAGTTCGTCGTGAAGCACGAGGACCTGCTGCGGGGAAACTCCATGTTTGCGCACTGGACGGGCAAGAGCCTGACCACTCAAATTCATGTAGGTCATGGGCTTGAGAACCAGCCACCGCCGAGCACCATGATCCTCGCTGACGTCCCATGCCTGCGCAAGCTGCCCATCCCGGAAGGCACACGACGTCCCTGGGGCATGGAGCCAGTAGGCAACCAGCGCGTCCACCACCAAGAAACCGCAGTTGTGACGCGTCGATTCATAGCGGACTCCGGGATTCCCGAGGCCCGCTATGACGCCATCATAAGCCATAACGGCAATGCGAAGGAAGGATTACGCCGCTTCTTCCTTGGCCCCACGACCACCGGTGATGGCCAAGACGGCGAAAGAACGGTCAAAGAGCACCTGCACGCCTTCCGGCACAGGCAATTGGTCCACCATGAGTTTATCACCGATATTCATTTCCGTGACATCCACCGTGATGACGTCAGGGATGAGATGGGGCAGACAACGAACAGCCACTTTCTCCCGGTACACGGCCAGCTTACCGCCCAACACCACACCTTTGGCACGGCCCACCACGACCAGCGGCACCATCACATCCACCGGCTTGTCCAGGTCAATACCCCAAAGATCCACATGGACATAAACCCGCTTATAGGGATGCGTCTTGAGCTCCTTGATGATCACCGGCCGCTCCGTGCCATCCTCCAGGGTCATGGCCAACGGTTTGGAATAACGCACCGCCTCAAACGCCTTGGCCAGGGCCTTGGCATCCACCACCAGGGGGATATTCTCCCCAGAAGGAGAGTAAAACACCCCAGGAACTGCCCCCTGAGCCCGCAGTCGGGCACACGCACCCTTCCCCAACTCGGTGCGGCGGGCGACCTGCAAACGTGTAAGTTCCATTGATAAGCTCCTTGATTAGCTCTTCCCCAAGCCTACTGAAAAAGCACGCTCACCGACGATTCCGAGTGGATGTTATGGATCGCCTTGGCGAGCAGGCTCCCCACGGAGACCACGACGAATTTGTCGCTCTCAGCGGCCTTGGGATTGAGCGGAATGGTATCCGTAACAATGACTTTGGAAAACGAAGAGGCCAGCAAGCGGTCCACGGCCGGACCAGAGAGCACGGGATGGGTCGCACATGCCACCACATCCTCGGCCCCTTGCTCCGCCAAAAGACTCCCAGCCTCGGTCATGGTGCCCGCGGTGTCGATCATGTCGTCAAGCACCACGGCGATTTTCCCTTTGACGTCACCGATGACGTGCATGGCATGGGCCTGGTTGGGAGAGTCACGGCGCTTGTCCACGATGGCCAGCCCCACGCCCAAACGCTTGGCATACGCCCGAGCACGCTCGGTCCCGCCGGCATCCGGGGAAACGATGACCAAGTTGGGCCCAAGACCCCGCAGGGTCTCCAACAGCACCTGGGCGGCGTAGAGATTGTCCACTGGGCAATCGAAAAACCCCTGGATCTGACCGGAATGAAGGTCCACGGTGAGCACCCGATGCACCCCAGCCACAGAGATGAAGTCCGCCACCATCTTGGCGCTGATGGGCACCCGAGGGACCACCTTGCGGTCCTGGCGGGCATACCCGAAATAAGGAATCACCGCGGTCACCCGGCTCGCGCTGGCACGCTTCAACGCGTCCAGCATGAGACAGAGCTCCATGAGGTTGTGATTCACCGGCGAACAGGTGGGCTGCACCACGTACACGTCGTCACCGCGGACGTTGTCGCTGATCTCCACCCGAATCTCGCCGTCACTGAAGGTACTCACCAGCGCCGGCGTCAACTTGCATCCAAGATGGTCACAAATCTTTTCCGCCAAGGCCGGATTGGCCGTACCGGTGAGGATTTTGAGCTCGCCTCGATGCGGCATAGGACGTTTCCTTGAAAATATCGGCTAAGTGTGCATGCAGAAGAGCGAAAAAATAATTGGCTGGGGCGGGAGGATTCGAACCTCCGAATGACGGACCCAAAACCCGTTGCCTTGCCAGCTTGGCGACACCCCAGCACCTATGTATATGCCGACGCCCCCGGAGGCACCTCGTGCCACCCTGCCTGCCACTTCTCCACCCAGCGCCGCGCCGCAGCGCTGGCCTTGGCAGAGGCAAACAGGGCAAAAAGGTTGGAGCCCGACCCGCTCATGACGCAGGAGATCGCTCCAGACTCCAGCACCGCCGCCTTGATGCGGCCGATGACCGGGAAGCGCGCAAAGACCACCTCCTCGAAGTCATTCCACAAGACAGGTGGCTTGGCCAAGGCGGCCTCTTTATCGGGGGCGGACCTGGGTGTCAAGAGCGAAGCCGCCTCGTCCCAGCGCCGGTAGGCCCAAGCGGTATTGACCCGCACCCGGGGGCTGATGATCACCCGCGCATAATCATCCAAGTGCAGATCCACCGGCTCCATGCACTCGCCGATTCCCGTGACCCATGCAGGCCGCCCCAAAAGAAAAAATGGCACGTCCGCGCCCACTTGAGCGGCCACACTCCGTAGCCGCTGCGGACCAAGGGCCTGGGTCTGCTGGTCAAGCCAGGAAAGGAGCGCCGCCGCATTGCTGCTCCCGCCGCCGAGACCCGCTCCCACCGGGATCCGCTTTTCCAGACGCACCGCGAGCCCCGGAGCGCTACCTGCGGCAGCCACGTAGGCATGGTACGCTTTGGCCAAGATGTTCTTCTGCCCCCGCAAGAACGGAAGACGGCAGGAGACCGTAATGCCGGGCTCCCGCCGTACTTCCACATGCAGCGTGTCTGCGGGCACGGGCATGGGGTAGAAGAGGCTCTCGATGGTATGCATGCCATCGGGGCGTCTCCCGGTAATACGCAGATAGAGATTGACCTTGCAGCCGACCCGCAGCGTTGCCGTCGTCATGTCTTTACGAGAGCGGGATGGTGTGCAGGACCACGCGGCGCCCGCGCTGCACCAAGAGCATGAGCACTCCCTTGTCTTGGCTTTGCGCAGCAATGACCTGAGCCAAGTCCTCCACTGAGGTGAGCGCCTGGCCGTTGGCTTCCAAGAGTACGTCACCAGGACGGATCCCGGCCTGGGCCGCCACGGACCTGCGGGCGACTTCTTCCACGATGAGTCCGCTGCTCCCCTGCAGCCCCTTGACCTCCCGACGGGTCACAGGGCGGACCTTCATGCCCAGGGTCTCTTCCACGTTTGCGCCGTCACTGGCGGCCACACGCCGGGCGTTGCGCTCCTCCAAGGTCACGGTGACTTTTTCCACCTTGCCCTTGCGCCACAGCGAGACCTCCACTTTCTCGCCCGGGGCCATGGCCCCCACCCGGCGGGTGAGGTCCGACGAACTGGAGATCGGCTCCCCGTCCAGGGCAATGATTACGTCCCCGGCATGAATCCCCGCCTTATCCGCCGGATCCCCGGGCGTCACCGAGGCCACCAGCGCACCTGCGGCCTTGGAGAGCCCCAAGGTGCGGGCGACCTTCTCATCCACGTCCTGAATGGAGACCCCCAGCCAGCCGCGGCGCACGGTTTTGTACTGCCGCAATTGGTCGATCACCTGACGGGCCCAATTGCTGGGGATGGCAAAACCGATGCCTTGGCCAGAGGCGATAATGGCCGTGTTGATGCCAATCACCTCGCCGCTTCCGTTGATGAGCGGCCCCCCGCTGTTGCCCGGGTTGATGGAGGCGTCGGTCTGGATGAAACTGTCGTACGGCCCGGAGCCGATGTTCCGCCCCTTGGCGCTGACAATGCCGGCCGTGACTGTATGGTCCAGCCCAAAGGGATTGCCGATGGCCATCACCCATTCCCCCACCCGCAGGCGGTCGGAATCGCCAAACTCAAGGACCGGCAACGGTGCCGTGGCGTTGATCTTGATCAGGGCCAAATCCGTCTCCGGATCCGTCCCGACCACTTCAGCGTCGTAACTCTCTTCTTTGCCTTCCCGGCGCTGGATGTTCACGGTGATGGAGTCCGCGCCCTCCACGACGTGATTATTGGTCACGATATAACCGTCTGCAGAGATGATGAAGCCCGATCCCAAGGAACGCTGCTCCCGGTTGGGCATCTGATCCCCGAAAAACCGCTCAAACTGATCGAAAAAATCCTGGAAAGGATCGCCCTGTCCTCCCCGGGGAAGGCGGCGTAAAAATTGCCCCATAGGATTTTCCACCACCTTGCGGGTGCTGATGTTCACCACCGCAGGTCCGGCCTTCTCCGCCAAACGCACAAAGTCCGGCACGTCCGCCGCGATGGCCGCCACAGCCCAGATCCAGCACACCAAAAAGCCCAGGCCGTATCTCCATGCACGCATATCCGGTCCTCCTTCGGTTATTTCGGTACGGACGAACGATGGAACCACCTCTAACCATTTTCCGCCGCCTGGCAACCACAAGCCCTGCTTACCCGCAGCGCTGCTGCGCCTCGCCCCATATCAGCACCAAGGCGTCTTCCACAGGATCGGTATAGTACCGAGGCCGGCGGCCGCACGGCACAAATCCGCAGCGCGCATACAGCCCAAGCGCCGCGGCGTTGCCTTCCCGCACCTCGAGCATCACCCGCACCACCCCCGAGCGCCCCCACGCCTCCAGGGCCGCCTGCACCAACGCCCCACCGATGCCGCGACGCCGCCAGGAAGGATGCACCGCCAGATTGACGATTTCCGCCTCCTGCCCCAAAACCGTGCCCACCACGAAGCCCACGAGCTCACGGACCACCGCCCCGGCGGCCCATGAGCTGGGCTGGGCTAAAAACCGACCGTAGGTATCCGCACTCCAGGCCGAGGGGAACACCATCTGCTCCAGCGCGGCCACCGCCGCCGCCTCGTCCTCCCGGAGCCGGACGATACGCCAGGAATCCCTATGCCCCATACTCTTGTCCTTGTCGTGGATACTGCGGACCGCCCCTTGGCCGCCCTGCCCGCCGACGCCGTGCTCGCCCAGGGGCTCCTTCACCGCCGGGTCCTCGCGGTCTCCATCCAGGCGGACGGCCGCCTCCTTTTGCGCCGACATCAGGGTGTTTGGTTCCCCGCCGCAGCAGGCATGGTCAAGGCCATGGAGGGCGCAGAAGAGGCCGTGGAGCGGCTTCTCCACGCCACGGATGCGCCCATCCACCTGCTCACCATACTTCCACCCTCCGCAAGTCTGCGAGCTTTTGTCTGGGTCTTTGTGGTCCACGCAGAAGCCGCCGTGGCGGACGCCGTGGCCGTGGACCATGAGGAAATGACTGCTCTGGTGGAACGCTACCCGGACCAGGTGGCTCCAGAACTCAAGCATGCCTGGGAGGCCGGAGCCCTGCTCCTCAAGGCCTAATCGGAGCGCTTCGTCTCCTCCAATGGCCGGAAAAAGATGCCCACGCGCTCCTCGTGAAGGCCTCAAGCACCTGGCCCAAACGCCATCGACCCGCGGTGCCGCTTCCGGGCTCAGATCGAGCAGCGCCGCCAACAAACCGGAATCCTGTAACGCGGCCGCATGAGCGGCACAACGTTACAGTGTTGCCGTAAATTTCGAATTACGACAATGTAAAATGCGGAGTATCGATTCTTCAGTATCGGAAGACCTCTGTGCCAAGGACCCGGAAAATAGAGACAACGCCGCTTGCCCCCGCCGGGCATCCCAGCGCACGACCGTTTCCTTCTAACTGATAAACACCTGCCCGAACCGGGACATCGATTCCAAGGCCCGGCCCGTGCCCCGCACCACGGTGGTGAGCGGATCCTCGTCCACGTGCACGGCCAGGGCGCTTTGCTGGGAGATGAGGGTGGCAAGGCCCTTGAGGAGGGCGCCGCCGCCGGCCAAAAGGAGTCCATTGGTCGCGATATCCGCCACCAACTCCGGCGGAGTCTTTTCCAGTGCCCGACGCACCGCGGCCACAATGGCCCCCACCGGCTCCCGGATGGCCTCCCGCACGTGGCTGTCCGTGAGCACTATGGACTTGGGCGTCCCGTCCACCATGTTCTTGCCCGTGACGCGGTACTCCAACGGCTCCGGCAAAGGCACGGCCGAGGCAATGGCGATCTTGGCGGCCTCAGCCATGTTTTCGCCGATGAGGACCTGGAATTGGTCCTGCACGTAGCGCTGGATGGCATCGTTAATCTCATCGCCGGCAATGCGCACACTCTCGGCATAGGCCACGGCGCTGAGGGAGATGACCGCCACCTCGGTGGTGCCGCCGCCGATGTCCACCACCATGTTTCCTTGGGGCTCCTCGATGGGAAGCCCTGCGCCGATGGCGGCGGCCATGGGCTCTTCGATGAGGAACACCTCCCGCACCCCGGCCTGCACGGCGGATTCCACCACCGCCCGTTTCTCCACCTGCGTGATGCCTGCAGGCACACAAATGGCCATGCGGGGCTTGCGCAGCCGCATACCGGTGGTCACTTTGCGAATGAAGTAGGCGATCATGGCGCGGGTGACTTCAAAATCCGCGATGACACCGTCTTTGAGGGGACGCACCGCCCGGATGCGCTCCGGCGTGCGGCCCAAATATTCCTTGGCTTCGCGCCCTACGGCCAAAATGGCGTCAGTACGGGCATCGAGGGCCACCACGGAAGGCTCGTTGAGGACGATGCCTTGCCGCGGCGAGTAGAGCAGGGTGTTGGCCGTCCCCAGGTCCATGGCCAACTCGTTGGTGCGCAAGAAAGAAAACAGCGAAAAAAACACGTCCCAAATCCTTATGCAGGTGTTGACGGCGCAGGAGCCTGCCGAGCGCCCATCCGGTTGCGCAGATAGAGATTTTCCAAAAGCAAGGCCAAATAGTCCGCCGCGGCGCGCATGAACCCATGCTGCGCCGGACGCACCGGGCGGCTCTCCACATGCCCGGCAGCAAGGACGCCGCGGCACCGGCGATGCACCTTGAGGGGAAAGGCCATGAGGGTCCGAAGTTCCACCGCTGGGGTTTGTCGGCCAAAAAGCGGCATACTTGCCATTTCCCCGCACTCCTGGCCATATACCACCGGCTGGTTTTTCTTGAAGACCCAGCCGAGGATGCCACTGCCCGCATCAAAGACCTTGCCTTCCCACACAGGGTTACGAAACAGCGGGGCGGTCGATGCCTCCAGAAGATATCCCTTGCCCCACTCGTCGCTCACTACCAAAAAGGCATGGGTGGCATCCAAGCCTTGGGCCAAATCCCGCAAGAAACAGCCCAGAAACTCCGACCACCGAGGGTGCTGCTCCCGCAAGGCCAAAAGCCGTTGCAAGCACACCGCCAAGCGGGCCTCTTCATCCACCGTGCGACTGGCCGCGGTCTCCTGATCCATGGCCGCAAGGGTACGGGCAAAAAGCTCAAGGATTTTTTGTTCTTTGACACTGAAGGCGTAGGCTTTTTTACTCGTCACACACAGCGCTCCACGGCCACCGGGCACAGGGCAGCCATAGAAGGCCTTCAGACCATGGGGTGCAGAGCCATAGCCCAAGTGGGAGGCCGTGCGCTCCAAATGGTCTACCAGCAGCGGGGCCTCGTTTTTGAGCACCCATCCCGCAAGCCCCTGGCCCACAGGCACCTGGACACCTCGCGGCACGTCACCTGCGAGGCAGAAACCTGCCTGCACCGCGTATCCGCTGGTGTCTGGGCCCACCCACACCACCTCGTAGGCGTCCAGGACCGAAGCTGCGGCTTCCAAAAGATGTTCTATCGCGACAGAGTGCACGGACATCCACATACTTCCCTGGCATCCGTCTTTACGCCAAGGTAAAAACATGCCATTTTTCTTTTTCAGCGACCGCGACGGATATTCGAGGCTCCATGCATTGGCAATCGCTTTTTTCCCACGCTTCTGAGGTGCGCTGCCTGGAAGACGGCATGCTCGTACCAGCTCGTCCGCTAAGCACACTGGCGGACCTTGCCCGCTTCATCGAGCTGGTGCACATGAAGTTTTGCTTGGCCAAGCCCTACGCCGAGACCCCGGACTATCCCTTGGTGGACCCCCGCGAGCTGCTTCCTTCCTTCGAACCTAACCTTTTCGAATACGCAGCGCTCCCGGGATTTTCCATGGTCATCTTCGATCGTCCCTTAAGCCCGTTGGATGAGGTCTTTCAATACGACATCCTTCGCACCTGCCACGACCCCGACGCCGCACCAGCAGGAGATTTCTGCCTCCTGGAAGAAAACATCCACCGCCACAACCAAGAGACCTTCGAACGCCACCTGCCCAAACACCAGCGGGAAGCCTTCCGCGAGGCCACGTCCGCACTCAGCATCGCCGACCCTGCGGCCTACTCCACCCTCATCCAGTTCTTGGGACACATGGACCGGGCACACGTCTTCTCCCGTGATAGCCGCGGGGAATTCTACCTTTCCGGAATCTATGCCTCGTTTCCTTCAGACCTGGACACGGAGCTCAAGCGCTTCGGCCTCAAGATCAAAAAATTCCAGCCCGGCAACAACCGCCTCTACGTGGCCAACCGGGAATTCGTGTACCAATTTCTCATGGAGCTCTACGGCTATCCCATCTCTTCGGAGCGCAAGACCTCGGCTGCCATCTTCGCCCGCCGCCTCCACAAGATGGGCGAGCGCTTTTGCATCAAGGTCCTCGGGCAATCGGACCGTACCATCACCACCCTCATGAGCGACGAGCCCGGCCGCCCCTATCCCCAAGTCACCAAAGCTTGCCTCGTACGCCTCGAAAGCCGCAGCGCCGAAGTCCTCAACCCGCTGGAGCAGGGCGGATATTTCCTCGACCCCCAACGCCGGGTGCTTTTGGTGCGCATCACCTACCGCCAGCACAAATACGACCCCAACAACGTACGCCAAGAGCGCGCCATCTCCGTCTTGCGTCAGGAGATCATCCACCCGCACACCGGGCAAGCCCTCACGGGAATCAACATTATCAAGGACTCGTATACCATGGTCCTCAAGCTCAACGACATCGTGCGCGGAGAGTTCATGGGCCGAGTCCTCTACAAGGGGCGGGAATTGGTGGAAAACACCGAAACCCACGAGAAGCGGCTCAAATTTCTCCACGCCTGGCTCACCAAGCATCAACGCCGCATGGTGGGCTATTCCGACGAGTTCTACGCCTCCATCACCAAGGTCCTTGACTCCTACCTCTTCAACAAAGACTACCTCGATATTTTTTCGACACAACTCAACGCAGTTTACCAAGAGGTCTGGAAACTCTACAGTTTCATCCAGCAAGCACGGCGCGTCAAACAGCTCCAGGATCTCAAAGAAAGAATTTACCGTGGGAAAAAAATTTCCTACAAAGAAATGATCACCTTGGTCGTCAAAATCATCACGGAGTTCAAATTCGAAGCGGTCAACTATTTCCCAGAACTCATGGATAAAACCATTCATTTTGCAGAGCAGATTCTCGCGGACCGCTACCTGATCAAGCGATATATCGCTCCCAAAGACGATGATTTGACGGCAAGCGGACTGCACATCAAAAAATATTACGGCAGGTTGGTTGGCCTCGTAGACGAGCTCAAAGCAATCCGTCGCATCCGCACCACTACATAAAGGAGATTTTTATGGCTGATCTGCATACTTCGCCACTGACTTCCTGGCACCACGCCCACGGCGCCCGCATGGCCCCTTTTGCCGGCTGGGACATGCCCATCCAATACACCAGCATCCTGGAAGAACATCAGCACACCCGCACCCAAGCCAGCATCTTCGACATCTGCCACATGGGGGAATTCTTCCTCTCCGGCCCCGGGGCCACCGACGCCCTGGCGCGCATCGTCACCCACAACCTGGAGACCTTGAAGCCCGGGCGCTGCCGCTACGGCTTCATGCTCAACGACAACGGCGGCGTGCTCGACGACCTCATCGTCTATCGTTTGGCTGCCGACGACTATATGCTCGTGGTCAACGCCGCCACCACGGCCTCGGATTTGGCGTGGATCCGCGAGCATCTGCCACGCGGGCTCACCCTGGAAGACCGCAGCAGCCTCACGGCCAAGATCGACCTCCAGGGCCCCCAGTCCTTTGCCGTGCTCGCGCAGGTCATCCCCGGCACCTGGACGGACCTCGCCTACTTCGCCTTCCGCCCGGTCACCTGGCGCGGAATGGAACTTTTGGTGAGCCGCACCGGCTACACCGGCGAGCTGGGTGTCGAGCTCTACGCCCCCTGGGACCGCGCCCTGGAACTTTGGGAGGCGCTCCTTGAGCACCCCCTGGTGAAGCCCGCAGGGCTCGGGGCCCGGGACACCTTGCGCCTGGAGATGGGCCTCCCTCTCTACGGCCAGGACCTGGACACCGCCCACACCCCGGTGGAGGCAGGCTACGGCGCACTCCTCACCTCGCCGGCGGAGTTCATCGGCAAAAGCGCGCTGCCTTTGGTGCGTGAGCGCCTCGTGGGTCTGGCCCTGGAAGGCCGGCGCAGCGCCCGGCACGGCGACGGCGTGTTGCTGGGCGACCGGGTCGTGGGCCGGGTGACGAGCGGATCATTCGCCCCAAGCTTGGGTCACGCCATCGCCTTGGCCTACGTGACGGCCGAGGCCGCCGATGCGGACGCCTTCACCATCCAAGCAGCTAAGACGCTGCTTTCCGCCCGCAAAGTGGAGCTTCCCTTCTACACCCAAGGAACCGCACGGACCAAGTTGGCATGAACCGCACCCCCTGGGCCTACGCCCCAGCCCACGCCTGGGGAGACACGGTGGAGCTTTGCCCGGACGAAGCCCGGCATCTGGTCGCAGTGCTGCGCCTGCGGCCCGGGGCGATGGTGACGCTCTTTGACGGCGAGGGAAGGAGCGGCCCCTTTGTGCTTGCCCAAACCACCAAAAAGCGCGTCCTGCTTCGTGCGCACGCCGCGCCGACGCTGCACCCACGGCCCCAGGGGCTCATCCTGGCGACAGCCTGGACCAAAGGCGGCCGCCGTGGTTTCATCGTGGAAAAGGCCGTGGAGTTGGGGGGCCAGGGCATCTGGTTTTGGCAGGCCCGTTTCTCCCAAGGGAACATCCCGGAAGACGGGCCCGCCGTCTGGCTGCGCCAGGCCGTGGCCGCAGCCAAGCAGAGCATGACCCCCTGGCTGCCGGAGCTGCGCGCCTTCACCTCCCTGCCCGCATTGCTGGCTGCAGGGGCCGACAGGGCCCGACGTGTACTGCTGTGGGAAAAGGCCCCGGCCTCGGCGGGGATCCGCCTTGCGGATCTCGCCGCGCCGTGCGTGGTGGCCGTGGGGCCCGAAGGCGGACTCGACGACGAGGAAGTGGCGGCCTTCATCCAACACGGGTGGCTCCCCCGCTCCCTCGGCAGCCGAATTCTGCGCGCCGAAACCGCAGGTGTATACGCCGCGGCCCTTGCGCACTATCAGACGGAAAAATCTTCCCTGCCCCCAACCGTCCAGGAGGAATCATGAAACGTCTCGTTGCCGCCCGCATGGATCGATGTATCGGCTGCCACAGCTGCTCGCTGGCCTGCGCCCGCTTGGTCCACAAGCTCCTTTCCTGGGAGCATGCCGGCATCCGCATTTCCTCTTCCGGAGGGCTCACCACGGGCTTCCAGGCGGAAGTCTGTCTGGCCTGCGACCCGCCGCCCTGCGCCGCGGCCTGTCCCACCGGCAGTCTCAAGGCCCGCCCGGGCGGTGGCGTTGTGCGCAACAAAAACCTATGCATCCAGTGTGGCCAATGCGTGCCCGCCTGCCCGGTGGGGGCCATCGCTCAGGACCGCGCGGGCGATATTTACGTGTGCATTCACTGCGGCCAATGCGTGCCGTTCTGTCCGCACGACTGCTTGGAGCTTGCGGAGGTGGAGTCATGAATCCCGTGGTCATCCTCGAAGTACACCTGGACACCGGCACGGCGCGGCTGCGCCGACTGCCCGAGGCCCGCGCCGCCCTCGGCGGATCCGGGCTCGCCGCCACCTTGTTCTCCCAGTACGCCCGGCCCACCGAAGCCTGGGACCATCCGGATCAACCCATCATCTTCGCCATCGGCCCGCTCACCGGCTATTTCCCGCTCATGAGCAAGACTGTGTGCGCCTTCGTCTCCCCGCGCCATGGTGGCTACGCCGAGTCCCATGCCGGCGGCCGCTCGGCCCTGGCGCTGCGCTTTGCCGGCCTGGACGCCCTGGTGCTCGTGGGCCGCGCCCCGCGCCCCAGTGTGGTACACGTGGGAGCGCACCACGTCAGCGTCCAAGACGCCGGCTATCTCTGGGGCATGGACGCCCTTTCCTGCGCCAAGCTCATCCGCCGCCAGCTCTCCGGCTCCGGGCACCGCAGCATCTGGCGCATCGGCGTGGCCGGCGAGCGGAAATCCCCCATGGCCTGCATCAATGTGGATACCTTCCGTCACTTCGGCCGGCTGGGGTGCGGCGCGGCCCTGGGGGCCAAAAACATCAAGGCGGTAGCCGTCACCGGCGAAGACCATCAACCGCTTCCCACAGGCAAAAAGTACGCCGCGCTCTACGCCGACATCTTCCGCGACCTCACGGACACGGAAATGATGCACAAGTACCACAACCTCGGCACGCCGGAAAACCTGGAGCCCTTGGACGCCCTGCAGGCCCTGCCCTGGCGCAACCTCCAAGCCACCTCCAACCCCGAAGCCATCGGCACCATGAGCGGCCAGCACTTCGCGGACACGGCCTTGCTGCGCAACGCCGCCTGCGCGGGATGTCCGGTGGGCTGCGTACACATCGGTTTCGTGCGGGAAAAATTCCTGCCCCAGGACAACCGCTACCTCTACCGCCAGGTGTCCTACGACTATGAACCCATCTTCGCCCTGGGCACCATGCTCGACGTGCGCGTACCCACCGAGGTGCTTGCACTCCTCGACGACGTGGAAAAGGCCGGTCTTGATGCCATGAGTGCCGGCGTGGCCCTGGCCTGGGCCACGGAGGCCATGGAACGCGGCATCATCACCGAGGCGCACACCGGCCTGCACCTGGCCTTCGGCGCGACCCACGCCTACCGGGAGGCCATCGCCCGCATGGCCGAGGCGCGCCAAGAGTTTTGGGCCCACCTGGCCCAAGGTGCCGACGCCGCCGCCCAGGTGTACGGGGGTGCGGACTTCGCCTGCGTACTCGGCCAAGAGATGGCGGGCTACGCCACTGGAGAGACCTTCTTCGTGAGCCAGGCGCTGGGCCTGCGCCACTCGCATCTGGATACCGGCGCCTACAGCTACGACCAGACCAATCCCCCCAAGGACACCGCGGCCGCCGTGCGTTTTCTCGTGGAGGACGAGGCCGAGCGGGTGCTGCTCACCTCCATGGTGGCCTGCCTCTTTGCCCGCAAGGTATACAGCCGCGAACGTCTGGCCGAGTGCCTTGCCGCCACCGGGCAGGAGGATCTGGCGGGCGGTCTGGCCGCCACGGCCCGCACCCTGCAGGCGCGGCGCTGGCAGCAGCGCCTGGCTTTTGGCTTTGATCCCGCGGCCGTCTCCATCCCTCGGCGCTTCACCGAGGTGGTCACCTGGCGCGGCCCCATGGACACCCACTATCTGGCAGAACTCCAAAAGGCCTATGCCCAGGCCATCCGCGCATTGGCCGCGGAGGCGTCGGCATGAAGTATCTCGTCATCGCCCTGGCCGGGGCCTTGGGGGCGCTCAGCCGTTGGGCCCTGGCCGGGGCGGTGCAAGCGCGCTGGACAGGGGCGTTCCCTGTGGGCACCGCGGTGGTGAACGTGTTCGGGTGCTTTCTCTTTGGGCTCATCGCCACATTGCTCGACGAGCGCATGGCGCTTCCCCCGGAAACCCGCCTTGCGCTGCTTACCGGCTTTCTCGGCGCCTTTACCACGTTCTCCACCTTCACCTTCGAAACCATGGCCCTGGTGCGTACCGGCGCGGTGGGGCTCGCTGCCTGCAACGCCGTCGGCCAGGTGATCGCAGGGTTTTTTGGTCTCTACCTGGGCATAGTGCTGGCGCGCATCCTGTAGCGCACCCACCCCGCCCCCCGGAGGTACCGCATGCGCGGTCAGCGAATCCGCATCTATTTCAGTGAAACCGATCGGCATCAGGGCAAACGGCTCTCGGACGTCATCGTGCGCCGGGCCATGGAACACGGGCTCAAGGGCGCGACTCTCTTTCGAGGGCTCATGGGCTTCGGCTCCCGCGGGGTGCGCAACGCCTCCATCCTGCGGCTCTCGGAGAGTCTGCCCTTGGTGCTGGAAGTCGTGGATGCCATCGAGCCCTCGGAGGCCTTTCTCAAGGACATCATCCACCTGGCGCCCCATGTGCTCATCACCCGCGAGGAAGTGGATATCCTGGACTTACGCGCCTTGGTGCCGCAAACCTAGGGCGCGTCCCGTTTCTTCTCCACCATCCGGAGGTCTGTGATGATCCTCACCACCACACCCACTGTGGAAGGCTCCACCATCACCACGTATCACGGCATCGTCACCGGCGAGGCCGTTTTGGGGGCCAACATCTTTCGCGATCTCTTTGCCGGCATCCGCGATATCGTCGGCGGCCGGGCGGCATCGTACGAAAAAGAATTGGACAAGGCGCGCCGCATCGCCCTGGAAGAACTCCACGAAAAAGCCCGCCAACTGGGGGCCAACGCCGTGGTGGGCATCGACATCGACTACGAGACTGTGGGCGCCAAAGGCAGCATGCTCATGGTAAGCGTCAGCGGCACGGCGGTCACCATCCAGGCCAGGGAGCGGTGACGGGTTGGGCGACCTGATCCTCAAAGGATTACGGAAGTCCGTGTCTTGGCCGAGAATGGTCGGTCCCAAAGCCAACGCACTCCCCCCAATCCGGCCCAGATATGCCCCCAAAAGCAAAGGGCCCTGCCCAGCGGCAAGGCCCTTATGATTTTCTTGGTTGCGGAGGGAGGATTTGAACCTCCGACCTTCGGGTTATGAGCCCGACGAGCTACCATGCTGCTCCACCCCGCGTCACGAGAAAGGCATTTAAACATGTTTACAGCGGATGTCAAACCCTTTAGACAAGTTTTTCTATGCACACCGACATTCACACCATTTCTCTTGTGATTCCAGTCTATAACGAGGAAGACAACCTCCCGGAGCTCTACCGGCAATGCCGGGAAGCCCTGGAGGACCTCCCGTATGCATGGGAAATCCTCATGGTGGACGACGGCAGCACCGACGCCAGCCTTGCCAACATCAAGGCCCTTGCCGCAGCCGACCCCAGAGTGCGCTACCTGGCCTTCGACCGTAACCACGGCCAATCTGCGGCCTTTGCCGCAGGCTTTGCCCATGCTGGAGGCGAGGTCATCGTCACCTTGGATGCAGACCTGCAAAACGACCCGGCAGACATCCCCCGGCTTTTGGCGCGCTACGCCGAGGGTGGCGTGGACATGGTCATCGGCTGGCGGGAAAAACGGCAGGACACCTGGGTGCGGCGGAGCGCCTCGAGGCTTGCCAACGCCATCCGCAACGCCCTCACCGGAGAGACCGTGCGCGATACGGGCTGCTCCCTCAAGGTACTGCGCACGGACCTCGCCCGGCGGATCCCCGTATTCACGGGCATGCACCGATTTCTGCCCACACTCATGAAGATGCACGGCGCCCGGGTGGCGGAGATGCCGGTCCACCACCGGCCGCGCACCCGCGGGGTGTCCAAGTACGGCATCTTGGATCGGGCCTGGACCGCCTGGTGGGACCTCTTGGCCGTGCGATGGATGCAGCGCCGCCACGTCTCCTGGCGTATCCGCGAAACCAACCTTCCACCGACGCCCTGATACTCTATGAACTTTTCCACCGAATGGTGGCTTTTGGCCATCGGCTTCACCGGGCAGGCGTGCTTTTTTCTGCGTTTTTTCTGGCAATGGCTGGCGTCCGAACGCCAGAAAAAAAGCATCATCCCGCTGGAATTCTGGTATCTTTCCCTCTTGGGCAGCCTTTTTCTCTTGATCTACGCCGTGCTTCGCCGCGACATCGTCTTCATCGTCGGCCAGTCCACGGGGTTCATCATCTATATCCGCAATCTCGTTCTCATCCGCCGGGAGAAGCGGCTCCACGCGACCTAAAAGACTGCACGAGGACCGAAATCACCAGGCCCACGGCCAGGCCCACGGCAAACCCCGCCAGCACGTCCGTCGGATAGTGCTTGCCAAGGTAGATGCGCGAATAGCCCACAACCCCAGGTAGCCATAGCACGCGCCGCCGCCAGCCGGCCACCGCAAGCAACACCACGGCTGCGGCAGCGGCGTTGGCCGCGTGGGCGGAAGGGAACGACGACTTGCCCGCTCCCGGTGGATTTTCCCAACGCTGCCACCCTTCGTCGCCGTGGGCCCAAACCCCGTGCTCCACGGCGAGCGGCCGGGGGCGATGGGCGATCTTTTTCAGCACCCCGGCGGTCACATCACTCACGCCCACGGCAACGGCCAAGGTGAGCGCCACAACCCCGGCCTGACGCAGACCGCTTCGCCGAAGCGTCCACACCACCGCAGCCACCGCCAAACCCAAGAGCACCACATGGCTGGAGACAAGAGGCATGAGCCAATCCAGCAGCACGAAACGTGCGCCATTGATGGTCCAAAAAAGGGACTGGTCCCAGGAGGCGGAAACGAACATGCAAAACTCCTTCGAGAAATGGCTCTCAAGGCATCAGCCTAAAAAAAAACCGGCCGCCTGACCAGAAGCATACGGCGCCCCCAACACACCGAAGGCGCGCCCCAATCCGCTGGCGCACGCCTTTCTTGACGCATCCGTATTTTGCGGCTAATTTTCCCGTTTACTTTTTTCCAAAGGAGAACTGCGATGAAAAGAACATA
Organism: Thermodesulfomicrobium thermophilum DSM 16697; assembly: GCF_059568695.1. NCBI lineage: Bacteria > Pseudomonadati > Thermodesulfobacteriota > Desulfovibrionia > Desulfovibrionales > Desulfomicrobiaceae > Thermodesulfomicrobium > Thermodesulfomicrobium thermophilum. Next base: position 161,689 of record NZ_JCANTW010000012.1, on the reverse strand, counting down.
CCAGCCCAGCACTACCCGCCGGAAACGGACGCATGGCTTTCTCGTGCGCATGCGCACCAAAAATGGACGCGCTGTCATCAACCGCCGCCGGGCCAAAGGCCGTAAACGTTTGGCGGTTTGAGTCTTCCGGCCCGTTTCCGCCTCAAGCGGCGGCCGGACTTTCGCCGGTGCTACGCCCATGGCCGCCGCTTCGTCACGTCGCAATGGGTACTGGTCGTGGTGGTACGGGGTGACACTGGCCCCTGGCGTTTGGGGCTTTCCATCAGCCGAAAGCATGGCGGCGCTGTCGAGCGTAACCGCGCCAAACGCGTGCTGCGGGAGTTTTTCCGCATCCACACCGACGTCATCCCGCGAGGACTCGATATCGTGGTCATCGCCCGGCGTGGCGCGTCACTACGCCAGGTGGATCTGACGGAAGTGCGCCAGGAGCTCCTTCCCGTACTGCCCCGTATCCGCCGTTTTGCAAATCAACAGGACGCATCCGTATGCACCTCGGCCGCGCAGCCGCTCGTATCCTCACCGCGTACCAACGCCTGATCTCTCCCTGGTACGCCCCGTGCTGCCGCTTTATCCCCTCATGCTCCCAATACGCCAAAGAAGCCCTGGAAATCCACGGCCTTGGGCGCGGCAGCCTGCTTGCCGTCCGGCGGCTCTTGCGATGCCATCCCTTGTGCGCCGGAGGAGTCGATCCGGTGCCATCACCCCAAAAGAGAGTGTAAATCATGGACACCCCTCGCGTCATTCTGGCTATTGCCCTATCTCTGGCCGTTCTGGTGGGTTGGAACATCCTTTTTCCTCCCGCACCGCAGACGCCGATCGTCGCCGAAAACCAAACCGCCGCACAGGCGCCTCAAACCGCTGCGAAAACACCGGCGCCGCAGGCGCCCGCCCCAGACGCCCCGATTCCGGCATTCACTGCTGCGGGCAAACGCCTCACCGTGGATACCCCTCGCTACCGGGCGGTGATCAACACCGCAGGCGGTATTCTGGAAAGCTTTACCCTCAAGCACTACACCACCACCATCGCGCCCGACGCACCGGACATCGACCTCGTTTCCCAGGCCTCCCTGGCCAAAGCGCCCCTCGGCATCCTCTGGGACTTGGCCCCCACGTGGACCGGCGCGTGGCAGGTGCAGGGAGGTGATCTCACCCTGAACGCCGCCCAATCGGGCAGCATCCAGCTCTCCACGCGTCGAGGGGACCTCGAGGTCGTGCGCATCCTGCGCTTCCAGGGCGACTCCTACGCCATCCAAGAGGAGATTCGCGTCACCAATCAGGGCAAGGCCCAGGTCAAGGGGCAGCTTTCCGCCACGCTCGCCAGCGCGGGGCTCAGCGCTCCGGACGACCGCTATAACCACACCAAGATCGCCTATTGGACGAACGCCTTGGAGCAAGAAGGCGACGCCAAAGACCTGCAAACCGGCATCGCCTCGGAGCAGCCCGTGCGCTGGGGAAGCATCGACAGCAACTACTTTCTCATGGCAATGGTGCCCACCAGCGGCGACATGTTCCTGCGGGCGAAGCTGGAAGACGGGGTGTACCGCGTGGCCGTGACCGACACCCTGATCGTGGACCCCGGGGTGAGTCAGGTGCGCACCCTCACCTACTACCTCGGCCCCAAGACCGAGGCGGATCTGGCCGCCATGCCCGGAGGGCTTGCCCAGGCCATCCACTACGGATTCTTCGACGTCATCGCCAAGCCCCTCAAGCGCTTCCTGGTCTTTCTCGCGGCCCACACCGGCGGCAACTACGGGGTGGCCATCATCATCCTCACGGTGATCATCAAGATCCTCTTCTGGCCGCTGTCGCACAAGAGCTACAAGTCCATGGAGCAGATGCGCCGCATCCAGCCCCTCATGGCCAAGATCCGGGAAAAGTACGCCGACGACCGCGAAAAGATGAATGCCGAGATCATGCAGCTCTACAAGACCTACAAGGTCAACCCCGCAGGCGGATGCCTGCCCATGCTGCTCCAGATCCCGGTATTCTTTGCGCTGTATCAAGCGCTTTTGGGCGCCATCGAATTGCGGCACGCGCCCTTCATCCCCCATCTGCCGGGGACCGACATCGTATGGCTGGCGGATCTCTCGGCCAAAGACCCGCTCTACATCACGCCGTTGGTCATGGGCGCCACCATGTTCCTCCAGCAGCGCATGACGCCTTCGGCCGCGGACCCCACCCAGGCCAAGATCATGATGGCCATGCCCGTGATCTTCACCTTCCTCTTCTTGAGCTTCCCCTCGGGGCTCGTGGTCTACTGGCTGGTGAACAACGTGCTCTCCATCTTCCAGCAATGGCTGCTCACCCGTTCCGCCAAGCCCGCCAACTAAGGAGCCGCCATGCACCCCTTTCGCGAGTTTCGAGGCAAAAACGTGGATGAGGCCATCCTCCTGGCCTGCCAGGCCTTGGGGGTGGAGCGGGAAGACCTGGAAATCGACATCGTCAGCATGGGGTCCTCAGGCATCTTCGGCCTGGGGGCCAAAAAGGCCGTCGTCCTCGCCCGGCGGCGGCCGCCCGCGGTGCTCGAATCCCTCCACGCAGACGAAGAAGCCACGCCGTCTCTTCAGGATCCCAAACACCCTGAAGACAGTGAAGACGCCTTGGAAGAAGCGCCCGCAGACGAAAGCGAAGACGACGAAGGCGACGAAACCGCTCCCCAAGGCCGTGCGCACTCCCCCGAAGAGATGGAGCGGCTCACCGCCGAGGTAACGCGACTCCTTGCGCCGCTGCTCACCCCCATCTGCGGCACGGCGCCTGCCATCACCGTGCGTCAGGACGACGACGGCATCATCGCGCGCATCGACGACGAAGCGCACAACGGCCTCATCATCGGCCGCGAAGGCCAGACCATCCTGGCCCTGCAATACATCCTCAACCGCATGCTCACCAAGGCATGGCGCGACGCCCCGCGGGTGCAGCTCGACGCCGGGGACTTCCGAGCGCGGCAGATCCAGCGCCTGCGCTCCCTGGCCCAGAACCTGGCGGCGCGGGCCAAGCGTTCCGGCCGCATCCAGAGCACCGGTCCGCTGTCCTCCTTCCACCGCCGCATGGTGCATCTCGCCCTGCGTGACGACACCGAAGTGCGCACCGTGAGCAAAGGCAGCGGCCCCCTGAAACGCGTGCTGGTATGTCCCAACCGACGCCGCACCCCCTAGGCACCGTGGCGGCCATCGCCACCGCGCCGGGTCCGGGGGCCATCGGCATCGTCCGCCTCTCCGGACCCCAGGCGCACGCCATCGGCCGCGCCCTGTTCGAGCCCCAAAGCCGCACCTTCACCGACTTCGAAACGGCCCGGCTCCACCTCGGGCACATCCGCGACCCACGCACCCACGCCGTGCTCGACCAGGCCTTGGTGGTGCTCTTTCGGGCTCCCCATTCCTTTACCGGTGAGGACGTGCTCGAAATCCACGCCCACGGCGGGCCCTTGGTGCTGCGCCACATCCTTGGCGCCTGTCTGGCCCTGGGGGCCGAGCCCGCAGGCCCGGGCGAATTCTCTCGGCGGGCCTTTCTCCATGGCAAGCTGGATCTCGCCCAGGCCGAGGCCATCCAGGAGACCATCGCCGCCACCTCGCCCCTGGCCCTCGCCCAGGCGGAAGACCGCCTCCACGGGCATCTCTCCCAGGCGGTGGGCGCCCTGCGGGACGCGGTCCTTGCCCTGCGGGCCGAGCTCTTGGTGGCGGTGGACTTTCCCGAAGAAGACCTGCCGGAACTGGAGCCGGAGCAGATTCGCCAGCGCGTCCAGGCCGTCCTCGCCCCCATCGACCGGCTTTTGGCCGGGGCGCGGCGCGGGGCCCTGGCCCGAAACGGCGCCCTGGTGGTGCTCGCCGGACGGGTCAACGCCGGCAAATCGAGCCTCATGAACGCCCTCCTCGGCCGGGAGCGGGCCATTGTCAGCGCCCTGCCCGGAACCACCCGGGACGTCTTGGAAGAACCCCTCCTCGTGGCCGGCTTTCCCGTGCGCCTCACCGACACCGCAGGCCTGCGGGCCCAAACCCAGGACCCCATCGAGCACGAAGGCATCCGCCGCACCCAAGACATGCTGCGCGCCGCGGACGTCGTGCTCGTGGTGCTGGACGCCACCTCCACCCCGGACGCCGAAGACCTGTGCCTCATGACCCTGGACAAGCCAAAGCTCGTGGTGGTGACCAAAATGGACCTGGTCTCCCAAGTTCCAGCCTGGGTCCAGGGTCCCCCCTGGAACAGCGCCCCGCAGGTCATGGTCTCCGCCCACACCGGAGCAGGTCTGGATACCCTGGAAGCGGCCCTTGGCCAAATCCTGGAAGCCGAGGCCCCGGAAGGCACGGGGCTCACCCCCAACGAACGCCAGGCCCAACTGCTGCACGCCGCGAGGAACGAACTCACCGAACTCTGCGCCGCCGCAAACGCCCTGCCCGCGGACCTCCTTGCCGTGCACCTGGACGCCGCCGCAGCCCACCTGGCGGCCATCACCGGAGTAGTCACCACGGACGAGCTGCTGGACGCGGTGTTTGCGCGCTTCTGCATCGGCAAATAGTGCAGATACAGGTACAGCTGCCAGGGACCACGAGCTGCCGCAGCCGCGGATGCAAAGCCCCTGGGCTTCCCAACAGCACGCACCTCCAAGCCGTCCGAGCTCAGCGGCCATAGGCAGGCACAAAAAAAAGCCGGGCAGAGCCCGGCATCAGGTTCGCAAAGAGACTTTGTTTACGGCAACGTACAATTGGCCTGATTGTCGGTAATGTTGTAGTTTACAGTGATGCCAGACCAGTTGGCGCTACTACCAGCTACGGTAATTGCACCCGTCGACCCATTCACCGTGAAATCAATATTATTATCCGCAAAATAATTCCCCGTCAAATTCGAACAATTCTGGGTTGTCGACGAGTTAGGATCCTGGGAATATTGCGCCATGACCTCAGACATGCAGCTGCGCAGATCCGATTCACACGCGCTCTTGGCCGCATTTCTTTTGTACTTGGTGAACTGCGGGATGGCGATGGCCGCCAGGATGCCGATAATGGCCACGACGATGAGCAATTCCACCAGGGTAAAACCCTTTTCGCCTCGACGAATCTTCATAGGTCAATACCTCCTCGAAAAAAATGGTGCATCTGGGCGCAGGGGGCGCCGCTTGGGCCACTTTCCTATCCAGAATCGTGCCACAAGCAAAACCCGTTGTTTTTTGAAGCCCATGGACGCGCGGCCCGGTGGCGAATGGGCTCGCGCCCTGGCGGCATCCGCCCATTTTGGGCAGACAAGTGCCCATTTTGGTCCATCCATCCCCCCATCCCTTGACTTCCCCGGTCCATGCTCTACAACGGGGCACCATCGGGACTGACTTTCGCAACCCCTACTCCAAAAGGAGACCTTCCATGGCCTACCGTACCATGAGTTCCGCACCCAGCGTGGCCGCCACCAACGCCTTTTTGCGTGGCGTGTATCATTGGATGACCGCAGGCCTGCTCGTGACCGCCTTGGTGGCCTACGGTGTTGTCACCAGTCCGGCCGTCGCCGGCATCATCTTTGGCTCGCCCCTGGTGTTCTGGGGCCTGGTGCTCGGCGAATTGGGCCTGGTTTTGGCCATTTCCGGCGCAGTGCACCGCATGAGCGCCGGCACAGCCACCGGACTCTTTCTCCTCTACAGCGCCCTCAACGGCGCCACCTTGTCCGTCGTGCTGCTTGCCTACTCCGGGGCAGCGGTGTTCAAGGCCTTTCTCGTCACCGCCGGCACCTTCGGGGTCATGAGCATCTACGGCGCCACCACCCAGCGGGACCTCTCCGGCATGGGGAGCTTTCTCTTCATGGGGCTTGTGGGCATCATCCTGGCCTCGGTGGTGAATATCTTCATGGCCAGCCCCGCGGTGGACTTCGTCATCAGCGCGGTCGGGGTGCTCGTGTTCACCGGGCTGACGGCCTACGACACCCAGATGCTGCGCCAGATGGGCGAGACCGCACCCATGGACGACGCCCTGGCCGTCCGCCGCGGCACCATCCTCGGCGCTCTGCGGCTCTACTTGGATTTCATCAACCTGTTCCTCATGCTGCTGCGCTTCTTTGGCGGTTCGCGCGACTGATGTCCCGCTGGCAGCAGGCTTTCTTGGCGCTGGCGCATCCTGCAAGCCAGGCGTACGGCGCTGCCCTACGTATCCGGGCCCAGGCGTATCGCCGGGGCCTTCTTCGTTCCTGGCGGCCGCCGGTGCCCTGCATCAGCGTGGGCAATATCCGCCTGGGCGGCACCGGCAAGACGCCGATGGTGGCCTGGTTGCTCACCTGGGCCAAGGAGCAGGGCCTTACGCCACTGGTGCTCACCCGCGGGTACCGCTCCCGACCGCCGTTTCTCCCCTACCCCGTCACTCCTGCCAGCCCGGTGGACGAGGCCGGCGACGAACCCCTGCTCCTTGCCCAGCACGCGCCCTGGGCGCGCATCATGGTGGATCCCAACCGGGTACGGGCCGGACGCAAGGCCCTGGCGGAAAGCCCCTTCGACCTCATCATCCTCGATGACGGGTTCCAACACCTCCGCGTCCAGCGCGACGTCGACCTTTGTCTGCTGGCTCCCAGCGATCTGGATGCGGATTGGAACCGGGTGCTGCCTGCCGGCCCCTGGCGGGAAGACGCCTCGGCCCTCGCCCGGGCCCACGCCTTTCTCGTGGGCTGTGAGGCCGTGGACGAAGAGATGCTCGACGTACTCTCCCGCCTGCGCCTGGGGACCCAGCGCCCCATCTACCGCGTGGAGTTCCGCATCCCCGCCGCCCGCCAGATGCACGGTACGGAAAAACGCACCCGTCTCCACAACACCCGCGCCCTCTTGGTCACCGGCGTGGCCCGGCCTGGACGGGTGTGGCGCCTTTTGCAGCGGGACTTGGGCGTCCACCCCTTGGGACACCTCACTTTTCCGGACCATCACCCCTTTTCAGCCTCGGACTGGCAGTATATCCAGGAAACCGCCACCCGCCTGCACGCGGAGATCATCCTCGCCACCGGCAAAGACGCCGTGAAACTGGCGCCCCTTGCGGACGAGCGGCTCTGGATCTTGGACCTTACCGTGGATTTTTCCCCCATTACCGCACACCCGCCCTTTCCCCAATGGATCACCGAGCGCTGGCGTGCGCAGGAGCATACGTGACCTTGAAACTGACGAAAAAGACGCTTCTTGCCTGGATCAAAGAGCAAAAAACACCGGTGCGGCGGCGCCATATGGCGGAGTTCTTCACCGCCGGCCTGACCGGCAAAGCCGCGGCCGCCCGCAAGGACCTTCTTCGCACCCTGCTTACCCAACTGACGGAGGAAGGGTCGGTGGTGCCTGTAGGCCGAAGCTACCTGGCTGCCGAAACCTTGCCGAGCTTTGTAGCGGTCCTGGAGATCCGCCGCAGCGGCCACGGCGTGGTCCGCCACCCCGAGGAAGGGACCATCTCCATCATGCCTGAAGACTTGGGCGACGCCTGGCCCGGAGACCTGGTGGAGGTGATCCTGCTTGCCGAGCGCCGGGAGCTGCGCGGCCGGGTGCGCCGGGTCATGGAGCGGCGGCAAACCCAGGTTCCCCTGGTGTTGGAGCGCAAGCTCTCCTTCGGCCTGTGGCTCGCCCGGCCCACGGACCCGCGCATGCCCTTTGTGGCCCATGTGCGCACCGCGCACGTGTCCGCCGCTGCCGGCGACATGGTCCTGGGCGAGGAACCCGCCCCTTTGGGCCCGCGACTGTGGCGCTTTGACGCCACCACCGTACTCGGCGCCGAAGCGCGGCTTTCCACCCAAGAGGCCATGGTGAAGCTCGTGCACGCCATCCCGCAGTCCTGGCCCGAAGCGGCCCTCACCGAGGCCGAGGCCTTGCCGGAAAACCCCAGCGACTGGGAGGGACGCACCGACCTGCGCGGGCTTTCCCTGGTCACCATCGACGACGAGCGCGCCCGGGATTTCGATGACGCCATCTTCGTGGAAGAAACTGCAAACGGTTTCCGCCTCGTGGTGGCCATTGCCGACGTGGCCCACTACGTGCGCCCCGGCTCCGCCCTGGACACCGAGGCGCAAGAGCGCGGCAATTCCTACTACTTTCCCTTGTCCGTGGAGCCCATGCTCCCCGAACGCCTCTCCAACGGCCTGTGTTCCCTGCGGCCAGGGGTCCCCCGTCTGGCCATGGCCGTGGATCTTACCATCAGCCGCGACGGCGAGCTCATGGCCGCGCACCCGCTGGAGGCGGTCATCCAAAGCGCGGCCCGGCTCACCTACACGGCGGTGCAGCGCTTCGTGGACGGCGAAAAGGACGCCGTGCCGCCCCAACTCCACCCCATGATCTCCGCGGCCGCCCGCCTCACCCAGGTGCTCTGGCGCCAGCGTCTCTCCCGCGGCACCCTGGATCTGGACATCCCCGAAGCGGTCATCCGCGAGGCCGAAGACGGCACCGTCACTGTGGCCAGCCGCCCCCGGCTCTTTGCCCACCGCATCGTGGAAGAGTGCATGATCGCCGCCAACGAGGCCGTGGCCCGCATGCTCGAAGACCACCACCGGGTCTTTCCCTACCGCATCCATCCGGCCCCGGACCCGGCCAAACTGGAGGCCCTCTTCACCCACCTGGTGGGAAGCGGCATCATCGCCGAGGTCCCACGCGTCCTCGACCTGCGCGCCCTGCAAAATCTCCTGGCCGCCGTGCGCGATACCCCCCACGAAGACCTGGTACACCGGCTGGTTCTGCGCTCCCTCATGCAGGCCGCCTACGCCCCCACCAACGAGGGCCACTTCGGTCTGGCCTCGGCCGCCTATTGCCACTTCACCTCTCCTATCCGGCGCTACGCCGACCTCCTCACCCACCGCGCCCTCAAGGCCCTCATCCACAATAGACCCGACCCCTTTGCCGTGGAGAGTCTTGCGCGCCAATGCGAGGCCCTGGGCGGGTGCGAACGCCGCGCCACCGAAGCAGAGCGGGACATGGCCAAACGCGCCGCCATCTTGGCCCTGCAGGGCCGCGAAGGAGAGGTCTTCGAGGCCGTGGTCTCGGGTGTAGCGGAATTCGGCTTTTGGGTGGAGCTGGCGGGCATCCCCGTGGACGGCATGGTGCGCCTGGCCACCCTCTCGGAATTTTGGAGCTTCGATGCAACGCGCCACGAGCTCCTCGGCACCCGCTCGGGCCGGCGCATCGGCCTGGGAGAGCGCCTCCAAGTGGCCCTGGTGGAGGCAAACCTCGCCCGGGCGGAGCTCAATTTCACCCTGGCCCACGAAGGCCCCCGCGCGGCGTCTTCACGCCCAAGACCCCAAGGGCCCAAAGGCCCGCGCCCCAAACGGAAAACACCCCGGCGCCGCCGGCGCTAGCCCCATCCGGAGGATCCCATGCCATCGCTTGCCGTCACCGACCCCAATGCCCTGTGGAATTTTGCCGTCACCCCCGGCATGGGGTTTGACGGAGTCGTGGAGGTCCACGCTGGGGGATACAAGGGCACCGGCGCCCTTTTGCCAGACGGCCGCCACGTGCTCACCGCCGCCCACGTGGTGGAAGAAAACGGCGAGATCCTGTGGCCCATCCACATCGAGGTGGACACCCTGTGGGGCGGCACATCCATCGAGGTCCACGGCGTGGCCGTGCACCCCCTGCTCGATCTCACCAACGAAAACCACGATCTGGCCATCCTGGAGCTCTCCAGCCCCGCACCGGTGACGGCCGAGCGCTACCCCATCTACCGGGAGGGCGACGAACTGGGCCGCACCTTCACCCTGGTGGGCTACGGCAATCCCGGCACCGGGCTGACAGGGGAAATCAATAGCGGCCCCGAGAAACTCTGGGGCCTGAACCGCTTCGACGCAGACGTGGCCGCGTTGAGCGCCAAGGGACTCGTGGCCTGGACCCCCAAGCCCGGGGTGCAGCTCGCCGCGGACATGGACAGCGGAAGTGCTCTGCGCGACGCCTTGGGGCGACTGCTCGGCGTCTCGCATCTGGGCCTGGGGGACTTGGAAGCCATCATCACCCCAGGAGACAGCGGCGGGCCGGCCTTCGTGGACGGGAAGATCGCCGGCGTTGCCAGCTACGGGGCAAGTCTTTGGACAAGCTCGGCGCACCCGGACATCGACCATACGGCCAACGGCTCCTTTGGGGAGGTGGCGGGCTGGCAGCGGGTCTCCGCCCACCAGCAATGGATCGACCAAACGCTGCGCGCCACCTGCCACGACGCCCCCACCCGGCCGGAAGAGGTGGTCCAAAGCGTTGCCGAGGGCGACCATGGCACGACGCTCGTATATTTTCTCGTCCAGTTCTTGGGCGAGCGCCAAGATCCGCAAAGCTGGGTGAGCGTGGACTTCGCCACGCGGGACGGCTCGGCCACGGCCTTCGAGGATTACCTGCCCGTGTCCGGACGTTTGGTGCTCTACCCGGGCGAGGACCACGCCGTGATCCCGGTGGAAGTCATCGGCGATACGGTCCCCGAAGGCTCGGAAACCTTGTACCTCGACGTATTCAATCCCCAGGGGGGCAGCTTCGGTCCCGGAGTGGTGCAGCTCACGGCCATGCGCACCATCCTCGACGATGACTTTTGGGCCTGACCCTCTAATACACCTTGCGCTGAGAAAACCCTCGGCCGAGCACGTTCAACGTGTTCTCCACGATGACAAAGGCGTTGGGATCCACGGAAAAGATGATCTCTTCCAGGCGCTTTTGCTGCACGGTATTCACCACGGTCAAAATGACCTTCTTGGGCGCCCCGCTATAGCCACCTGCGCCTTCGAGCAATGTCAGGCCCCGATGGATGTTTTGGAGGATGGCTTGGGCAATAGCCTGATGATGATCGGAAATGACAATGACCAGCTTGCGCTGGTTGAACATGCCCACCACCGCATCCACGGACTGAGCGCTCACGAACACCATGACCAGAGAGTAGAGGATGCGGTCCAGGTCGCCCAACAGCAGCCACCCCAAGGTGAATACGGCGAGATTGCTGGCAAAGCTCACCTGGCCGATGCGCAGACCAAAACGCTGATGCAGGATCACGGCGATGATATCCACCCCGCCCGAAGAGCCCAAGGAGCGCAGACAGAGCCCAGAGCCCACGCCTAAAAGCGCCCCTCCGGCGATGGCCGCCAGCATGGGGTCCTGAATGGGAAAGGGCCGGTGGAACACTTCCAAAAGCACCGTGGTGGCGAGCATGCCATACATGGTGTAGAGGATGAAACGACGGCTCACCCAGAACCATCCTGCCAAGGCAATGGGAATATTGAGCAGGAACAACCATTGCCCTGGAGTCACCCCAGGAAAAAGGTAAAAGAAAATCAGGCTGAGGCCGGAAATCCCCCCAGTAATGAGCCCATGGGGGACCGCCGCTCCTTGCACAGCCAATGCAATACCCAGGGCCCCCAGGGTGAGCAGCATCAAATTCCACCAGACCGAATATGTAACATGGCGTACTTGCATGATGACAACCTACCAGCACCGCACACGAAAGTCCAATACTCCTGAGAAAAGAATACCCCGGGCATGCCCGGGGTATCCTCGGTCAAGGGCGAATGCGCCAGTTAGACCTTGGCGCCCTGAAGCTCTTCCACGGTGTAGCCCCAGCCCACGTTATGGGGCGGCAGGGTCTCGGTCTGGAAGAAACGCGGCAACTGATCGTCCTCAGGGGTGAAACCCGCCCGACGGTTGAAGTCCAGCTCGTCCTTGAGGCAATTGGCGCCCAAGGCGATGAGGTCGTCCACGGAGAAGGTCTTTCCCGTGAAGGTCTCCACCATCTTGGCCATGCAGGGCACGCCGCGGGCGTCGTCGAGCACGGCAAAGGCCACGAACAGGCACATGCCCAAGGAGTCGATGGCAGCGGTCGCCACCTGGAGGTTCTTGGAGATTTCCACGTTGCCTTCCTTCTGGTGACCGTCCACGTCGCCGCCCACCTTCAGGACGTTCTGCGCCACGCCGTATCCGGCGGTGTGATCTGCGCCCTGAGGGCTCGTGGCATAGGTGACGCCAACAGCCTTGACCGCCCGCGGGTCATAGGCCGGCAGGGCCTGATTCTTCACCACCGGCACCCGGTCCACGCCAAAGGCCTTGGCCGTAAAGGCCGTGCCATTGCCGTAGATGCGGCCCAGGGGGTCGTCGGTACCCACCTTGTTGAGCTCGCGGATGACCGCCTTGCCGTCCCCCCAGTTGATGATGCCCGCTTCCATGGCCATGGCCATGGTGTTGGCCATCTCGATGGTGTCCATGCCCACTTCGTCGCAGGTACGGTCCATCATGGCAATGTCGTCGAGATCGTCCACCATGAGGTCCGCGCCAAAACCCCAGATGGTCTCATACTCAAACCCCGTGGTGAGGAACTTGCCGTCCTTGTCGTTGTACACCTGGGAGCACTGGATCACGCAGCCCGAATGGCAGCCATGCTTGGTCTTGCCGCCGCGCTTGGTGATGGTCTCGGCCATGGTCTCGCCGGAGATCTTCTCCGCGCCATCGAAATGACCGGAGCGGAAGTTCTTGGTGGGCAGGGCCCCGGCTGCATTGATGACGTTCACCAGCACCGCCGTGCCAAAACCCGGCAAGCCCTGACTGGTCACCGGATGGTTGCGCAGCACATCCACCCATTCCTTACGCGCCGCCTTGAACCCTTCTTCATCGGCGTAGTCCACCTTCTGGTTGGCCGTACCATCCAAAAGCAGCGCCTTGACCCGCTTGGAGCCCATAACCGCGCCCATGCCGCCGCGACCCGCAGACCGAGTGGGCAATCCCTCAGGGTCGGAAAACTGCACCGTGGCCGCAGCCAGGCATTGCTCTCCCGCAGGGCCCACCAGGGCGGTGACCATGTCTTTCCCATAGGCGGCAAGCAGCTTTTCCTGGGCCGCATACGTGCGCATACCTGCGGCCACACTGTCGCGGAACTCCACGCTGTCCGGCCTGATAATGATGTCCATCATCGGGGCCCCGGCCTCGGGCTTGTCCTCCAGGACAATGGCCAACAGCCCCAGCTTGGGCAGGGTATTGGCAAACTGACCGCCGGAATTGCTCTCCTTGATGCCGCCGGTAAGCGGCGACTTGGCGCCCACGGACACCCGGCCCGAGTTGGCGGCCGTCGTGGGAGCAAGCAGCCCCGCGGCGATGACCAATTTGTTCTCTGCGGACAAAGGATGGCAATCCGCCGGCACCTCACGGTTCACGATACGCGAGGTGAGCGCCCGACCGCCCAGGCCGGCATACTCGCCCAGATCCTCGAAGCGGTAAGTACGGGTACGGGTGTTGATGCGTAGAATCTTCATAGTTCCTCCATGGCTATACTGTCCATTTGAGCATAATCACTCCAAAACACCAACAGGGCCGGCAGAACCGACCCTGTTGGGATACGTTCATCGTAGTGCAGGACCTAGCATGCGCCATCCCCCGCCATATCCTCCGCAACCCCGGCAAGCACCTCCTCGGCGTAGAGGGTAGCGCCGGCATCGACTGTGATCAAGGCAATGTCCGCATCGTCGTCCCACATACGTCCTCCCCTAGAAGGCGGCCTCGTAAATGGCGGCCACGTCGGCGTCCTTGAGGCAACGGGGGTTGGTAAGACCACAAGCGTCCTTCTGGGCGTTGGCGGTCATGATGGCGATATCCTTGCGGTCCACCTGCTTGCCGTAGCGTTTGGCCAGCTCGGTGATGGTGGGCGGGATGCCCACGTCGGTGGACAACTGCTGGATCGCATCGATGGCCTTTTCCGCCGCAGCGCGCAAAGACATACCGTCCACGGCTTCACCCATAAAGCGGGCGATGTCAACAAAACGCTCCAATTTGGCGTTCATGTTGGCGCGGGAAACATGCGGCAGGAGGATGGCGTTGCACTCGCCGTGCGGCAGATCGTAAAACCCGCCCAGCTGATGCGCCATGGCATGGACGTGGCCGAGGCTTGCGTTGTTGAAGGCCATGCCCGCCAGGTACTGCGCAAAACACATGCCTTCGCGGGCCTCCAAATCCTTACCGTTGGCCACGGCCTTGCGCAGGTATTTGGCAATGAGTTCGATGGCCTTCTGGGCACAGGCATCGGTCATGGGAGTGGCGATGGTGGAGACATACGCTTCCACCGCGTGCGTCAAGGCGTCCATGCCGGTGGCCGCAGTCAGCGCCGGCGGCATGCCCACCATGAGCATGGGATCGTCGATGGCCATGCCCGGAGTCACCCGCCAGTCCACGATGGCCATCTTCACCTTGCGGCTGGTGTCGGTGATGATGCAAAACCGGGTCATTTCCGAGGCCGTGCCCGCAGTGGTGTTCACCGCGAGGTACGGCGGCAGGGGCTTGGAAGACTTGTCGATACCTTCATAGTCATGGATCTTGCCGCCATTGGAGACCACCAGGCCGATGCCCTTGCCGCAATCATGGGACGAACCACCGCCCAGGGAGATGAGGGAGTCACACCCCTTGCCCTTGAAGACCTCCACACCGGCGTGAACATTGTTGTCCGTAGGATTGGGCACGGTTTCGTCATACACCGCGTATTCCATGCCGGCGGCATCGAGAAGATCCGTGATCTGCTTGGTCAGCCCGCAGGCCGTAATCCCCTTGTCCGTCACCACGAGCGGCTTCTTTCCGCCCAATGCCTTGATCTTCTCAGGGATGTACTTGGATGCACCGATGCCGATGAGCGTCACGCTGGGGATGAAAAAACCATACACCATTTCCTGAACAGCCATGAGAACACCTCGCTCTGGTTGCGCCACCACAAGATAACTCCTTGCGGCAGCAGTTCACACTCCAATGCCTCGATGTCCTCATACAGAGCAAACCTCAGGCCAGGTTGGCTCGACTTGGGCCAAGACTCTAAAAAATGCAACAACATACTGAAATCGTAGATGTATTTCTTCGTTCGCCGCGCATAGCTCCGCACTTTTCCGTATGCACCGCACACATATGAGTCATTTCGACACAAACCCGCCCCACAGCGCTGTTCCCTCTGGGGGCACCCCAAGACACCACGCCACACCACGACATCCCGTTGCCCACACCATCTATTTGTATCATAATGACCCAAACATACCTGCGCTCCACCCCCAATCCCCGCTTTCCCAGCCACACTCCTCACGGGCATGTTCTTTGCTAAAACCGCCTCTTTGAAACCAAGGGGAAGGCACACATGGACATCCGCAAATTTTCCCTCCCGGAAATCATCTTCGGCCATGGCAGTATCCGCTACGCCGGATCCTACGCCCTGCAACTGGGCGGCAAACGGGTATTTCTCGTGAGCGACCAGGGGCTCGAGCGCAGCGGCTGGGTGGACCGCCTGCTCACGGTACTCGAAGAGGCCGGGCTCGAAACCGTCTACTTCGACCAAGTCTATTCCAACCCGCGGGACACCCACATCGAAGCCGGGGCCGCCCTCTACCGGGAAAGCCAGGCCGATGTCATCCTGGCCTTGGGCGGCGGCAGCCCCATGGACACGGCCAAGGGTATCGCCGCACTCGCGGGCTGCGGCGGCCGCATTCACGACTACGAAGGCGCCAATCGCATCTCCCGGCCCTTGCCGCCCCTCATCCTGCTTCCATCCACCGCCGGCAGTGGCTCGGACGTGTCGCAATTTGCCATCATCACCGACACCGCCCGCCGGGTGAAGATGTCCATCATCAGCCGCTCCCTCACCCCCAACGTCTCCATCATCGACCCGGACTTGCTCGATACCGTGGACGACCATCTCCTCATTACGTCCGCGGTGGACGCCCTGGCCCACGCCGTCGAGTCCTACCTCTCACCCTTGGCCCACGCCCTCACAGAAACCCAGGCGCTGACCGCCATCCGCCTCATCACCCGGCATTTGCCCCGGGCGCTGCGTTCCCGCGATCCCGACGACATGGAACAGCTCTCCCTGGCCAGCACCGCCGCAGGCATCAGCTTCAGCAACGCCAGCCTCGGCGCCTGCCATGCCATCGCCCACTCCTTGGGCGGAGTTTTCGACACGCCGCACGGGGAGGTGCATCCCGTGCTTCTGCCCCATGTCATGCGCTTCAACCTCCCGGCCTGCACTGCCCGCATGGCGGACATCGGCGAGGTCATCCTCGGCGGCCGCCTCGCCACGGACGAAGAGACCGCCGCGGCAGGCATCGCCTGGTTGGAGGACTTTTTTGAAAATCTCGGAGCTGCCTCACGGCTTTCCCACATCGTCCCCCACGCCGACGACTTTGCCCAAATCTGTCACATGGCGGCCCAAGACGCATGCCTGCTCACCAACCCCCGGCCCGCCACGGCAGCGGACCTCTTGGCCATCTGCACGGAGGCCTGGTAATGCCCCCATCGCTCATGGACATCGTTGGCCCGGAATACACCAAGCTCGGCTTCTTCCGGGACGTGCAGGACAAAATGGCGCAACTGCGCGCCTACACCGAAGAACTCGAACGCAAAAAGCAGGAGATTCAAAGCATCCTGGATGGGATCGTGGATGTCCTGGCGGTCATCACCCCGGACCTTTCCATCCAATATGTCAATCCGGTGTTCTTTCGGTATTTCGACGACCCGAACCCCGGAGGCAAACGCTGCCACGAAGTCTTTCGGGGCAGTGCCGAGCCGTGCGTCGGGTGCCCAGTACAAACGACGCTCGCCACCGGCCGCCCGGACCGCCTCACCTATCTGGACCGGCGTGGGGATCGCACCGTCCACTTCGAGTTGGTGAGCGCCCCCATCCGCGACGAGCACGGAGACACCCGCGCCGTGCTCCTCACCAAGCGCGACATCACCCTGGAGAAGGAGTACCAAGCCAAATACTATCAGGCGGAAAAGATGGCCACCATCGGCATGCTGGCCGCCGGCGTGGCCCACGAGATCAACAATCCTCTGGCCTCCATCAGCGGCTTTGCCGAGGCCCTGCGCCGCAGACTCCCGCAACTGCGCCAGCGCCTCGGAGAAACCGATCCTCTGGTGCAGGACTTCAACGAATATATCGGCATCATCTCCGAGGAATGCGCCCGCTGCCGGGATATCGTCCTGGGGCTGCTCTCCTTCAGCCGCCAGCGCGCCTACGCCGGCCAGCGCCTCGACCTCGTCCAATTGGTGCGCGACACCCTCAAGATCCTCTCGCACAAGATCAAAGAAGCGCCAGCAGTCCAGCTCGTCCAAGACCTCTCCCCCACGGCGGTGCCCATCTGCGGCGACCCCAGCGAACTCAAACAGGTCCTGGTGAACCTCGTGCTCAACGCCATGGACGCGGTGCTCCCCCAAGGCACCATCACGGTGCGCGCCCATGCCCAGGGGGAACACGCCTTTTTGATCGTGGAGGACACCGGCCACGGCATTGCCCCGGAACACATGGACAAACTCTTTTTGCCCTTCTTTTCCACCAAAACCCAAGGGCACAGCATCGGCATTGGTCTTTCCATCTGCTACGGCATCATCCAACAGCATGGCGGAGAGATCACCGTGTGCAGCGAGCCCGGACGCGGGGCCACCTTCCGCGTGCGTCTCCCCCTCGAACACCCCACATCCTGCGAGAACCTATGAGCATCTTCAATTCCATCGAAATCCTCGTGGTGGATGACGAACCCAACATCCAAAAACTCTTCGTGCGCGAGCTGGCCAACCCTGGGCGCACCATCCATGCCGCCGGCACAGCGGCTCAGGCACGAGAAATCCTCCGCTCCACACTCATCGATGTGGCGATCCTCGACATCCGCCTGCCCGATGCCAGCGGCCTTGCCCTCATGGAGCATATTCAGGAGGCCCATCCGCACACCGCCGTCGTGCTCATCACCGGCTACGCCGACGTGGACACCGCCGTGGAGGCCATGAAGGCCGGGGCCTACGACTACATCACCAAGCCGTTTTCTTTGGAGCGCATCGAACAGGTCATCGAACGGGCCTACCAGCGGGTGCGGCTCACCCGGGAGAACGAACTGCTACGCCACGGGGCAGGTAGTGGCGCTCCCACACCCAAATTCATCGGCCACAGCGCCGCGGTGCAGCGGGTGCGCTACCTCATCGAACGCGTGGCGCCCACGGACACCCCGGTGCTTTTGACCGGCGAGTCCGGCACCGGCAAAAACGTGGCCGCAGCCGCCATCCACGCCCAAAGCCTGCGCGCCGATCAGCCCTTCATCGTCACCAATTGCGCCAACTTCGACAAGGAACTGCTCCGCAGCGAACTCTTTGGCTACTGCAAAGGGGCCTTCACCGGTGCGGAGCGCAGCCACGAAGGGCTGCTGCCCCTGGCCCACAAAGGCACCCTCTTTTTCGACGAAGTGGGCGAGCTTTCCTTGGATCTCCAGGCGGCGCTCTTGCGGGTACTGGAAACCCAGCGCTTCCGCCGTGTGGGCGACAAGGAAGAACGCCACGTGGACGTGCGCTTCATCTTCGCCACCAACCGTAATCTTGCCCGGGAAGTGGAAGCCGGCCGCTTCCACGACGCCTTTTTCCACCGCATCAATGTCTTCACCATCGAGCTGCCCCCATTGCGGGAACGGCGCGAAGACATCCCGGCCCTGGTGGAATACTTCCTCCACATCCTGGCCAAAAACGGCCAAACGTACCACATTTCCCCTGCGGCCATGGAGCAACTCATGACCAACCCCTGGCCTGGCAACGTGCGGGAACTGCGCAACGTCATCGAGCGCGGCATGATCCTTGCCGAAGGAGGCATCATCGGCGTCAATGCCCTGCCTTTCTGCCAAAAGACCTGCCGCACCCCACGCGAAAACGGCTTTGCCACCCTGGAGGAACTGGAGCGGGCGCACATCATCCTGGCGCTGCACGCCGCAGGCGGCAACAAGTCCAAGGCCGCCCAGATGCTCGGCATCGGCCGCAAAACCCTGTACCGAAAACTTGCCGACTACGGCCTCAGCGATACCCCCTCCGCCACAACGCCCTTTCTGGAGCAGACCGAAAAAGACAGCGAAAGCGCGGCGTAAAAAAAGACCGGCTCGTCGCCGGTCTTTGGTGGGAGTCGCCGCTCATGGGAGACTCATTCCACGTGGATGTCGATGGCCTTGGGTTTGGCCTTTTCGGTCTTGGGCAAATGCAAGGTGAGGATGCCGTCCTTGAACACCGCCCGGATGCCCGCCGTGTCCACATTGTCCGGCAAGGTGAACTGGCGGGTGAAGGTCCCCGTGAAGCGCTCCACCCGGTGGAACTTCTTGCCCTTCTCCTCCACCTCGCGCTTGCGTTCGCCCTTCAGGGTGAGCACGCCGTTTTCCACGGTCACATGGACGTTGTCCTTGTCCACACCCGGGATGTCCGCCTGGATGAGGAACTCCTCTTCCAACTCGACAATGTCCACACGAGGCGACCAATCGCCTGCAGTAAGAGCCTCCTGTCCTCCACGAGGAAGTCCCATGGCCCGAGTGTACCGATCAAAGAGTTCTTCCATTTCTCTCCAAGGATCCCATTTGACGAGTGCCATAGACAACACCTCCTTCCATATGCAATATTTGTATTGCATCCGTGGAGCATTGTCCTGCTCTCCACGTTTTTCGAGAGCATGAATAAATCAAAAAAAGAACCTGTCAAGGGCATACTAAAGAAAAAAAGATGCCCTTGAGCGCCTGCGCGCCCCCCAGGAGGGGCCCAAGATTTCGGAGTATTCTTCGGAAAGACGCCGCGGCCGAGAACTACTGCCCCGCCAAATAGGCGGCGAGGGCCAAGGCGTAGAGTTTGGACGGGCCGTCATCGGCCCGAGACGGGACCACCAGCGGCCTGGCAGCCCCCACCACCACCCCGGCGATGGGACGGGCCATCAGCGTGCTCAGCGCCTTGTAGAGGATGTTCCCGGCCTCGATATCCGGGGCACACAGGATATCCGCCGCCCCGGCCACGGCCCCTTCGACACCTTTATGCCGGGCCTTGTGCCGCGACACGGCGATGTCCAGGGCAAACGGCCCGCCCACCACGGCGTCCCCGAACACGCCCATGCGGCAGAGTTTGGCCAGCACGTCGGCGTCTTTGGTGGACGGCATGGCCTGGTAGGCGATGCGCTCGGTGGCCGAGAGCACCGCCACTTTGGGGACGCTGATCCCCAGGGCCTTGGCCACGGCCACGGCATTGGCGATGATGTCGATCTTGCGGTGCAGGCTCGGGGCCACATTGACCGCCGCGTCGGTGAGCAGCAAAAGGCGCGGCTCCAGAGGATGATCCGTCACCGCCACGTGGCTGAGCAGCCCCCGCACCCCCAAGTCCTCTTTGCGATCCAAAACCGCCCGCAAGAGCACGTCGGTCTTGACCGCGCCCTTCATGAGGAAGTCCGCCTCCCCACGCACCACCAAGTCCAAGCTTCGCCCCACCGCACGCACGGCATCGGGTTCGTGAAGAACGACAGCGCCCTCCAGCTCGGGCCACTGCGCCAAGGCGTCCCGCAGCGCCGGGGCATCCCCCACCAGCACCGGTTCCGCCACGCCCAAGCGCCGGGCCTCCATCACGGCGGCCAGGGCAGGGGCGTCAGCAGCAGCGGCCACCACGACCCGCACGGGCACTCCGCGCCGGGCCACCGCTGCGGGGAGATCGTCAAGCGATCGGAGGGCAGCCATCAATCGTCCCCCCGTTTGACGGCGATGACCCCGGTGCGGCTCACCGAAACGATGCCATGGGGGATGAGGGCGCGCAGAAACCCGGCCACCTTACCTGGGGTAGCCACCAATTCCGCCACCAATGTCGTGTTGCCCATATCCACCACATTGGCCCGGAAGACCTCGATGATCTGCAGGAGCTGGCTTACGGTGTCTTTAGCGACCCGCACCTTGATGAGCAGCAGCTCCCGGTCGATGAGTTCGTGGGAGGCGAGGTCTTCCAGCCCCAGCACGAAGGGCAGCCCGGCCAACTGTGCGGTCGCCGCGGCCACGCGCTCGCCATCGTGATCCACGCAAATGACGATGCGCGACACATCGGCCCGCTCCGTCTCTCCTGCGGAAATGGAAAAGATATTCAGTCCATGCTGCTGGAACACCGCGGCCATGGAGGCCAGGACTCCGGGTTGATTGTAGACCAAGGCAGAGATGGTGTGGCGCATGAAGACCTCCTCTGGGTGTTCCCGTATCCGGTGTCCGTGAGGCAGGCAAGGCGCCCGCCGAACGCGTCCAATTGCCAGCGAAATCTGTTGCCCCTAGATGCGCTCCGGCCGCACCCGCAGGTGGACGCAGGCAGCCGTCACCCGGCTGATGCCCGTATAGGCCAAGCTCACGACGAACACACCCAAGAGCGCCAACAGCGTACCTGGATGCGAAAGAGCGCCAAGGGCCGCCGAACCGTCGAAACGGATCTCCGTCGCAGGCACGAGCCCAAGGATCCCCCCGATCCAGACCATACCCACCACGGCCATCCACTGATAGGCGGAAAATCGGGCATTGCCGCGAAAATCCGCCCGCAAGAACTCCGAGACCACCCGCCAGGCCAAGGGCACTATCCCCGCCCATGCCAGGGCCAAATCCACGTCTCCTGCCGCCAAGGCTTCCGCCCCCATCCAGGCGGCCAGCCCATGCACCACGGTGGCCATACCCTGCACCGGGACCAAGGCCACGCCTTCCAAGCCGCTGGCGTAGGCCGCCTTTTTGGTGGCCCCCCAAAAGCGCACCGCCAGCGGCGTAGCGAGCCGTCGCCACGGGGCAGGCAACTCCTCCACCCTCCGGCCATAGCAGCAGCCAAAACTGCAGCACGCCAGCCGCCCCACGCCCTCGCCCAGGGCGTAGGCCACGGCGGAGGCCGCCAGCACCTGGGGCCACGGGGGAAGGCCGCCCCAGTACTGCCGCACCCCCCAAGCCACCACCGGAACCAGCCACAAGGCGACGAACACGGCCCCGCCCACGGTGAGGGTGGCGCTTTTGCCCTCCACCCAGGCCGCCACCAAGCGGGAGGCCGGCATGCATACCGCAAGCACCGCCGCCACCATGGCCAGCAGGGAACCCAGCGCCGCCCCGAGACCAGCCCCCAAGAAAACCAGCGCCGCCACCGCCAGGCTATAGGCTACGGCGCTCACAATACCGTACCACGTAAGATTCACCGCCTGCCACGATCCATCGGCATCTTGGCGCACCGGGATGCACGCCGCCACCTGCCAGCGGGCCTGAGCCAGCACCCGCGAAAGCCACCACATGGCCGCCAAGACCGTCACGGCCGCCCCCCGCAGCACCCAGATAGTCATGATCCCTCCTTCAGCATGCACCGCCGGCGTGCGCCCTTGTGGGCGCGGGCGATGGTGGAGCGCACGCGCACATCCACCTCCACCCAGGGGCTGCCCAGCCAGGCGGAGAAGCGGCTGCGCACATCGGCGCGCAATTGATGGCGCAACAACTCCTCGGCAAAGGTCACGCGTCCCGGCTCGAACACCAGCACGTCCACCGAGCTTCCCGGCAAAAACAGGCTCTTGGGCTGGCCCCGGCGCAGCCAGAGATCCGGGGCCATGGGCTGGTAGGGCTGGTAGCCGCGGGGCGCGTAACGCTGTTCGATGCGACCGATCATGAGCGCCGCAACTTCCACCATGGCCACCATGCCGCAGCAGCTGCCGCCGGGCACGTCGGTATCGATGATGGTCACGGCGCGGCGGTTTTGCGAATACGGCGTGGCCATGGCCACCACTGCCGAAGGGTTGCAGGAATGAAACGCCCCTTCCAACTCGTAGAAGTCCACCACCACCCCTTCCACCGGCACGTGGTTGTAGTGGTATTTTTCCGGGGTCAGCCGGAAAATGGCAAATTGCCCGCCGGTAAAACGCCGCGCCCAGGCAGGGCCCACAAGCTCCGACAACGAAAAAAACTTGTCCTTGACCCACAAGTGCGAGGCTGCATCGAGAGAGCCCACCAGCACCCGGGCATCGGCGGGAGACACCACTGCCTGCGGATCCGGCTCCATGGGCCGGCACGCTTCGTAGCGGATCCGGCGTTCGAAGATGCGGCGGGCAGTGGTATAGAACTCCGGCGGCTCCACGCATTCCTCAAGATCGATGCCGAGGCGCTCCACCAAGCGCCGGGCCCCCGAAAGCCGCGCCCCCAAGGGCAGGTCGTAGTTGAAGAACCCCAAAAGCCGGGTCATGCGGCCCGAAGCCAAGGCGCGCACCACGCTTGGGGCATGCTCCCGCACCCGGTCGTAGAGATAGGTAATGACCCGGTCGCAAAAGAGTTCTTCGGCCTGCACCCGGCCTGTATCCCTCCAGACGAACTCATGAGGCTGCGAGCGCAAAGACGACGACTCCATGCGCGACGCCCCTGCAGCCGGCAGCATCTCCGGTTCACGCAGCATGGCGGCACTCCTTGGCAGCAGGATTCCACACCGTCACCGCCACCAGCACGGGCAGGAGCTGGCGACAGATATCCTGCGGGATACGGCCGTGCTGGCGTAAGGCCTCCCGCGCCTTTTGCGCCACCCAGTCCACGGCCCGACCGTCGGGCAGCCCAAGCCCCATACGCCGACAGGTGGCCTCGAGGAAATCCAGCGCTTCCACTAAATGCTCCACGCGGAGCTCTTCCCGGTAGCACGCCTCCGCCGCGCGGTTGAAGGTCTCGGCGTCCACCTCCAAGGGCGAGCGCGCCCCCAGCCGCGCCAGCACCCGATCCGTCAAGCGCGAGGCGGCCCGCGCCTCGGGATGTTCCAAGCGCCGGCGCAAATCCGCCAACACCGGTTGTGCACCCATGGCCTCCACCACACAGGCGGCCTCGGTTTCTTCGAGGAAATCCACCAGCGCCGCACGCAGCTCGGGCAAACGGACGCGCGTATATCCCGGGTAGCGCCGACTGGGACGCAGGCGCGCCGCGCGGCCCACCAAATCGGTCAGCAACCGGTTGGGGCTGTCGTGACGCACGAACACCGTGGGCACCTCCAAGGCCATGGCGAAAAACGCCTGGCGCCGCTCGCTCTCCCAGGTGGGCGCATCCGGGATGGCGCCGTGGTCCACCCGCCGGGAGAGCACCATCCACCACGCCACGGCGGTGAGCACAAGCTGCATGTCCACCGCCCGGGCCATGTCCTCGCCGTAGGAAGGAAACAGGCTGTAAAAACGGCCTTCGAAACCGCTAAACCCCATGCGGGAAAAGAGGCGCGGCTTGTAGAGGAGATAGGTGGACATGGCGGCGTGAAAGACCCCGTGCGCCGCCAATTCGGCCTTGAGGCGCTCGTCGCTCCCCAGGCTTCCGTCCAAACAGGCGGCCTCGTGGGTGCTCATGAGACACGTCATGTAGTCCACCAGGCGGAAGTCGGGCACATGGTCGCCGCGCAGGCCAAAGATCCGCGCCAGAGTTCGATCCAAAGCCGGAGGTCCAAACGGCGTGATGGGACGCCCCAAGATCTTGAGCCTGGCCTTCTTCTTCCAGCGGCGCCACAGCATGCGCAGATGGGTGAAATCCAACTCGTGGGGCAAAAATCCCAAGGCGGTCTCAGGGTGAAAATCCGCAAACCCCAATCGGTACGGGGCGGCGCTGTACACCCCCACGAAAAGTGGCAGAAAATGCTCCACTATCTTGACCACCAGGTCCGCGGCCCACTTTTCCTCCGCCGGGCCAAGACCGCCACTGGCAAGAAGGGCGCTCAAACGACGGCTGCCCAAGGAAACATGGATGCCGTTATTGGCCAGACACGTGCTCGAGGTATTGGGCAGCACCACCAGGTTGCGGTTCAAGAGTCCGGCCTCCCGCAGCTTGCCCAGGGCATTGAGCTGGCTGCGAGAAAGGGTCTCGTGGCACAGGTGCATGTAGGCCTTCTTCTCCTCGCCCCGCTCCCAGCCGCTCAGGCACGGATTGACGAAGAGCTCGCGGTAGAAGGCATCGGGCACCAACGCGTTGAGGGCCTTTTGCCGCCACGGCGGCAGGGGCGAAGCATAGACCACCACCCGCTGGCCGCTGGCCTCCAGCCCCAAGGCATGGTTGGCACACTCCACCAGGACTTCGCACAAGAGCTGGCGCATACAGGTCTCCCGCGCCACGGCCAGGCCGCCTTCATGACAGGGCAGGGGCGCGAAGGACACCGTCTCCGGCGAAGTATTGTCATTGGAAAAGAGAGGAAAAAGCCTGCGAGCCACATGGGCCTCGCCGCGCAAGGGGCCGTCCATGGCCTGGGCGAGGGAAAGCTTCAAGAGATAGCTCACCGGGATGCGCAGCCAGGTCTCTCCGGCCTCCTCCACGAAAAAGTCGGCGCTGTCGCTGCGCCGCGGGCCATGGAGTGCCGACTTGTCCGCCGCCAGGTCCGCATCCAGCACCTTGCGGGCAACGGCCGAAAGCCGCGCCATGGGCACCCGCACCCAGCTGTTCTCCCACACCTCTCCCGGGCCTGGCTCCAGCACCGCCTCGAGGCGTTCCAGCACCCGGGCCGGATACTCCCCCGTGGCCGCCCGGCGCTTGAGCCCCTGCACGTAGCGCGAGGCCATCACCGTGCGCGGCAGATCCATCCGCTCCCGCGGCCCGATGACCGCGGTTTGGAGCTCCGTCTCCGACCCGGCGGTGGCGTCTGCCGCAAGAAAAGGCAAATCCCCGATGCCGCCATAGCCCAGCGCCGCCTGCAGCCGCGCCACCATGTCTTTGCTCGCTGTCGATACCATGCGCCCTCCCTACGGTTGTCGTGGAAGGGTGATGTCAGAAAAAAACGGCAGCATGATGCCGCACGAGTCACAAGGCAGTGACAGGCGGCAGGCATCGGGCCAAGGAGGCGAGGCCCACGGGCATCAGCGAAAAAAACTGCGAAAGAATATCCAGAAAGGGAGACGATCCCTACCCACGCAGGCGCTGGGCAAGGAGCGCCAAGAGGCCCGGATCGTCGTGCAGGCCCGGCTCCAGGCGCACCTCCACCGCAGGCCAGCGCTGGGCGAGCTCCGCCACCAAGGCAGGGATATCACGGCGCAGATGCACACCGTCCAAGAGAAAAAGCGGCAGGATGCGGATATGCCGCACCCCGGCCGCGGCCAGGGCTCCCACCTGGGTCGGCAGGTCCGGCTCGCCGAGGGAAAAGTAGGCCGGCACCACGGTACAGTCCGGCACCATGGTCCCCAAGCGGGCCACAAGCCGCTCGAAAGACTCCCGCGCCCGAGGCTCCCGACTGCCATGGGCCAGCACAATCCATCCGTGCATATCCCCTCCTACTCGTGCTTGAGGACCCGCGCCAAGGTCGCCGCCAAGGTCGGAAAATCCACCGGTTTGGCCAAATAGGCATTCATGCCCGCTGCTAAAAAACGCTCGGGATCCCCCGGCATGGCGAAGGCCGTGAGGGCCACCAAAGGCGGGCCGCCGCCGGCATGCCGGGCGCGGATGCGGCGGGCCACTTCCACGCCGTCCATATCCGGCAATTGAATGTCCAAAAGCACCGCGTCCACCGCTTCGGCAGCCTCCACCGCCACGCCGTCAGCGCCGGTGGCCGCGGTGAGCACCTCATACCCCAGGCGGGAGAGGAGATGGGTGGCGGCCATGCGGTTGATGGGGTCGTCTTCCACCACCAGCACGCGGCCCGAGGCCCCATACGGCAGGGCCGGATCCGCCGCTGCCTCCACCGCCCGACGCGCCGGCCGCAAGGGGAGCACGAAGTGCACGGTCGTGCCCTCACCCGGCTCGCTCTCCACACTCAGCACCCCCTGCATGCGGCGAACGAGCTCCTTGACGATGGCAAGCCCAAGGCCCGCTCCCTGAAAGGGCCGGGTCATGGAGCCGTCGGCCTGGAAAAAGGGGGTAAAGAGCCGCGGCAGCACCTCGGGGGCAATCCCCACCCCGGTATCCTGCACGGAAAAATAGACGCGCTCGGCCTCACCCAGCGGCACCGGCAGGCGGCGGACCTCCACCTGCACCGCACCATGCTGGGTGAACTTCACCGCATTGCCCACCAGGTTGGAGAGGATCTGCTGCAGCCGCGCGCCGTCACCCTCCACCTGCCGGGGCACGGCCGGATCCACATGCCAGTGCAGGGTGATGCCTTTCATGCGGGCGCTAAAGGCAAAGAGGCGGCAGACATCGTCCACGGCCTGGTGCAGGTCAAACGGCGCAGTGCGCAGGGTAAAGCCGCCGAACTCCAGGCGGGAAAGGTCCAGGATGTCCGAAAGGAGCCGGGTGAGCCGCTGACAGGACTCCATGCCGGTACGCACGAACTCGGCCTGTTCGTCGGAGAGATCGGTCATGAGCAAGAGCTGCAGCATGCCCATCATGCCGTTGAGGGGCGTGCGGATCTCGTGGCTCATGTTGGCGAGAAACTCGCTTTTGGCGCGGCTGGCGGCCTCGGCGGCTTCACGGGCATCCAGCAGGGCTTGGCGCGCCTGCATGCGCTCGGTCATGTCCGTGTGTACGCCGATGGCGCGCACGGGTCTGCCGTCATCGAACTCCACCACCCGACCGCGGCCCTCGATCCATTTCCACTGCCCGTCCTTGGTGCGGCAGCGAAATTCCACCCGAAATCCCAGGCCCGCGGCAATGGCGGCCTCGATGCGGCGCTGCGTGGGCTCCAGGTCGTCTGGGTGTACGAGCCGCTTCCAGGACGCATAGTTCGCGGGAAACTCCCCTGGCTGGTAGCCGAGCATGGTGTAGTACCGGGGGCTGAAATAGGCCTCGTTGGTCACCAGGTTCCAATCCCACAGACCGTCTTCCACAGCGTCCAAAGCCAGGGCGAGACGCTCCTCACTCTGCCGGAGTTCCTG
Organism: Thermodesulfomicrobium thermophilum DSM 16697; assembly: GCF_059568695.1. Lineage (NCBI taxonomy): Bacteria > Pseudomonadati > Thermodesulfobacteriota > Desulfovibrionia > Desulfovibrionales > Desulfomicrobiaceae > Thermodesulfomicrobium > Thermodesulfomicrobium thermophilum. The sequence goes on along the minus strand of NZ_JCANTW010000012.1, from coordinate 134,222 downwards.
CTGCATGCGCACCTGCGCCGTGACATCCTGACGCAGGAGAATGCCCCCTTCGATACGGCCGTCACGCACATACGGCACGGCCCACATGCTCTGGTAGCCGGAGCGGCCGTCGGCAAAGCGCGGCACCCGCACTTCCAACAGCTCTACAGGATCTCCCGAAAGCACCCGAAGCAATTGGGTGCCCACGCCGGCAGAGCGGATGGCCTCCAAGGCATCGATGCGCCGGCCCAAAAAGTGGGACGCCGGCAGTCCCCCGGCAAAATGGGCCAGATGCCAGCGGTTGACGAAGTGCACCACCCCCTGGGCATCGAATTGCATCACCGAAAGAGGCATGAATTCCACCAGGGTGCGGAAACGATCCTCCGCCAGAGCAAGCCGCTCCCGAAGCGGACTCGTGAGGAAGTCCCCTGGCTGCTGCTGGCCCGCCACGTGTTCTCCGCCGCTTCCCGACAGCTCCCGCAACACTTCCACCACCAGGGTACGGCCCTCGGCATCGGTGACGGGGATCGCCTCGCAATGGAAATACCGCCCCAAGGCCGGCTCGAAGCGCGTCAGACATACGGATTGCCCGGTGGTCAGCGCCGCCTCCACCGGACAATCGGCACACGGGGTGCTTTTGCCGATGAGTTCAAAACAGCGCCGCCCCAAAACCCGAGACGGCTCCGACTCTTCAACAAGGCGCATGCCCGCGGCGTTGTAGACGAGAATACGGTGGTCACTGTCCATGACCCCGATCACATACGGCAGGCTATCGAGAGCTAAGCGCAAGAGCTGGTACGAAGCGGCATCCAATGGAAGAACCTCCCGAAACAGATACCCCTGCCCTAGACCAAGCGCTCCTGCCAACGCAAGGCTCGTCTTCCCCTCCACGCGGCTTCGACTTTGCAGCCGATTGTTGGCGCAAGTTTTTGCTTGACATCTGACTCCCCATGCCCATAGAGGGGCTCTCGCCACGAGCACTCCCTGGTAGCTCAATCGGCAGAGCGGGTGGCTGTTAACCACTAGGTTGGCGGTTCAAGTCCGTCCCAGGGAGCCAGATGACAATCCGCTGCGTACAGCGGTTCATAACGCAAGACCCCGCAGAGTGATCTCTCCGGGGTCTTTGTATATCTGCACGCGCCACCCCGCCCCCTGCCCACTGCCTTTGTTGCCTCGGCGCTATGGGGTCCACGTGGCCACCCAGGCACACCAGGCGACGGATTTCACTGCACGCACCGCCTCCCAACCAAAGACACTCCCACACAAGGGTAGATTCGCCCATGCCTCAAGCGCGGCTCAAGGGGCGAGCAGAGTCTAGTGACACCAACTGCCGCTCACTATAACATTACGCCAAAAGGCATAACAATGCACGAGGAGAGGATTCCTCTGGGATAGGGTTTTCTTGGACACCCGCCGGGCCGCCTTTTCATGGCGTGCCGCCTGAGCTCGAAACCTCCCGAGCGCGGGGACATCGCCGCCTGGATGCCCGGACCTACGATACCCAGTGCGCCACCTGCATCTGGGGTTGCCGCATGCCGGTGGAGATGATCATCGATCAGTGGAATCCGTCCAAAAAGCAGTACCGGTTCGAGACCTTTTGCTACGGCCCCAAAAGCTGCCCCGTTTACCGGTCTGGCCCCGCACGCAAAGCCCCTGGGCGCAGAGGCTTGTGGTATACCGAGGAGGACTGGGTGGACGAGGATGCCACCGCCCACCGCGGGCCGGATGATTGAGGGAGGACTCCATGCGACTGTGGTCCGTGCATCCCCAATATCTCGACGCCAAAGGTCTGGTGGCCTTGTGGCGCGAAGGGCTCTTGGCCAAGGCCGTGCTCTCCGGAAAGACCCAAGGCTACCGGGCCCACCCGCAGCTTCTGCGTTTCCGAGAGCACCCCACGCCGCTTCTGGCCATCAACCACTACCTCGCTGCGGTGCTCATCGAGGCCCAGGCCCGCGGCTACCGATTCGATGCCCGCAAGATCGATCCCAAAGCCGCGGCCTCACCCATCCCGGTCACCTTAGGCCAACTCCACTATGAATGGGCGCACTTGCTGCGCAAGCTGCACGCCCGCGCCCCAGAAAAGGCGCGCCTCTGCGCTAGCGTGAAGCACCCAGAGCCGCACCCGCTTTTCTTCCTCGTGGACGGGCCCATTGCCCCGTGGGAAGTGGTGCCGACCGAAACATAGCGGCAGCCCCCTTGCCCTGCGTCCAGGCGCAGGAGGCATCGCACGCACGGCGAATCCCGCGCCAAGCCATCATGAAGGGAGTCTAATGAGCAATGACCTTGCCGAGAAAGTCACGCAGCCGCGGATTTTGCGGATTGGCGAAAAAGGTTTCCGGCGCCCCTTCCTCCTGAATGCGGCCGCCGTCGATAAAGATCACCCGGTCGGCGACTTCCTTGGCAAACCCCATCTCATGGGTCACCACCACCATGGTCATGCCTTCCCGGGCAAGCTGCTTCATGACCTCGAGCACTTCCCCCACCAGCTCGGGATCCAAGGCCGACGTGGGTTCGTCAAAGAGAATCACCTTGGGCTGCAAGGCCAAGGCCCGGGCGATGGCCACCCGCTGCTTCTGCCCGCCGGAAAGCTGCTCCGGGTAGTTGTGCGCCTTTTCCGCCAGCCCCACCTTGGCCAAAAGCTCCAGCCCAAGCTTCTCCGCCTGGGCCGAATCCATGCCGCGCACCTTCACCGGCCCCAAAGTCACGTTGTGCAGCACCGTCATATGGGGAAAAAGATTGAATTGCTGGAAGACCATGGTGGCTTCCGCGCGCACCAGGTTCATATTGGTCTTGGGGTCCGTGACGTCGTGGCCGTCCACAATGATCCGGCCCGAAGTCGGCTGCTCCAGACGGTTGATACACCGAAGCACCGTGGACTTTCCCGATCCGGACGGGCCGATGATGCACACCACTTCCCCAGGCCGCACGTGGAGATCGATCCCCTTGATGACTTCCAGATCGCCAAACGATTTGTGCAGATTTTCAATACGTATCATATCCACCTACTTTCCCGGCACCACACGCAAATGCCGCTCCAAGGCCCGCAAAGCCCGGGCGATGCCCAGGGTCATCACCAAATACACGACGCCCACCGCCAGATAGACTTCAAAGGCGCGGAAATTGACCGCCACGATCTCTTGACCAGTGCGCAAAAGTTCTCCCACGCCAATGACCATGAGCAGCGACGTATCTTTGAGGCTGATGATGAACTGGTTCCCCAAAGGGGGAATCATCCGCCGAAATGCCTGAGGCCAAATGATATAGCGCATGGTCTGGGTACGCGTGAGCCCAATGGAGCGCCCGGCCTCCATCTGTCCAGGGTTGATGGACTGGATGGCGCCACGGACGATTTCCGCAATATAGGCTCCGGAATTGACAGCGATAACGATGATCCCTGCCACGAGCGGCGGGATACGGACCCCCGAGGCCATAGGCACGCCATAATAGAGAAACATCGCCTGAACGAGCATCGGAGTGCCGCGAATGGTTTCAATGTATATTCCGGCAAGATTACGAAAGAACCCGTTGCGGGAAATCTTCATGAGTCCGGCGATAGCCCCCAGGACAAAGCCCACCGCAAGGCCGCCAATGGTGATGGCGACTGTATATTTGAGCCCCCGCAGGAGCATGGGAAAGGTTTCCAGCACCACGCTGGGTTCAAATTGAAAAGCCATGGAATCGTATCCTTTGCAGGCAGCGCCACACCCGTGCCCTGGGCTTGGCGGCCGAGGTTGAGGGACCCTGGCTGCAGGCCCCATGCCTGCAACCAGGAGCGATCAAGAGATCAGAGAGAGGTTATTTGGGTTCCGTGTTGAACCACTTGAGGTACAGATCGCGGTACGCGCCGCTCTCTTTGAGCTTTTTCAAGGCAGCGTTCACTTTGGACACCAGCGGGCTCCCCTTGGGGAAGGCAATGCCGTAGGACTGTCCCATGTACAGGGGGCCAACGACCTTCACCACGCCCTTTCCACGCTTGTTCATGAAATCGGCGATGACCGGCGAATCGAACACCACTGCGTCGGCGCCGCCGCTCAAAAGCTCCATGAACATGGCGTCATTGTTGGGGTACAGCTTCACTTCCTTGGCCTGGGCATTTTTTTTCACGAAGTCTTCGGAAGTTGTCCCCAGCTTAGTGGCCACGATTTTTCCTTTCAAATCTTCGATGGCATTGATGTCGGTGGCGTCTGCACGCACCAAGATCAAAAGACCAGCGTTGTAGTACGGGTCGGAAAAATCAACGACCTTGGCCCGCTCTGGCTTAATGGTGATGCCGGCAATCCCCACGTCCAACTGCCCGGACTGCAATCCAGGAATAATTCCATTGAAGTCCATGGGCTGCAGGTCATACTCCGCGCCAATCTCTTTGGCGATGGCAGCCCAAAGCTCCACATCAAAGCCCGTATGCACGCCGGTTTGCGGATCCTTGAATTCAAAGGGCGGAAAATTGGTATCCGTGGCCACCGTCAGCTTCTGCGCAAAAGCAGTCCCGACAAACAGCAGGCTCGCCGCCACCAGCATCAGTGACAATTTTTTCATGTACCCTCCTTTAGTTTTGGTTCACGTTTCCTTCTACGGGTTCTCCCCGCAGCGGTGCACACCCTGTGCTTTTTCCGAAAAAAACGGCCCAACTCAAGAAAATTTCCCACTCCACCCTGCAGAAGGCGTCCCGAGCTCCCCGCGTCTGCTTGCTTTTCCGCGCTTTTTCCAGAAAAAGACAGCTGTCTCCAACGCGGCCCCTGAAACGCCGCGCTCCGCAACCTCATTCCCCCGGAGGAGGAAAGGTATGAGCCCAGAGACCCCTGCCGCCGCATCCCTGGCCCCAGCCGCCGTGGTCACCCTTGCCGATCTCGTGACCTACGCCGAAGGGAGCATCGTCAGCCGGACCTTGGTCAAGAGCACCGCAGGCACCATCACCCTTTTTGCCTTTGATGCCGGACAAAATCTCAGCGAACACACCGCCCCCTTCGACGCCTTGGTGCAGGTACTCGACGGCGAAGGGGAGTTCACCGTGGGCGGCACCCCGCACCGGGTAGGCGCGGGGCAGGCGATCCTCATGCCGGCCCATGTTCCCCATGCGGTGGGCGCTCCCCAACCATTCAAGATGCTCCTGACCATGCTCCGCGCCCAATAAGACGCATCACCGCACATCCATCGCCCCGCGTCTCTTCGGGGCGATGGCCGCACTAAAGCCAGCGCTTACGGGCAAACCACCACCACGTCGCCGCGACACCTCCTACGGCAAGCGCCGAAAGAATGGCAAACGCATGCGGCCAGTCCTGCATGGGAAGCGCGATGTTCATCCCATAAATCCCGGAAATGATGTTCGGGACCATGAGGATAATGGTAAACCCGGCCAAAAACTTCATCACCATGTTCATATTATTGGAGATGATGGAGGCAAAAGCGTCCATGGTCCCGGAGAGGATATCACTATAGATATTGGCCATGCCGATGGCTTGGCGGTTCTCCGTGATGGCGTCCTCCAGCAAATCCACTTCTTCTTCCGAAAGCTGCACCGCCCGGAGACGAAGCACTTTATCCATGATGATGTCGTTGGCCTTGAGCGATGTGGTAAAATATACCAGGCTCTTTTCAATCCCCAAAAGATCAATGAGCTCCTGATTACGCATGGATTCTTGCAACGCCTGCTCAATGGTGTCCGAACGCCGATTGATGTCTTTCAAACAACGCAAATAGGCGAGCGCCGAACGTTGCATCAAGGTGATGGCAAAGCGCAGCCGGTGGGTAGTATCCACCTGGCGGGCGCGACCGTTCAAGATCTCGGTCACCAAGTCTTGCTGCGCCCGGCACACGGTGATCACCGCCGTCGGCGTGATCACCACACCGATGGGCATGGTGATATACGGCACGCGAGGATCCGCAGTGTTTTCCACAGGCACGCGCAGCACCAAAAGGATCACCCCGTCTTCCACCTCGAGGCGGGCGCGCTCATCCGCATCCAAGGGGTCCACCAGGAAATCCAGCGGCACGCCCTGGAGCAAGGCCACGCGCTGCACCTCTTCTTCCGATGGATTGACCAGGTTGATCCAGCTATCGGGCTCCAGGTGATCCAAGGTCACCAGGGTATCGTACATTGTCTTGCGAATAAGAATCATCGGCTTTCCCTCCCAGCGGTGGAATGAACGTTCATGAACCCAGAAACGCACATGCCACATGGGTAGGGATCGGCCTTGGAGCCCATATGCGCCCAAAAGTAGCGCACCAACGGCGTCGAAAAAAAGAGAAACATGCGGCTGCCCTCCAGAGCCCTCGGCCCCTCCGGCAGCCCAACGGGAGATCAGAAGGGTGCGGCGGAGCCGAAGAGCGAAGCGGTGATGTCCCGGTGGGACTGGCTACTGTGACCAGCCCTATCGCCAGAATCCACGGAAAGCTCCTCGGTTACAGGTTGAGACACCAGGGGCCATTTGCCCTGCAAAGACGTGTTTTCTTATGCCACAATGCAACACAAATCAACCCTCGAGGGGGCTGTGTGTTACCGGACAATGATATTGTCACCCCTGTCTGGGACAATAGAAATGTCATCCCATGAAGACACGTGGTGACGTACTCATGAAGGCAGAGGAAGCGCGGCGGGTTGGGATGCCCCCACAGGCAGCGGCCGAAGCGGCCACGCGCTGAAGGGACCGCCCGAGGTTGGCCCGGAGCAGCCCCCTGCACACCAGGTCGCTGCCCCGGGCACGCCGAACGAAAGCGGGACGCTTTGCTACTGAGCCAGCACAAAGCGGCCGTCTTTGACCTCCACCATCACCATGGAATCCACGCCCAGGCCGTTATGGTCTTCGGGCGACAGATTGTAGACGCCCGAGACACCCACATAGCCTTTTGTGGTCTCGATGGCGCTGCGCAAGGCTTCAGGGTCCGTACCCACCCGTTCCATGGCTTTGACGATGAGCATGATGGCGTCCCACGCGTAGCCCGAATGGGTGTTGATGGGAAACTGCTTGGCGTATCCGCGCTCGGTGTAGCGGCGCACGAACTCCTGGATCACGGATTTTTGCGGGTCTGAATCCGGAAGTTCGTCCACCACCAAGAGTTTGGTGGCCGGCATACGCGTGCCTTCGCTCGCCGGGCCGGCAAGCTCGATATACTTGGGATCCGGCAGACCATGGCTTTGGAACAGCGGGATGGTCATCCCCAATTGCTGGCGGTTCTTGGCCACGATGGCCCCGGCCGGACCGATGGTCCACACCACGAGGGCCTGGGGGTTGGCGTTCTTGATGGAAACCAGTTGCGCGGTCACGTCCGTGTCGCGGGCGCCAAAGGCCTCCTTGGCCACGAACTCGATACCAAAACGCGGGGCCAGGGCCTCCATCCAACGCAATCCGTCCTTACCAAAGCCGTCGTCCGCCGTGAGCAAGGCCACCCGCGTGAGGCCCTTGTCCTTGAGGTAGGTAAAGAGCCGTTCCACGGCCGTGGACGAGCGCTGCGGCGACTTGAACACCCAGTGCGCGGGGCCGAACTTCCCGCCGTCCATGATCACCGGGTCCCCGCCCACGGTCATGACAATGGGGGTACGCCCGGTGTGCACGATCTTCTTCACGTTCATCCCCGTGTCCGTGAGGGTGGGCCCCACGATGGCCGCCACTTTGTCCTTGTAGATGAACTTGGTGGCGATGGAGGCCGCCTTGGCTGGATCGCCTTCGGTGTCGGCGACGACGAGTTCCACCGGCGTGCCGTTGACACCGCCTGCGGCATTGATGGCGTCCACCACCATCTCGGCAACCAGCTTGGTGGGCGTGCCGATGAAGGCCGCCCGGCCGGAAAGGTCGAAAAAGGCGCCGATCTTGATGACGTCCTCGGCAAACGCCGGAGCCGCCCCCAAACAGAAAAACATCAACAGCCACACCACTCTCTTCGCCATATTTCCTCCTCGTGGTTTTGCAGACGTGCGCCGTCCGTGAGACCGCTAGACGATCTCGTCCTGAATGCGCGTATCGAAAATGCGCTTACTCTTGCGCTCGGAGCGCGGCAGCAGGCCATAATCCACCACTTCCGCCCGCACCGAGACCAAAAGCTGCTTCTTCACCTGGTGTTCCAGCTCCTTGGCCAAGTCGATGGAGCGCTCGGCCGGCACCCCTTCGCCCCGCTCCACCACCAGGCGCATATGGTCGCGGCCGGCCTCGTCGCGGGTGAGATGGATCTGGTATTCGGAACCAAGCCCCGGCACCACGGAAATGATGGCGTCCACGGAGCTGGGGTAGATGTTCACCCCGCGGAACTTGAGGGTGTCGTCGGTGCGGCCCTTGATGCGCGAGTGCCGCGGCAGCATCGACCCGCAGGTGCACGGTCCGGGGATGATGCGGGTGATGTCACGGGTGCGGTAGCGGATGAGGGGCGCGCCTTCCTTGCTCAAGGTGGTGATGACCATCTCCCCCCATTCACCATCCGGCAGGGGTTGCAGGGTTTCGGGATCGAGGATTTCCAGAATGTAGTAGTCGGCCCAGTAGTGGATGCAGTCGTGGTGCGGACATTCGATGCCCATGCCGGGGCCGTAGAGTTCCGTGAGCCCGGTGATGTCAAAGAGTTCGGCTCCGCCGAAGAGTTCGCTGATCTTGGCGCGCATGGAGCGGCTGGAGCGCTCGGAGCCGTAAATGATCTTGCGCACCGCGATCTTGTCCGCAACGCCGCGGCGGTGGATCTCCTCGGCCATGAGCAGGGCCATGGACGCGGTGGAGCAAAACACCGTGGACTGGAAATCCAGCAAAAACTGGATCTGCATGTCGATATTGCCCGGCCCCACGGGCACGGCCAAGGCCCCGAGTTTTTCGCACCCCAGTTGGAAGCCCATGCCCGCGGTCCAAACCCCGTAGCCCACGGCGATCTGCACCCGGTCCAGGGGCGTGATCCCGGCCATCTGGTAACAGCGGGCAAAGAGGTGGATCCAATCGTCCAGGTCTTTTTGCGTGTAGCACAATACCTTACGCTTGCCCGTGGTGCCGGAGCTGGCATGGATGCGCACCAGCTGCTCAAAGGGCACGGCGCGCAAGGGGAAGGGGTAGCCGTCGCGCAAGTCCTCGGCGGTGGTCAACGGCAAACGGCGCAGGTCCGCCAGGCTGTGGATGTCTTCCGGACGGATCCCTGCGGCATCGAGTTTTTCCCGGTAGGCGCTGCAACCTTCATAGGCGTGGCGCACCGTCCATTGCAGCCCCCGCAGCTGATGTGCCGCAAGTTCTTCGGGGCTCTGAAACGAAGGCATGAAGTCGCTCTGCATGGGTGGTTTCTCCAGACGGATATTGGTGAGTCCTGCAGCGCCCAGGCGGCTGGCCGCAGGATTGTGATCACTGGCCGCGCCGAGGAAAGCCTGGCGCAAGGCCGGGTCCACGAGCAAGCGGCTGCTTTCGCCGTGCTCCACCACCCGCCCCCCGGCCATGAGGTAGGCGCGGGTGGATGCCGCAAGGGCCCGGGCGGCGTTTTGCTCCACCAGCAAGATGGCCGTGCCGGAACGCGAAAGCGCGTGGATGATGGCAAAAATCTCGTCAGTGACCTTGGGCGCAAGACCGAGGCTCGGCTCATCGAGCAGGAGCAGCCGCGGCCGGGCCATGAGGGCGCGTCCCATGGCCAGCATCTGCTGCTCGCCCCCGGACAGGGTGCCGGCCGCCTGCCGGCGGCGCTCGGCCAGACGCGGAAAGCGCGCAAAGACCTCCTCCATGCGCCGCGCCTCTTCCTCACGGGAAAGACGCAGCACGAGGCTTCCCAGGCGCAGGTTTTCCTCCACGCTCAAATGGGCAAACACCTCCCGGCCTTCAGGGGAAAGGGCCAGGCCCAAACGGACCATGGCGGCCGGCGAAGCCCCCAACACCTCGCGGCCATCCACCCGCACGCTGCCGCCGCTTGCCCGCACCAACCCCATGATGGCGCGCAGGGTGGTGGTCTTGCCCGCGCCATTGGCGCCCACCAAGGCCACGGTCTCTCCGGCGCCCACGGTGAAATCCACGCCGCGCACTGCTTCCGCGGCGCCAAAATGCACGCTCAGGCCGCGAACTTCCAGCATCAGGCCACCACCTCCATCTGGCCAAGGTACGCCTCCAGTACCAAGGGATTGCGCTGCACTTCCGCCGGAGTCCCCACCGCGATGCGCCGACCGCCGTCCAAAACGACGACGTGATCCGCCAGACGCATGACCATGTCCATGTCGTGCTCCACCAGCAGCACCGTACGGCCGGCCCGCCGCAGACGCACCAGTTCCGCTTCCACGGTCTCGGTCTCCGCGCGGTTGAGCCCCGCCACCGGCTCGTCGAGCACCAGCACGCGGGGAGCGGCCACCAGGGCGCGGGCAAGCTCCAGTCGCTTTTTGTCCCCGAAGGAGAGCACCCCGGCGGGCCACCGGGCCTTGGCGGCCAAACCCAAACGATCCAATGCCTCCAGGGCGGCCAGGCGGCAGGCGCGCTCCGCATGCCGGGCTGCAGGCAAGCGGAGGATCGCCGCGGTGAACGAAAAGGGCGTGCGCGTCACCAGCCCGGCCAAGACATTGTCGAGCACCGTCTCATGCGGGGCAAGACGCAGGTTCTGAAAGGTGCGGGCAAGTCCCAGACGGACGATGGCATGGGTGGGGAGCATGGTGAGTTCGTGCTCCCCCAGGCGAATGGAGCCGGTATCCACCCGGCACACGCCAAAGAGGCAATCGAGCAAGGTGCTCTTGCCGGCGCCGTTGGGCCCGATGAGGGCGGTAATGCTCCCAGGAGTCACGGCAAAGCCCACGCCATCCAAGGCCGTGAGGCCGCCGAAGCGCTTGGTCACCCCTTCAAGCTGCAGCATCGCTTCTCCCCTGCTGCGCCCGCCACCAGGCCAAGGCGACAGCCTGGCGGATGCCCCGGATCATCCCCTGCGGGGCCACCAGCAACATGGCCACCAAGAGGCCGCCATGGACGAACTCTTTGTAGGCCTCCGCCAGCTCGGAAAATTCCGGCAACAGCACGATCACCGCAGCCCCCAGCACCGAGCCCCACACCGAGCCCATGCCGCCCAAGACCACCATGATGGCCAAATCCGTGGACACGAAGATGCCAAAGGAGTCCGGGCTCACGAAGCCGTAGGTATGGGCGAAAAGCGAACCCGCCACCGCGGCGAGCACCGCGGACAAGGTCCACAACACCACCTTGGCGCGCGCCACCGGCACCCCCAGGCAGGCGGCGCAAACCTCGTCGGCCGCAAGCACCATGAGCCCCCGGCCAGGTAGGCTCCGTACCAGATTGAGCCCCCCAAACATGACCACAAGCACCACGAACCACAGAAAAAAATGGAGCCGCACCGGATCGTCCACGGCCCATCCCGCCGCGGTCAAAGGCGGAATCCCCGCCAAGCCGCTGGGGCCTCCGGTCCACCGGTCCTCCTGCAAGAGCACGTGATGGACCACCACGTTGCAGGCCAAGGTGGCCATGGCCAAGGCATGGCCGGAGAGGCGCAAGAGCGGGACACCTATCGCCAGGGAAAACCCGGCCGCGGCCGCCACCGCCACCACCAAGGCCAGCCACGGCGACCAGCCGGCATGCACCGTAAGGATGCCCGAGATATATGCCCCCACAGCCATAAAGGCAGCGTGCCCCAGGGAGATCTGCCCCGTGCATCCCATGAAGAGGTTGAGCCCCACCACCGCCACACTCATCAGCGCGATACGGTTGGTCAGCCCCAAGGTGTAGGGGTTGTCCGTGTACCACGGAAAAAGCAGCACCGCGCCGGCAGCCGCAAGCACCCCCAACCCCAGCCGATGGGACCAGAAAAAATGCAGCCACCGGGACCGCGTCAAGCCGTCCACCCAAACCTCCTGCCGCCAGAGCGATACGACACCCATAAATCCATAATCGATTCCAAACCTATTGTCATTGCCGCACGATCCCGCTCGGCCGCCAGCAGAGCACCAGCACCAGCACCACAAACGCCAAGGCGTCCTTGTAGGCGCTGGAGACGTACGCCGCGGCCAGAGACTCCACCAATCCAAGCAGCACGCCTCCCGCCACCGCGCCAGGAAAAGAGCCAAAACCGCCCAAGATGGCGGCGGCAAAGCCCTTGAGCCCCAAGAGGACGCCCACATCGGCGCTCAAGGTGGTCACCGGAGTCACCAAGGCCCCGGCAAGCCCTCCGCACGCCCCGGCCACGGCAAAGGCCGCCATGCGTACTCTCCCGGCAGGGATCCCCACCACCGCCGCAGCCCGAGGGTTGGAGGCCACGGCGCGCATGGCGAGCCCCAGGTTCGTGCCCCGAAAAAACCACACGAGGCCGCCGATGGCGGTCACGGTCAGGACCATCATCCACAGGGTTTGCGGCAGGACCATGGCCCCCCACAGACGCACGGGCACGTCTTCGGCAATGGGCGGAACCGCCATGCGGTTTTTACCCCACACCATCTGGATGGCGCCCCGGAGCACGATGGAGATTCCCACCGTCAAAAAGACGAGCACCAAAGGATGGTCGGTGCGCGCGGGCCGAAGCCCCAGGCGCTCCACGAGCATGGCCACCAAAGCCGTTCCCACCACGGCGGCCAGAAGCCCCACCGGCACCGGCAGCCCCGCCAGGACAGATGCCGAATACAGAAACATCCCGCCCAAGGTCACCAGGTCGACCTGAACGAAGTTGACGATGCCCATGGCCCCGTGCACCACACAGAACCCGAGGGCAATGAGGGCATAGATGGCGCCGTTTCCCAGCCCCGCCCATACGAATTGCATGAAATCCATGATACTCTCCCGCGCCTGGAAAGCAGGCGCCCAGCGGGGATACGGAAAAACGCCGCGCTGCTCAAGGCAGATGCGGCGAAGCCTCTTGAGAGCCGTGCCCCCGCGCCTGCAGGCCACACGCTTCGTGCAATTGCGCCAGGTCTTCCGGGGTATTCACATTGAAGAACCAATGGGCCTCGGCCTCGGTATAGGGCAGGTGATGGCGGTGTGATGCCGGAATGAGCCGAGAGAGCTGATACACCCCCATGGCCAGGCCCTGACGCAAGGGCGCGGCTGCCGCAGGCTCATACACCGCGGCCAGGGCCTCGATATACGGTGTACCGTGCCGAGCCCACGCGGTCATGAGGGCATGAGCGGGGCGAGCCCGCCGGGCGGCGAGCAGCCGCACGAGCGCTTCCTCCTCCATACGCGGCATATCGCACGCCAAAACCAGCACCGGCCGCTGCCACGCTTCCAAGGCCGTCAGGATCCCCCCCAAGGGGCCCACACGCTCCGTGGCGTCCAAAAGGACGGGCAGCCCCGGCAGCATGCGCCGCGAAGACACCGCCACGCGCGGACACACCCGGGAAAGGAGGGCCACCGCCCGTTCCACCAGGGGCACCCCGCGGAAAGGGAGCAAGGCCTTGTCCCGGCCGAGGCGCGACGAAAGCCCCCCGGCCAGGACCAAACCCCAGACTGCCTCATGGGAGGAGCGCACTAAAAGCCCCACGCCGAAAGGGTCGGGCGGCGCCAGCCCTGCTCCATGGCAGCCAGATCCAGGGACATGGACTCCAGGTCATCCATGGCCGGCCAACTCGTGCGGTCCATCTCCCGAAAATCCGTGACTTTGATGTACATGCGGCAGGTGGAACAGGTGAGCAGCCGAAACCCCGGCAGCTCCGGACTATCCACAAACCCCAACTGGCCCTGCGCCGTCTCCAGGCAAAAGGGGCATTGCAGGCGCGGCGCCCGGTACGGGGTATGGCAAAAGCTGCAGGTATGGATGCGATGGCCTTCCTTGCCCCGCAAGTCTCCCACCACCGGCAGGGCCCCGCACACCGGACAGTGGCCGTGGGGCCACACGGTCTCTGGAGTGGTCAAATCCTTCTCACCCAAGGCCGCCCGCGCCACGGCCTCCGCCCACGGCGTCACGGCGCTGCCCACCGCGAAGGGCACCAGCCGCGGGGCATCGGGAAACTGCGCGGCGTACGGGGCAAAAAAGGCCTCATCCCCCAAAAGAGCCGCCCGCACCGCGGCAGAAAGATCGAGCTCACCGCGCTGCACACGCCCCATCATGGCGGAAACCGTCTCGCCCAGCGGAGAATCCGCCAATGCCTCCATGAGGCTTTCCACCCGCGCCGCGCCGTCTTCCGGCACCGGAAACACCGCCCGGGGCAGCAGGGGCACGCCCTGCCGGTGCCGATCGGCATCCGTCAGCTCCACGGCGGGGACCGAGACGGGGTCCACCGGGTGCTCCCATTGCCACAAGGCCACCCGCTCCACCACGCGGAGCATGGCCTCCGGGACATTGGATTTGGCACGGCAGGACTGCATGTACTGTTCAAGCTTCTCTGGGGTCTGCTGCATAAAAACCTCGCTCACAAGAGGGGTTGAGGAAAATGATGGCCGCGGCTATCATGCCTTTTATGGCATAGCAAGACCGGAGTCGAAGCAAGGCTCCTTCTCGTCTTGAGGCACGCAACCCCAAGGAGGGCTTATGGGCGACGCCATGCGCCTGCGGGTGCACATCTGGATGGAAGACCATGGAGAGACCGCCATGGGCATGGGCCGGGCGCTGCTTCTGGCCAAGATCCGCGAGCATGGATCGCTCCGCCAGGCGGCGGCGGACATGCGCATGTCCTACCGGGCCGCCTGGGGCAAACTCAAAGCCACGGAGGCGCGCCTGGGCACGGCCCTGGTGCGCAAGGCCAAAGGCCAACGCTTCGAGCTCACCGAAGAAGGCGAACGCATCTGCGACGCCTTTCTTGCGCTGCACCGCGAAGTGGAGTCCTTTGCCAGCGTGCGGGCCCAGAACCTGCTGGGGATTGCGGTCACCTGCACTGCATTCGAGGATCCCAGCACCCCCTCAACCGCATCCACCCCCAAGTGACATCCCTATGGAACGTGCGTTTTTCCGTGTGGTTTCCGTGGAGGCAATGCGCCAGATGCTCATGGCGTTTGCACCGCTCACGGAGACCGAAAACGTCCCTTTGGAAGAGGCCCTCGGCCGCGTCTGCGCCCACGACGTCACGGCCCCCGAAGATTTGCCTGCCCGCAGCCGCTCGGCCATGGACGGCTACGCCGTCTGCGCCCAGGATACGTTTGGCGCCAGCGAGTCGCTGCCCGCCTACCTGGAGCTTGCCGGGACCGTATCCATCGACGCCCAGGACATCCCGGCCCTTGCCCCGGGGACCTGTATGGCGCTTCCTACCGGCGCGAGCCTTCCCGCCGGCGCCGACGCGGTGGTCATGGTGGAGCATACGCAAAGCCTGGGAAGCGATACCGTGGAGATCCGCCGCTCGGTGGCCCCCGGCGACAACGTGCTCCTCGCCGGCGAAGACGTGCGCATGGGCGCGCAGGCCATTTCCCGTGGCACCCGCCTGCGGGCCCAAGATCTGGGACTCCTGGCCGCCCTCGGTGTGCACACGGTGCCGGTGGTGCGGCGTCCGCGCGTGGCGGTGCTCTCCACCGGTGACGAATTGGTGCCCATAACCGCCGCCCCCCGGCCCGGGCAGATCCGGGACGTCAACGGCCCGGTCATCCGAACCCTCGCCCGCCAGCACGGCGGCCTTCCCCTGGACCTGGGATTGGTGCGCGACGACGAGACCGCGCTGCGGGACGCCTTGTGCCGGGGGCTCGATGCCGGAGCGGACCTCCTGTGCATTTCCGGCGGCAGCTCCGTAGGGGTACGCGACCTGACCGTCGGCGTGCTCGAAGCGCTCGGAGCGCAGATCCTCGCCCACGGGGTGGCCATGGCCCCCGGCAAACCCACCATCGTCGCCCGCTGGCAGGACCGGCCGGTGCTCGGGCTGCCGGGGCAGATGGCCTCGGCCTTCGTGGTGCTCTGGGTCTTGGGGATCCCGCTGCTGCGGCACCTCTCCGGCGAAGCGCAGGCCTTTGCCCCGCCCCCGTGGACCTTGGCCCGGCTCACCCACAATATCGCCTCCAAACCCGGACGCGAGGAATACGTGCGGGTGCGCCTGGTGCGCCGGGGAAACGATCTGTGGGCCCAGCCGGTGAACGCCAAGTCGGGGCTGCTGCGCTCGCTCCTCGACGCCCACGGTCTGGTACGGGTGGACGACAATCTCGAAGGCATGGAGGCCGGGGCCACGGTGCCGGTCATACTCTGGGACGCACGCCCCTTCGGCGAGGAGGAATCATGAAACGCAATGTCTATCTCCACATGCTCTCCGTGGAGGACGCCCTGCACCGCGTGCAGGCCGCCCTGGACCGCGACGCCATCATCGGCACCGAGACCGTTCCCAGCCACGAAGCCTTGGGACGGGTGCTCGCAGAGCCGGTGTTCGCCCGCTTTTCCAGCCCCACCTTCCACGGCGCGGCCATGGACGGCTACGCCGTGCGCGCCGCCGACACCTTCACCGCCCGGCCGGGAGCCCCCGTGCGCCTGACCAAGGGAGAAAACGCCTTTGCCGTCAATACCGGCAACCCGCTGCCCCCCGGCACCGATGCCGTGCTCATGATCGAACACGTGGTGCAGGACACCGGCGACGCCCTGGAAACGGAAACCGCGGTCTTTCCCATGCAGCACGTGCGCCGCATCGGCGAAGACATCGTGGCTACGGAGCTGCTGCTCCCCCGCGGCCGTCACCTGGGCGCCGCCGACGTGGCGGCCGTGCTCACCGCCGGCATCTGGGAAGTGACGGTATGGCAGCGCCCGCGGCTCTGCTTCATTCCCACCGGCGATGAGGTCCTCGACTTCCGCGCCCGGCCGAACCCCGCCGCAGGCCAGGTCGTCGAGAGCAACTCCCAGCTCGTGGCCGGCCTCTTGCGCCCCCTGGGCATCGAAGTCACGGTGACCCCGCCGGTACCCGACAACCCCGATGCCTTGGCCGAGGCCGTGGGGCGCGCCTTACAGGAATTCCACGCCGTGGCCATCGGCGCCGGTTCCTCCGCCGGGGCCAAGGACTACTCGCGCATGGTCATGGAGCGCCTTGGCGAAGTGCTGGTGCACGGCATGAACATCATGCCCGGCAAACCCACCTTGCTGGGGGTCGCCGGGGGCAGACTCCTCATCGGCGTCCCCGGCTACCC
Organism: Thermodesulfomicrobium thermophilum DSM 16697; assembly: GCF_059568695.1. Lineage (NCBI taxonomy): Bacteria > Pseudomonadati > Thermodesulfobacteriota > Desulfovibrionia > Desulfovibrionales > Desulfomicrobiaceae > Thermodesulfomicrobium > Thermodesulfomicrobium thermophilum. The sequence continues at coordinate 117,300 of NZ_JCANTW010000012.1, read as the reverse complement.
GGTATCCGCTGCGGTATGTGTGGAGGAAGCAGTGGTGCCGCTTCTGTGCTGGCTCGGGCACATGCCCCAACCGGAGCGGCCGGAGGTGGAAGTGGAACTGGCGCGGGCCACGCCCTCCAAGCTCGGCACCAATGAGTACCTCCGCCTGGCCATCGGCCGGGTGGGCGAACGCCTGGTGGGCATGCCCCTGGGCCGCGGGGCGGGCCTCATCTCCACCATGGTCCGCGCCCAGGGCGTGACCATCATCCCGGCGGAAAGCGAAGGCATCGAGGCCGGCGCCGTGGTGCGGGCAAGACTCTTGGGACCGCGGGCGGAGCTCGATCGCACCGTCATCATCGTCGGCAGCCACGACAACCTGCTGGACCTCCTGGCGGACGAACTCATGGGGCAGGAGGAACCCCTGCGTGTGGCCTCGAGCCATGTGGGCTCCATGGGCGGCATCACCGCCCTGCGCGACGGCCGGACGCTTCTGGCGGGCATGCACCTCTTCGATCCGGAAAGCGGGGATTTCAACTTCCCATTTCTGGCCAAGTACCTCCCCCAGGTGGCGGTGACCTGCGTGAACCTCGCCATCCGCCAGCAAGGCCTCATGGTGGCCAAGGGCAACCCCCTCAAGATCACCGGCGTGGCGGATCTGGCCCGGCCGGAAGTCCGCTTCGTCAACCGCCAGCGGGGGGCAGGCACCCGCATCCTCCTCGACCACGCCCTGCGGCAGGCAGGCATAGCGCCTGCCCAAGTGCGCGGCTACGAGCACGAGGAATTCACCCACATGGCTGTAGCCGCCAACGTACGCACCGGGGCGGCGGACTGCGGCCTGGGGATCCTCGCCGCGGCCCGGGCCCTGGATCTGGACTTCATCCCCCTGGCCCGGGAACGCTACGACCTCGTCTTCCGCGAGGACGCCGCGGACGCACGCATCGAGCGCATCCTCGCCGTGCTCCAACACCCGGACTTCCACAAACGCATCCAGGGCCTAGGCGGCTACGAGACCACCCTCACCGGCCGGGTCATGCGCCCAGGCATGGGGCTTGGCTAAGGAGCCTTGGGGACTCCGCGCCACCTCCGTGCATCGCCCAGCCAGCACAATAGAATATCCCCCGAGGAAGGCCCCTCAAGCACGTGCACAAACTCCGTGATTTCAGGGCCAACCGAGGGGGATATCTTCAAGATGCCGAAGTACGGCGGCAGGCTATTGCAGTTTTTCCGTAATATTGTCGTGGATCCAATGGCCATCCCACCACTCGATGGGCTGGACCTCCACCCCGCCGACGAGCATGCCGAAATGGAGATGGTCGCCTCCAGCCATGCCCGTGGCGCCGGTCTTGCCGATGATCTGGCCGCGCTGCACCACATCCCCCACCTGCACGTGGATCTCGCTTAAGTGCGAATAAAGGGAGTGCACGCCAAAGCCATGATCCAGCATCACCATATTGCCGTAGATCCCCAAAAAGCCGGCAAAGACCACCCGGCCTGTATTCCCCGCCGGAACCGGCGCATTGATAATGGACGCGAGATCGATGCCCATATGCGTTTGGGTATCAATGGCCTTGCCACCATAGAGATATGTGCGGGTATCTCCAAATTGGGCCATGGTAGCGCTTTTGGGAAGACGCATGAACGTCCCACTCCAAAGCATCTGGGGGACGGTGTTGACCGCAATTTCCTTGAGCTGAGAGATGTTTTGGCGACGCAACTCGCTATTTACCTTGATGAAAATATCCACGAGTCCTGTCCCAGGAGGGTACAGCGCGGCAAATTGCGGCATTTTGCTCTGGAGAAAGGCATCGGAGACATTGATACTGTCTTTCCGAAACTTCTTCGCAATAACGTACACATTGATGGGAACGCGCATCTCGTTACCTGCCTCGTCCGTCGCAAGCACTACGGGGCGGACCGAAGACGGATCCACGGCAAAGGGCAGGGCAAAGAAGCAAAGATACCGGCCCGGACGCTCCAGGTATCCAGGGAAAAAGTACTCTCCCACCTCGACGCCGGTGCGCGCCAAAGGCTCGTTTGCAGTATACACCACCAACCCGGAGCCACCATGGGCCACATTGTGTTGGCGCGAGACGACGGACACGATGGGCGGGGTGGAATCCAGCGTCAGCGGCAGTTCCAGACGGGCGGTATTGCCCATGCCCAGCCGGTGCCACGAGGCGTCAGTCACCGCCACCTTGAGGGTGAGCTTGCCGCTTTTGACCGGGAGCGCCGCGAGAGAAAACTCTTCGACAATCGCGCCCTGCGGGGCATCGTAGGTCTTTTTCAGAATCTCCACCGGCGCTCCGCTGGGAAGATCCGCGCTCACCACCACCTGGCGGATTCCGGAATCCGCGTCCTGCGCCTCCAGGCGAAACACCGTGGCGGTACTCACCGTGGCCTGCTGCGGACTCAACCGCAGCAGCGGCTTATGCCATTCCGCCTTGAGGGCATAGAGCGCACCCACACCTGCCGCCAGGATGAGCGCTGCCAAAAACACCAGTATACCAGAAGAACGACGAGGGGGCATAGAGTCCTCCTTGAGTATCACCGTACAACCCAACGTCCAAACACCCCGTGGGGATAGAGAGGGGCGCTTCTTTTGGCAAGGCACTTGACGCGAGCCTCCATCCCCCTTAAAAAAGGAAAAATAACCATCGTAAAACCGCCGGTCATTTGCAGCCTGAGGAGATCCTATGGAAAATCGACATTGGCACGTGGGGTATTGGATCATCGCCATCATGCTCCTGCTCCTTTTTCAGGAGATGCTCCAGACCTACCGCAGCGTGGAGACCGTCCCCTACTCGGCCTTCGAACAGGCCCTGGCCCAAGGCAAAGTGGCCGAGGTCACCATTGGCGAGCAGGTGATCACCGGCAAGCTCAAGGCCCCGGAAGGCCGCACCATCGCCATCGCCGCGGCGCGCGTGGAGCCGGATCTCGCCGAACGCCTCGATCGCTACGGGGTCCCATATACCCGCGTGGTGGAAAACACCTTTCTGCGCGATCTCATCTCCTGGGTGGCGCCGGCCCTGGTCTTCTTTGCGGTGTGGTATTTCCTCTTCCGCCGTTTTGCCGAAAAGCAGAGCATGGGCAGCTTCATGTCCATCGGCAAAAGCCGGGCCAAAGTGTTGGTGGAAAAAGATACCGGAGTCACCTTTTCCGACGTGGCGGGCGTGGATGAAGCCAAAGCCGAGCTGCAAGAGACCGTCGCCTTCCTCAAGGACCCCAAGTCCTACGGCCGCCTCGGGGCGCGCATGCCCAAAGGCGTGCTGCTGGTAGGCCCTCCGGGAACGGGCAAGACCCTCCTTGCCAAGGCCGTGGCCGGCGAGGCCGGGGTGCCGTTCTTTTTCATCTCCGGCTCGGACTTCGTGGAGATGTTCGTGGGCGTCGGCGCGGCCCGGGTGCGGGACCTCTTTGATCAAGCGCGAAATCAAGCGCCCTGCATCATCTTCATCGACGAATTGGACGCCCTGGGACGGGCACGCGGGGCCTTTCCGGGCATGGGCGGCCATGACGAAAAAGAGCAAACCTTGAACCAATTGCTCGTGGAGATGGACGGCTTTGATTCCTCCGCAGGCATCGTCATCCTGGCCGCCACCAACCGCCCCGAGATCCTCGACCCGGCGCTGCTGCGACCTGGCCGCTTCGACCGTCAGGTGGTGGTGGACCGACCGGACAAGATCGGCCGGCGCCAGATCCTCGAAGTGCACGCCCGGCGCATCACCTTGGGCGAAGACGTGGACCTGGACAAAGTGGCGGCCATGACCACGGGATTTGCAGGCGCGGATCTGGCCAACCTGGTGAACGAAGCCGCCCTCTTTGCCACCCGCCGTGGTGCCGACGCCGTGGCCATGGAAGACTTTACCGCCGCCTTCGAACGCATCGTGGCTGGCGCGGAAAAGCGTAGCCGAGTGCTATCTTCGGAAGAGCGGCGCGTGGTGGCCTACCACGAAATCGGCCACGCCCTGGTGGCCCGCGCCGTGCCTGGGGCAGACCCGGTGCACAAGATCTCGATCATCCCCCGCGGCATCGGCGCCCTGGGCTACACCTTGCAGCGGCCCTCGGAAGACCGGTACCTGACGACCAAAGAAGACCTCATGCGCCGCATCATGGTGCTTCTGGGCGGACGCGCCGCAGAAGTTCTCGTTTTTGGGCACCTGTCCACCGGGGCCGCCGACGACCTGGCCCGGGCCACACAAATTGCTCGAGACATGGTCACCCGCTACGGCATGGACGAAAAACTGGGCTTCGTGGCCTTTGCCGGCCAGCGCTCCCGCTTTCTGGATAGCCAGCTCTCCCCCGATGAACTGGGCGCGGTTTCGGAAGAAGTACGGCGCAGGATCGACACCGCGGTGCGGGAGATCGTCATGGACGCCTTTGCCTGCGCCCGACGCATCCTCGAAACCAATCAGGATGCCCTGGAAGCCGCAGCCAGCGCGCTCCTGGCCCAGGAAACCTTGGAAGAAGCCGATGTGGAGCGCCTCCTCTCGGCGCTCTCCACCCCCGAGTGCGCGAAGGCATAAGCGGCCACCCAACACGCCCCACGGCATCATGGCCCGGACGTAATCTCTACGGCCGGGCCATTTTCGTTTATGCGGTGGGCTGGGCGTAACGGGCCTGTTCGCGTTCGTAGGCCTCGGCGAGCTCGCGCAGGATGGTCAAAGATTCCTGCGCTTCTTGGAGATCCAATTTACGGATGGCAAACCCCGCATGGATGATGAGGTAGTCGCCCACCTCCGCCGGTTCCGGCAAGAGCATGAGCGAGGCCTGCACAAAGGTCTCGCCCTCTCCCACGCGGCAGGTGGCGACGCCATTGTCGATACGTTCAATGCGGGCAGGAATGGCCAAACACATAGGACACCTCACTGGGCTTGGGGAGAAAAAGTACCACCAGCGGCGGCGACTTCCTGCAACACCGCCTGCACCATGGCCGGCATGGCGGCCTGCGCCACCGAGGAAAGCTCCACGGCCATGGTCTGATAGTCGGCCGGCTCCATGCCAATCACCACGGCATGGGGCCGTTTGCCTGCAAGCCCGCACATGGTCAAGGTATCCACCAAATCGGTTTGGTGCATGGAGTCCCGAAAGGCCAGACTCTTGCGCAAGTCATCTCCCTCAAGACGATAGACAGAGCCTGGCGGGCCGTCGCCCAGCACTGCATCGCACACGACCACGAAATCCGCTTCCATGAGCGGTCCCATGAGTTTCGTCCCCAGAGTGCCGCCATCCATGAGCGTCACATTGTCGGAAAAGCGGTACTGCTGCTGCAGGATTTCCACGCACCGCACGCCGATCCCCTCATCCGTAAAGAGGATGTTCCCCACCCCCAACACGAGTATTTGCGTCACAATACCTCCTGACTGCAACGGCAAAACGGCGGGCCAGGTTCTCCCAGCCCGCCGCGCGACCTCATACGAGTGCAGAATTAGAGTACACGGAAGACCCGCACCTGATTGGTTCGGGAATCAATGACGTGCACGCCGCAGGCAATACACGGGTCAAAGGAGTGTACGGTGCGCAGGATTTCCACCGGACGCTCGGGATCCGCAATAGGCGTGCCGATCAGGGCCTCTTCCACGGCGGAGAGCTGGCCCTTGGCGCAGCGCGGCCCCAAGTTCCACGTGGACGGCACCACCAGCTGGAAGTTCTCGATCTTGCCGCCCTTGATACGGATCCAATGGCTCAGCCCACCACGCGGGGCGTTCACGAAGCCCACGCCCTCGGCCTCGTCGGGCATCTTCCATTCCTGATAGATCTTGGTGTTGCCCTGTTTGATGTTGGCGGACAGCGCGCCCACCCAATCCATCAGCTTGTCGGCGATGACCTTGGTCTCGATGGCCCGGGCAGCGGTGCGGCCCAGCGTGGAGAACAGGGCTTCGGGGCCCACGCCCAAATGCTTGAGCACGGCATCCACCTGCGCCTTCACCTCGGGATGGCCCTTGGCATAGGCCACGAGCACCGTGGCGAGCGGACCGGTTTCCACCGCGGTCTCGTTGTAGCGCGGCGCCTTCATCCAGGAATAGCGGTCTCGGTCCTCGTAGGAAGTGTATTTGGGTTCGGTCACGCCCTGGAAAGGATGCAGGGCCTTGTCGCCTTCGTACCAGCTATGGCGCACATGCTCGGTAATGAGTTTGGGATCAAAGGCCTGCACCTTGGCGAGATCACGCTTGTAGATGACGCCCGGAGGCAGCCAGCGGCTGTTGAGATCGCTCTCGATGGCCGGGAACTCGCCAAAGCTCATGAAATTGGTGGTCCCGCCGATGCCCGCCCAATCTTTGTAGAAAGAGGCCACGGCCAAGAGGTCCGGGATGTAGCATTCGTCGATGAACTGCTTGGTCTCTTTGAACAGACTCACGAACTCGCTGATACGGGCTTCGGTGAGGCCGTCGTAGCAGGTGACGCCGCCCACCACGGTGAACTGGGTGTGCGGGTTCTTGGCGCCGAACACCGCCATGGCCCGAGCCGCCTTCACCTGCAGGTGCAGGGCCTCCAAGTAGTGGGCCGTGGCGATGAGGTTCACTTCCGGGGGCAGGTAGTAGGCGTCGTGGCCCCCCAGGAAGTAGGCATTGGTGAAGATGCCCAGCTGCCCGGAATCCACCAGGGCCTTGACCTTGTCCTGCACGGCCTTGAGGTCTTCGGCCTTGGTTTTGCGCGGTGAGATGGAGTTGGCGATGTCCGCGGCCTTCTTGGGATCCGCCTTGAGGGCCGAAGCCACATCCACCCAGTCTAGGGCATGGAGATGATAGAAATGCACCACATGGTCATGGAGGAACTGCGCTGCCAGCACCAAGTTGCGGATGAGGCGGGCGTTGTCCGGGAGTTTTTTATCGACGCCCACGGCGTTGTCCACACAGCGGGTGGAGGCCAGGGCATGCACGTAGGTACATACGCCGCAGGAACGCTGCGTGAAGTGCTGGGCATCGCGCGGGTCACGGCCTTTGAGGATGAGCTCCAAGCCGCGGAAAAGCTGGGAGCTGGACCAGGCATTGACCACCTTCCCCTTGTCCACCTCCACCTCGATCTTGAGATGGCCCTCGATACGGGTCACGGGATCGACCACGATGGGGCCTTTGAAATTGGTATTCATCGGCGTGTTGGCCATAGGTATTCTCCTTTTCGTGCGCGATCAGCGTTCAAGGGTTAGGCTTCCTGGTAGAAGGGGCTCATCTGATCCCAGAAGTTGGGCTCGCTGCAGCCAATACAAGGATGCCCCGCTTCCACGGGCCAGTTGGTCTGATTGAATTTGATCTTGGGGCAGTTGTTATAGGTCATGGGACCCTTGCACCCCAATTTGGCGAGACACCAGCCCTTGCGCGCCTCTTCGGAATCGAAGGACGGCGCGAACTCGCCCGCATCGTAATGCTTCAGGCGCGGGCAATTCTCGTGCACGGTTTCCCCAAAGAACATGAGCGGCCGGTTGAAGTCGTCCAGCTCCGGGATAGCGAGGTTATTGGTGAGCAAATGCACGATGGTGCCCACGAGATTGTAGGGATTGGGCGGACAGCCAGCAATGTTGACGGCCTTGACCCCCAAATCCCCCAGGGCGTCGTTCACGCCTTTGGCATCAGTGGGGTTGGGCGCTGCGGCCTGGACGCCGCCGAAGGTTGCGCACGTGCCATACGCGATGACCGCCTTGGCCTTGGGCGCGATCTCGGAACAGATCTCCAGCATGGTCTTGCCGGCCACCTTTCCGTAAATGCCGCCATCCTTCGTGGGAATACCGCCCTCGATGACGCACAAATACCCTTCCGGAGAGCTGACGGCCTGATGCAGGGCCTCCTCGGCCTTGTGGCCTGCGGCGGCCATAATGGTCTCATGGTAGTCAAGGCTGATGGTATCAAGGATGAGGTCATCAATGAACGGCCGCACCGTACGCAAGATAGACTCGGAACATCCGGTGCACTCGGCGTTGTGGAGCCACACCACCGAAGGACGTTTCTTGGCCGTCATGGCCTCGGCGATCCTCTGGGCAAAAGACGCCTCCATACCCATGACCGCGGCAATGGTGGAACAGAACTTCATGAAATCACGACGGGTGATCCCATGCTGTGCCAGTCGTTCCTCGGCGCCCGGTTTGCCTAATCCGACCGCAAACTTCATAACACACCTCCATCGGTTGAATATATCGGACCAGCGGCAGTACATGCCGCTGGCCTTGACCCCAGGACCACTTCCGCAAGATATTTTTTGATACCATTGTTTTTTGATAAAGGTCAATATAGGTAACGAACTTGAAGTTTTCCTAATCCTCTTTTGCGATGCGACGTCCCTAAAAAAATCAATTTTTTGGATTTACGAGCAAAAAATAAAATTATAAAGTAGAAAAATAAATATTAAACAAAAAATCGTAACACTATGTCCCAGCCCTACCCAATCTCTCTCCTGGCGGCTCTGTGTCTCACCGGGTCGATATGTCTGCACCTGACCGTGGGGCGAGCCTTACGCGGGGCGCACATAGGGACTCCCCCGCCAACCGTTATGGAAGTAGAGCTTCCCAAAGGTCTCCCGAGCGGCCCATGGGCGTCGCCCCACCCCCACGGTCCCGTGCTCCTCGCCAACGAGGCCGGTGCGGACCGTCTCAAACATGGGGCAGAGGCTCGTTTTCTCCACGGCCTGGCCACCGAAGAGTTCGTGGAAGACAATTATGTGGGGACGTTTCACTGGCAGGGAGATCCCATCTCCATCGAGCGAGACGCCCAAGGGAGGCTCTGGCTCCACGACCCAGGCCATGGATTTCGCCGCAGACTCCACCGCTTCAATCGCTTCATCTACGTCTACGGCCCGGACGACGACCATCCCGAGCCTATCCACGGGTCGGTCACCTTCTTTTCCGACGGCGAACGCGTGTTCCAATTCCTGTGGCAGGAAGGTGGGACCCGCGCCGTCTTTCCCCGGAGATAGACGGCATCCGCAATACTTCATATCGACAAATACAATACAAAATACGTTGACTTATCTGAGATTTTCACGATAGCCCGCCTTTCGTGAAATCGGTCACAGATGACCATACACGTTTAAGGAGGCGGGTTATGAGTCTTTCACGACGAGAATTCGTCAAACTGTGCTCCGCCGGCGTGGCAGGGCTCAGCATTTCCCGGATGTGCCATCCGGGAGTGCTTCATGCCATGACCGAAGGCGCCAAAAAGGCGCCGGTATTGTGGGTACAGGGACAGGGGTGTACGGGATGCTCGGTATCGCTCCTCAACTCGGTGCATCCGCGCATCAAAGAAATCCTTCTTGATGTCATCAGCTTGGAGTTCCATCCCACGGTCATGGGCTCCGAGGGACACATGGCTTTGGAGCACATGTACGCCGTGGCGAACAAGTTCAAGGGCAACTTCTTCCTGCTGGTGGAAGGCGCCATCCCCACGGCCAAGGAAGGCCGCTACTGCATCGTGGGCGAAACCACGGACGCCAAGGGCAATCACAAGGAAATCACCATGATGGAGCTCGTGCGCGAGCTCGCCCCCAAGGCCCTGGCCACGGTAGGCATCGGCACCTGCTCTGCGTATGGCGGCATCCCTGCGGCCCAGGGCAACGTCACCGGCGCCACGAGCCTCAAAGACTTTTTCGAGCAAGAGAAGATCAATACCTTGCTGGTCAACGTCCCTGGCTGCCCGCCCCATCCGGACTGGATGGTGGGAACGCTCGTGGCGGCCTGGAGCCATGTGCTCAACCCCAAAGAGCATCCGCTGCCGGAACTCGACGACTACGGCCGCCCCATGCTCTTCTACGGCGAGAACATTCACGAAAATTGCCCGTACGTCGAGCTCTACGACAACGCCCAGTTCGCGCCCACCTTCACCAAGCCAGGGTGCAAAGCGGAGCTGGGATGCAAAGGTCCGTCCACCTATGCGGACTGCTTCAAGCGCCGCTGGAACAACGGCATCAACTGGTGTGTGGAAAACGCCGTGTGCATCGGTTGCGTGGAGCCGGACTTCCCGGACGGCAAATCGCCTTTCTACGTGGCTGAATAAGGAGGTTTCCTGTGTCCCAAGCAACGACGCCCCATGGTGGCGCGGGTGATACGGTCCGGATCCCCATTGACCCGGTCACCCGAATCGAAGGCCACCTCAAAGTCGAAGTGGAAGTGAAAGACGGCGTGGTCGTGGACGCCCGCTGTTACGGTGGGATGTTCCGCGGGTTCGAGCAGATTCTGCGTGGCCGCGATCCTCGGGATTCGTCCCAGATCGTCCAGCGCATTTGCGGTGTCTGTCCCACCGCCCATTGCACGGCCTCGGTCATGGCCCAGGACGCCGCGTTTGGCGTCAAGACGCCCACCAACGGCCGCATCGTCCGCAACCTGATCTTTGGCGCCAACTACCTGCAGTCGCACATCCTGCACTTCTACCATCTGGCTGCTCTCGACTACGTCAAAGGCCCGGATGTGGCGCCTTTCGTGCCCCGCTACGCCAACGCCGACCTCATCACCGACCGCATCAAGGACAAGGCCAAGGCGGAGTCCACCAACAAGTACGGGCTGGATCAATACCTCAAGGCCTTGGAAGTGCGGCGCATCTGCCACGAAATGGTGGCCATGTTCGGCGGCCGCATGCCGCACGTGCAAGGCATGGTGGGTGGCGGCGCCACACAGATCCCCACTGCAGAGCGCATCGCCGACTACGCCGCCCGCTTCAAAGAGGTCCTCAAGTTCGTCACGGACGAGTATCTGCCGCTCATCTACACCCTGGGTTCGGTCTACACCGACCTCTTTGCAACAGGCGTGGGCTACAAGAACGTCATCTCCTTCGGAGTCTTCCCCTTGGATGACGACGGCAAGACCTCGCTCCACAAGCCCGGCGTCTACATCGACGGCAAGGACGAACCTTTTGATCCCAAATTGATCAAAGAGTACGTCAAGTACTCCTTCTTCGACTACTCCAAGCCCGGCGGGCTCCACTACAGCGAGGGCGAGACCAACCCCAATCCGGACAAGGCCGGCGCCTACAGCTTCGTCAAAGCCCCGCGCTACAAAGACAAACCCTGCGAGGCTGGCCCCTTGGCCCGCATGTGGATCACCAATCCCGCTCTGAGCCCGGTAGGACAAAAACTCCTCAAGGAACTCTACGGCATCGACGCCAAGAACTTCCGTGACCTGGGCGACAAGGCCTTCTCCATCATGGGTCGTCACGTGGCCCGGGCCGAGGAGACCTATTTCGTGGCCAAGGCCATCGAAAAGTGGCTCAAAGAGGTCAAGCCCGAGGCCGAGACCTACGCCAAGCCCGAGATCCCGGACAGCGCCGAAGGCACCGGATTCACCGAGGCCCCCCGGGGCTCGCTCTTGCATTACCTGAAGATCAAGGACAAAAAGATCGACAACTACCAGGTGGTGTCCGCCACGCTGTGGAACTGCAACCCACGCGACGACATGGGCCAGCGCGGCCCGGTGGAGCAGGCCCTCATCGGCGTACCGGTTCCGGACATCAAGAACCCGGTGAACGTCGGGCGCCTCATCCGCGCCTTCGACCCGTGACTGGGCTGTGCCGTGCACGTGTTGCACGCGGAGACCGGTGAAGAGCACGTGGTGCACATCGGCTAGTTCGATGCCCCATTGATCACCCAAAGGGCCGGTTCGCCGGCCCTTTTTTGACTTTCGAGACAAGTGCAGGAGAGCGCATGAAACACCTGTTGGTACTGGGCGTGGGGAACCTGCTCCTCACGGACGAAGGCGTCGGCGTCCACGCGGTCCAAGATCTCGCCCAGGAATCGTGGCCCACCGAGGCGGTGGATTTTCTCGACGGCGGCACCTTCACGCAGGACATCTTTTATCTTTTCCAAAACTATCACCATATCCTCGTGCTCGACGTGGTGCACGGCGGCAAAACCCCGGGGACCATCTACCGTCTTACGGAACAAGAGCTGCGCCACAGCGAATCTCAGCGCCTCTCCATCCACGACATCGACCTCCTCGACTCCCTCCAAATGGCAGAGCTCCTGGGCAACCGTCCCCAACTCACGGTGCTCGGCATCGAGCCGTTGTGTATTTCCGAGTGGTCCATGGAGCTCACGCCCACGCTCAAGGCCGCCTACCCCGCCTATCTGGAAGCCGCCCGCCGAGAAATCCGCGCCATCTTGAAGCGCGACCCCGCGAAGGACACCGCTGTTTGACAAACCGCGAGAGACCATCTACAAAGCTTCGCACTTCGGGCGGTTAGCTCAGCTGGGAGAGCGTCGGCCTTACAAGCCGAAAGTCATAGGTTCGATCCCTGTACCGCCCACCATCAGAAGACGCCGCGCCCCGAGACTTCGGGGCGTTTTCTGTTTGCCCGCACGCACCCGCCGCCCTGGCGGGCGTCCAGCATACCGCCAGAGGCCAAACACACGGGAGGTGTCGCCTCCGCCGCGATGCTGCGCGCCATGCCTGGCACACACAAAAAAAAACGGCCGGAGCAGAGCCCCGGCCGATCATTTCGCATGTGCTGCGGCTTAGTACATACCGCCCATGCCGCCGCCCATGCCACCATGGCCAGCCGCCGGAGTCTCCTCCTTGGGCTTCTCGGCAATGGCGCACTCGGTGGTGAGCAGAAGGCCTGCCACCGAAGCGGCATTCTGCAGGGCGATACGGGTCACCTTCTTGGGATCGATGACTCCCGAAGCGATGAGGTCCTCGTACTCGCCGGTAGCCGCGTTGTACCCGAAGGTCTCGGCACCTTCGCGCACCTTCTCGATGACCACCGCGCCTTCCACGCCCGCGTTGGCGCAGATCTGGCGCAGCGGGGCCTCCATGGCGCGGCGCACCACTTCCACGCCCGCAGCCTCATCGTCATCGGAGGGTTTCACGTCGTTCAGAGCCGACTGGCAGCGCACCAAGGCCACGCCGCCGCCGGGGACGATGCCTTCTTCCACCGCAGCGCGGGTGGCGTTCAGGGCGTCTTCCACGCGGGCCTTCTTCTCCTTCATCTCGGTCTCGGTGGCAGCACCGACGTTGATCACGGCCACACCACCCACGATCTTGGCCAGACGCTCCTGGAGCTTCTCGCGGTCGTAATCCGAGGTGGTCTCCTCGATTTCGGTGCGGATCTGCTTCACGCGGGCCTTGATCTTTTCGGGATCACCGGCGCCATCCACGATGGTGGTATTCTCTTTGTCCACCACGATGCGCTTGGCGCGGCCCAACTGATTGAGGGTGATGCTCTCCAGCTTCACGCCCAGATCCTCGGACACCACCTCGCCACCGGTGAGAATGGCGATGTCCTGGAGCATGGCCTTACGACGCTCGCCAAAGCCCGGGGCCTTCACCGCCACCACCTGCAAGGTGCCGCGCAGCTTGTTGACCACCAGGGTCGCCAAGGCCTCGCCCTCCACGTCTTCCGCGATGATGAGCAGCGGTTTGCCCATCTTGGCCACCTGCTCCAACACGGGCAGGAGCTCCTTCATGTTGGAAATCTTCTTTTCGTTGATGAGGATGAGGGGCGAATCGAGCTCGCACACCATCTTGTCCGGATTGGTGACGAAGTAGGGGGAGAGATAGCCGCGGTCGAACTGCATGCCTTCCACCACCTCAAGGGTGGTCTCCAGGCCCTTGGCTTCTTCCACGGTGATGACGCCTTCCTTGCCCACTTTGCTCATGGCCTCGGCGATGATGTTGCCGATGGTGGCGTCGTTGTTGGCGGAGATGGTGCCCACCTGAGCGATTTCCTTCTGATCACGCGTGGGCTTGGCCAGCTTGTCCAAGGCAGCCACCACGGCGTCCACCGCCTTGTCGATACCGCGCTTGATGGCCATGGGGTTACGGCCGGCAGCCACCAGCTTCACGCCTTCGTGGAAGATGGCCTGAGCCAAGATGGTGGCCGTGGTGGTACCGTCGCCAGCCACGTCCGAGGTCTTGGACGCCACTTCCTTCACCATCTGGGCGCCCATGTTCTCGAACTTGTCTTCCAGCTCGATCTCCTTGGCCACACTCACGCCGTCCTTGGTGATGACCGGCGAGCCAAAAGATTTCTCGATGACCACGTTGCGGCCCTTGGGACCAAGGGTCACCTTCACGGCATCGGCCAGGGTATCCACACCTTTTTTCAGACGCTCACGAGCTTTGACATCAAACTTAATGACTTTGGCAGCCATATTCTCGACTCCTTAAAGAGATTAGATACTGGAAGAAAAATTAACCTTCGATAATGGCCAGGACGTCATCTTCCCGCATGATGAGGAATTCCTCGCCCTCGATCTTGATCTCCGTGCCGGCGTACTTGTTGAAGATGACCTTGTCGCCCTGCTTGACATTCATCGGAATGAGCTTGCCATCATCAGCGGTCTTCCCCTGACCCACGGCCACCACTTCACCCTTGATGGGCTTTTCTTTGGCCGAGTCCGGAATGATGATGCCGCCTTTGGTCACCTGCTCTTCTTCCAGGCGCTTCACCAAGATACGGTCGTGCAACGGTTTGAGCTGCATACAGAATCCTCCATAGCGATGGTTTATTTGTCCGAAAAATAATGAGGTCAGCGAAACCGACCACGAAGACGAAGCCTCCAATAAAACCGCATGCCGACCAGTCAAGGGCAGGGAGAAAAATTTTTTCGCACGTCCTTCCCCGGCCTTGTGCTTTGCGGCCCGGGGAGATAGAAATTTTGGGTTTGCCACGATTTTTCTATGGAGATGCCCTATGCTCGACAGCAAACTCCTCCGCACAAACCCGGAGATCGTCCGCAAGGCACTGCAACTTCGCCGGGCGACCATCGATCTGGACGCCCTGCTCGCCCTGGACGAAACCCGCCGACAGCTCACTACGGAAGTGGAGACCCTCAAGGCACAGCGCAACCAGGCCTCCCAGCAGGTGGCGCAGATGAAGCGCTCGGGGCAAGACGCCTCCGCCCTGATGGCGGAGTTGGGAGCGCTTTCCCAGCGCATCAAGGAATTGGATGAACGCTGCGCTGCCGTGGACGCCCAGTTCCAAGAGATGCTTCTCACCATTCCCAATATCCCGCATGCCTCGGTGCCCGAAGGCAACTCCGATGCCGACAACACCGAGGTGCGCCGCTGGGGAATACCTCCGCAGTTCTCCTTTACCCCTAAAGAACACTGGGAAATCGGCGCTCGTCTCGGCGGGCTCGACTTCGAAACCGCAGCCAAGATCACCGGCAGCCGCTTCGTGCTCTTGCGCGGCTGGGCCGCCCGCCTGGAACGGGCGCTTTTCAGCTTCATGCTGGACGTGCAAACCCAGGAGCACGGCTACCAGGAAGTGCTACCGCCGGTGATCGTCAACCGCGCAAGTCTCCTCGGTACCGGGCAACTGCCCAAATTCGAAGAAGACCTCTTCCACCTCACCGGCACGGACTACTACCTCATCCCCACGGCGGAAGTCCCGGTCACCAACATCTTCCGCGACACCACCCTGGACGAAGCCGATCTGCCCATGGGTTTGTGCGCCTTCACCCCGTGTTTCCGCTCCGAGGCGGGCTCCTACGGCAAGGACACCAAAGGCATCATCCGCCAACACCAATTCCACAAAGTGGAGCTGGTACGCCTGGCCCACCCGGACACCTCCTACGACGAGCTGGAACTCTTGCTCACCCATGCCGAAGCCATTTTGCAGCGCCTGGAGCTCCCCTACCGGGTGGTCACCCTCTGCTCCGGCGATTTGGGGTTCTCGGCCGCCAAAACCTATGACATCGAAGTCTGGCTGCCCGGGCAAGCCACGTACCGGGAGATCTCCTCATGTTCCAATTTCGAGGACTTCCAGGCCCGCCGCGCCGGCATCCGCTTTCGGCCCAAAGGCGCCAAGAAATCCGCCCTGGTACACACCCTCAACGGTTCCGGACTTGCCGTTGGTCGCACCATGGTCGCCATTTTGGAGAACTACCAGCAGGCGGACGGCACCGTGCGCGTGCCTGATGCCCTGCAGCCCTATCTCGGTGGCGCAACCACCATCCCCTTCTAAAAAACACACGTCCCGAGGCGGAAAGACTTCCGCCCCGGGACGCTGCTGCACACCGCCCGTGCCGTCTTGGACTACGGGGCTTCAAAAGTACCGCTTTTCCCGCCGCTTTTGTGCACCAGGCGACAGTCGGTAATGCGGATATCCCGCTGCACGGCCTTGCACATATCGTAAATGGTCATAGCCGCCACCTGGGCAGCCACCAAGGCCTCCATCTCCACACCAGTAGGCCCCACAGCGCGGGCCTCGGCCTCAATGTGCACGCATGCGGCCTGGGGGTCGAGGTCGAAGCGCACGTCCACCGCCGTCAAGGCAAGGGGATGACACAGGGGGATGAGGTCCGCGGTCTTTTTGGCCGCCATGATCCCCGCGACCTTGGCCACGGTGAGCACGTCTCCCTTGGGCAGGGCCTTGTCCTGCAGGAGGGCGAACGTGGATGCGGAAAGTTCCACCCGCGTGCGCACCACGGCCCGGCGCACCGTGTCCGCCTTGGCCGACACGTCCACCATGCGCGCCGCGCCCTGGGCATCGAGATGCGAAAACGGCTGTTCTTCCACAGTTTCCCCCTAGTCGCCCATGGCCTTTTTGAAAAAGTCCTTCACCCGGTTGAGGGGGCGGTCTTCTTCCAACTTCTCGAATTCCCGCAAGAGCTCTTCCTGACGTTTGGTCACGGAAGTAGGAATCCGCACCATCACCTCCACCAGCAGGTCGCCTTGGGGGCCGCCGCCCAACCGCGGGATCCCCAAGCCCGGGATGCGCAGCACCTTGCCCGGCTGCGTGCCGTTGGGGACATCCACGCTCACCGGATCATCCAGGGTCGGCACCTCGATCTTGGCGCCCAAAATGGCCTGCACCACCGAAATCTCGGTGCGCACCACCAGATCCTGGCCTTGGCGGGAAAATACCGGGTCTTCCTCCACGTAAATGACCACGAAAAGGTCCCCGGCCGGCCCGCCGTTTTCTCCCGGTTCGCCTTCGCCGCGCACGCGCAAGCGGCTGCCGCTGTCCACCCCAGCGGGGACACGCACCTTGAGGGTCTTGGAGATCTGCACAATCCCCCGGCCCCGGCACTTGGGGCACGGATGGGTGATGACCGTCCCCTCCCCCCGGCACACCGGGCAGGGCACCGAGATCCGAAAGAACCCCTGCGCCTGGGTGATCTGGCCCACACCGCCGCAATGCCGACAGGTCTGCGGGCTATGTCCAGGGGCGGCGCCTGATCCGTGGCATTCATCACACACATCCCGCTTGGGGATCTGGATCTCCACCTCCGTGCCTTTGGCCGCGTCGCGAAAAGGGATCGTCAGGTTATACCGCAAGTCCGCGCCCCGACGGGGGCGGTGCCGACTGGCGGCGCTGAACCCAAAAAATTCCCCAAAAATATCGCTAAAGGCGCTGAATACGTCCTCGGCACTCTCAAAGTGGCTGCCAAACCCCTGGCCATTGACGCCAGCGTGTCCAAAACGATCGTACTGAGCCCGCTTGTCCGGGTCACCAAGTATTTCGTAGGCCTCGGCAGCCTCTTTGAACTTTTCCTCCGCCTCAGGGTCGCCCGGATTGCGGTCCGGATGATACTGAAACGCCAGCTTGCGGTACGCGCTCTTGATCTCCTCCGCCGACGCCGAGCGATCCACGCCCAAGATTTCGTAGTAATCCCGCTTCGCCATCAGGCTTCCACGTCGTCTTCCACAACAAATTTCAGATCCTCAAGGCGCTCCACGTCCGGCAGCACCTTGCCCTCCGCAATCTCCCGCAAGGCCGTCACCACTTCTTTATTCTTGCTCTCGATCAGTGGAGGATAGCCCTCATGATACTGCTTGACCCGCTTGATGGCCATCTGCACAATCAAGAAGCGGTTGTTGACCTTTTCCAAACAATCTTCCACAGTGATTCTGGCCATTTCCCCTCCCGTGTCCAAAAAAGCACGGCCGAGCATGCTCGGCGTGCCAAAAGAATGTTATGTTATGACCAGGAAAGACACGCTGTCAATGGCGACTTCCGGTGCCTGGCGCGGGAATCCGTTACCGATGGTTTCTTCCTAAAGCATCCTCGTCTGCTGTCAAACTTCTGGAGTAGTTATGGCTCAATGGGGCAAACTCCACTTCGCCCAAGAACGCTGCCTACGCCTGGCGGGCAAGGCCATGCAACGGCTGGACATGACCCATCCTGGGGCGCGCATCGGCATTGCCGCCTCCGGCGGAGTGGACAGCTGGGTCCTCCTGCACGTGCTTCTTCTGCGCCAACGCATCCTGCCGTTTCCCGTAGAGCTCATGATCCTGCACCTCAACCCCGGCTTTGCCCCGGAAAACCACGCCCCCTTGGTCCACTGGGCGCGGCGGCATGGCGTCGCCTGCCATGTGGAGGTCACCGACTTCGGTCCCCGGGCGCACTCATCGGAAAACCGCAAAAACTCCCCGTGCTTTTACTGCGCCCACTTGCGGCGCAAACGCCTCTTTACCCTGTGCCGGCAGTACAACCTGACCCATCTGGCCATGGGGCATACCGCCGACGACCTCACCACCACATTTTTTCTCAACCTCGTCCAAACCGGCAAGGTCTACGGGCTGATGCCCAAAGAGCGCTATTTCGGCGGCCAACTCACCATGATCCGCCCCCTCATCTTGGTGGAAAAAAAGCTCATCCGCCAGGCCGCCCGTAAGTGGAACCTTCCGGTCTGGGAGAACCCCTGCCCTTCCAAAGACGACACGGCCCGCAGCCGCATGCTCGACGCAGTACGCGCCCTCTGCCAGCACGACCCGCGACGACTCACCAACGTCTTTCAAGGACTGCAGCGCTGGCAAATGGAAGAAACGCTTCGCAGCATGCCGCCAACGTCTTGACATCCCCCAGCCAGCCTCCAGGCCGCGCGCCGCGCCTCCAAGTCCTCTCCATGCCTGGCAATATTCTTGCTACGTGCCCGGCATGGAGCTCTTTCCCCTCGACGCCCACCTCTTTCTCGGCTTTCTCTTTGCGCTGCTGCGCATCAGCGTCATCCTCTTCCTGCTCCCATTTTTTGGCGGCCAAGGACTGCCGTCGCCCGCCAAGGCGGCACTCTGTCTGGTGCTCACCGTGGCGCTGTGGCCACGGCTCACCAATTACGGCGGCGAACTTCCGGCCCATCCGTTTTCCCTGGCCCTCATCCTTTTGGGCGAACTCCTTTTGGGGCTCATCCTGGGGCTCGTGGTGCGACTCATCTTCGCCGCCGTCCAGACCGGCGGCCAGATCATCGGGTTCCAGATGGGGTTCACCATGGTCAACGCCATCGACCCCGAATCCGGAACCTCAGAGGCCATCACCGCCCATTTCCTCTACATGACCGCAGCGCTGGTGTTTCTTGCCATGAACGGCCATTTGGTGCTGCTCTCTGGGGTGATCCGCAGCTTTGACCTCATCCCGCCGGGACGCCTCTTGATCTCCGAGGGGCTCAGCCAAAACATCCTGCAACTTTCCGCAGGCATCTTCGTCACCGCCATCCAGATCGCCGCCCCGGTGCTGGCGGCGCTGCTGCTGGTGGATTTGGCCCTGGCTTTGGTGTCCCGCGCTTCCCCGCAGATGAACGTCCTCGTCATGGGGTTTCCCATCAAGATCGCTGTGGGATTTGCGTTTCTGGTGTTGCTCTTGGAGCTCATGGCCCTGGCTATGGACGCCTTTGTCACGGATCTGCCGCAAACCATGTTTCGCATACTGGGGATGATGAGGTAACCCATGGCCCAGCGTGACCCGAGCCGCACCGAAGCTGCCACCCCCAAGCGACGCCGCAAGGTCCGCTCCGAAGGCAATGTCCCCAAAAGCCAGGAGTTGCCCAAGCCCATCACGCTGCTCGCCGGACTGGCGGCCCTGCAGATGAGCATCCATTTTCTCTACCAAGAAATGGGTTCGCTCATGGACTGGTTCTTCACCGAAGGCATGCGCTTCGAGCTCACTCCAGCCTCCACCTACGCACTCTTCCAGCGCTGTCTTGCCAGCACCGCCCTCATGGTGGCGCCGGTGCTCCTCACCGTGGCCGGGGCCGCCTACCTCACCTTGCGCCTGCAGGTGGGGAGTCTCTGGGCCCCCAAAGTATTCCGGCCCAAACTCCAGGTATTCAACCTCACCGCCGGGCTCAAACGTATCTTGATGTCCAAGGACACCTTCATCCGCCTGGCCAAAAGCGCCCTCATGGCCGCTGCCGTGGCCATCGGCCCCTACCTCGTGCTGCACCGGGCCTTTGGCGAAGTCCTGCCCCTGGTCTACCAAACTCCGGAAGCCATCGCGGTGTATATCCTGAAAACCGGCGCAGACATGTTCCGCTATGCCCTGGTGCCCATGCTGCTCATCGGCATCGCCGATCTCCTCTACACCCGCTGGGACTACGAGGAGAACATCAAGATGACCAAACACGAAGTCAAAGACGAGCGCAAGCAGGCAGAAGGCGATCCGGTCATCAAGAGCAAACAACGCCAAAAGATGCTGGCGGTGATGAAACAGCGCATGATGCAGGAAGTCCCCAAGGCGGACGTGGTGGTCACCAACCCCACCCACCTGGCCATCGCCTTGCGCTACGACCCCAAGGAGGCCCCAGCCCCCATCGTGGTGGCCAAGGGCGCCGGGGCGCTGGCGGAGCGCATCCGGGAACTGGCCCGCCAGCATGGAGTCCCCATCCGCGAAAACAAACCCCTGGCACGTGCTTTGTATAAAAGCGTGGACGTGGGGCAGACCATCCCCGAGGATCTCTACCAGGCCGTGGCCGCACTCCTTGCGCAAATCTACAAAATCCGGCCGCGCAGGACCTAATCCCGCCCCCGGAGGCATGTCAGAAAAATGGCGACCAGGACACTCTCCCTCGACATCGACTACACCCGTTTCACCCGCCAAGGCGACATCCTCTTGGCCGGCGGGGTGGTCACCATCCTGTTCGTCATGCTCATTCCCCTGCCCACGCTGGTGCTGGACATGATGCTGGCGTTCTCCATCTCCTTTGCCCTGGTCATCCTCATCACCTCCATGTTCATGCGCTCACCCCTGGAATTTTCGGTGTTTCCCACCGTGCTCCTGGTGACCACCCTGCTGCGCCTGGCCCTCAACGTGGCCTCCACCCGCCTCATCCTGCTCCACGGCGACAAAGGCACCGACGCCGCAGGCTCCGTGATCCAAACCTTCGGCGAATTCGTGGTGGGCGGCAATTACGCCATCGGCATCGTCATCTTCCTCATCCTCTTCATCCTCAACAAGACGGTCATCGTCACCGGCACCACCCGCATCGCCGAAGTGGCGGCCCGCTTCACCCTGGACGCCATGCCGGGCAAGCAGATGGCCATCGAGGCGGACCTCAACGCCGGACTCATCGACGAACAGGAGGCCACCCGGCAGCGGGAAAACCTGCGCCGCGAGGCGGATTTCTACGGCGCCATGGACGGCGCGGGCAAATTCGTCTCCGGAGACGTCAACGCCGGCATGTTCATCACCTTTGTGAACATCGTGGGCGGGTTTTTCATCGGCGTGCTCCAAAAGGACATGGACTGGATGGAAGCCGCCCGCACCTACACGCTGCTGACCATCGGCGACGGCCTGGTCTCCACCATCCCTTCGCTCATCATCTCCACCTCGGCGGGCATCATCGTGAGCCGCGCCGCGGCCGAGGCCAAGATGGGCGAAGAGATCATCGGCCAGCTCACCAACCACCCCCGGGCGCTGCAATTGGTCTCCGGCGTGCTCGTCCTGTTCGCCCTCGTGCCGGGCATGCCCTTCGTGGCGTTCTCCACCTTGGCGGGCCTGCTCTTCCTCATGGCTCGGGCCATCGCCCGCATCCAGGCGGAAAGCCCCAAGGCGGACGCCAAGAAAGGCACAGCCGCCAAGACCGCCCCAGACAGCCCGGAAGAAGCGCTCAATCTGTTGCCGCTCGACATCATGGAGCTGGAAGTGGGCTACGGCCTCATCCCCTTGGTGGACGAAGAACAAAACGGCACCCTGCTTTCCCGCATCCGTTCCATCCGCCGTCAATTCGCCCTGGACATGGGCGTGGTGGTACCGGCGCTGCACCTGCGCGACAACCTCCAACTCAAACCCGGCGAATACGCCGTGCTCATCAAAGGCAACCGCGTGGCAGGGGCGGAAATCCTCATCGATCATTACCTGGCCATGGATCCCGGCGACGCCCGGCACAAGATCAAGGGTGTGGAGACCCTGGAGCCGGCCTTCAACCTTCCGGCCCTGTGGATCCCCGAAGCCCAAAAGGACGAAGCCATCATGGCCGGGTACACCGTGGTGGACCCCGCCACCGTGGTGGCCACCCACCTTACCGAAGTCTTCCGGCGCAATCTCCACGAATTCTTGGGGCGCCAAGAAGTCCAGTCCCTGCTGGACAACCTGGCCCAACGCGCCCCCAAGGCCGTGGAAGAGTTGGTGCCCACCATCCTGCCTCTCGGCACGGTCCAAAAGGTGCTCCAGAACCTCGTGCGCGAGGGGGTCTCCATCCGCGATCTCCTCACCATCGTGGAGACTCTGGCCGACTACGGCACCATGATCAAAGACCCAGACCAGCTGACCGAATATGTGCGCCAGCGCATGGCCCGCACCGTGGTGAAGCCCTATCTGGGCGGCGGCAAGACCCTGCCCATCATCACCCTGGCGCCGAACATCGAAGCCACCTTCCAGGAAAGCATCCAGCGCAGCGACTCCGGCACCTACCTGGCCATGGAGCCCGGCCTCGCCCACCGCATCATCCAGGCCATCGGCAAGGCCGCAGAGAAAGGCATGGTGGCCGACGGTCAAACCGTGCTCCTGGTCTCGCCGCCCATTCGTATGCACTTGGCGCAACTCTTGAACCGCTTTCTCCCGACGGTCCCGGTGATCTCCCAGGCGGAAATCCCCCCGGACATCCGCTTGGAATCGGTGGCAGTGGTGGAGGTGTAATCCGTGCAGGTCAAAACCTACGTGGGCCGCAGCGCCACGGAAGTCATGGGGCGCATCAAGGCGGAACTCGGGACAGACGCCATCATCCTCGGCACCAAGACCGTCACCAAAGACGACGGCTCGTGGGTGGAGATCATGGCCGCCCGGGAAACGCCCCTCCCGCCCAGCCCCCCCCAGGGACCTGCAGCCGAACCCGCAGACCCCCTGGCGCCCACCGCGGCCTCCTTGCCTGGCGATGCCGACTCCCTGCGCAGGGAATGGGAGCTCTTGCGCCGCCACCTCATGGCCGCCCTCAAGCCGGGGCTGGACACGGCCATGCTCTCGCCCCGCCACCGCGCGCTTCTCGACACCCTCGAACGCGAAGGCGTGGAAGACAGCATTCGCCTGTCGCTGATCGAACGCTTCCGCACCGCGCCCACCGAGTCCATCCTGCCGATCCTCGAAAGGCTCACCCCGATGCGGCCGTGGTGGTCCTCCCCATGGCCGGGACGCGTACACCTCTTTACCGGCCCCTCGGGGTGCGGGACCAGCAGCGTAGTCCTGCGCCTGGCGCTCCACCTCAAGCGCACCCAGCCCCAGACCCGCGTGCTCCTCGCCCACGCGGTAGGCAACCAAGGCCGCTTGGTGCTACGCCACTACGCCGAGCTTTCGGGCATCGCCTTTTGTGACGTCCTGCGCGAAGGCTGGCCCGCCCCCGAAGCCTTCGATCTCCTGCTGGTGGACGCATCCCCCGCCACCCTGGACGCATTGCCTGCCCCCCTCGCTCAAGACGCCCTGCAGCACGCCGTGCTGGCGCCGCTTTTTTCCGAAGCCCAGACCCGCGCCTTCATGCAGCGCTTCCTTGGCCCCCGCACCGCGAGCATCGTCTGGACGAAGCTCGACGAAGCCTGTAGTTTTGGTCAAATCGTCAATCAGGCGGTGCGCACCCAGCTCCCGGTGTCCCTGGTTTCCGTGGGCGCGGAGATCAAAAACACCCTGGCCGCCCCATCGACCCGGGACCTATGGCGCTTGGTGCTGCGCCATGAACTGCCCTACCCTAACCCGGCATGAGCCATACTGACGCCATGACACCAACCATACCCGTGGTCTGTTCCATCACTTCCGGCAAAGGCGGCGTGGGCAAAACCAATCTCGCCGTGAATCTGGCCATCCAGCTTGCCCGCCTGGGCAAACGCTGTATCCTCCTGGATGCAGACCTGGGGCTCGCCAACGTGGACGTCCTCCTCGGCCTGACCCCGGAGCGCAACCTCGGCCATATCTTCGAGGGAATGAACATAGACGACATTTTGTGCCCTTCGGGCTACGGGTTTTCCATCCTGCCGGCCACCAGCGGCGGCACCGAGCTCACCGCCCTGTCCACAGGCCAAAAGCTGGAACTTCTCGCCGCCATGGACGAGCTGGAAGACCAGGTGGACATCTTGCTCGTGGATACCGGAGCCGGCGTGGGGGATACGGTGCTTTACTTCAACGTCGCCGCCCAAGAGCGCCTGCTCGTCCTCACCCCGGAGCCCACCTCCCTCACCGACGCCTACGCCCTCATCAAGGTGCTCCACCTGCGCCACGGAGTGGGGCGCTTTCATGTGATCGTCAACATGGCGGCAAGCGACCGCGAGGCCAAAGACGTGTTCGCCCGCCTGGCCGGGGCGTGTGACCACTTTCTCGAGGGCGTCTCCCTGGACTTTCTGGGCGTGGTTCCGCAAGATGCCGCCGTACGCCGGGCCGTCACCCACCAGGTTCCGGTATGCGTCCACGCCTCCGACAGCCCGGCAGCCGCGGCGGTCACGCGCATTGCCCAAACCATGGCTGCGTGGAGACCTCAGGAGCACGCCGATGGCAACATCAAGTTCTTCTGGAAACGACTCCTCTTTGCCGGCGCCTAAGCCCCGAGAAGCGCTTTCCCCAGCGGACAAAGACCGTTTGGCCCGCCAGATGGCGCCACGCATCAAGGCTATCGCCCTGCATTTCAAGGCGCGCCTGCCCGGCCACGTAGACCTGCAGGAGCTCATCTCCAGCGGCGCGGTCGGACTCATGGAGGCCATGGAAAAATTCACTCCGGAA
Organism: Thermodesulfomicrobium thermophilum DSM 16697; assembly: GCF_059568695.1. Classification (NCBI taxonomy): domain Bacteria; kingdom Pseudomonadati; phylum Thermodesulfobacteriota; class Desulfovibrionia; order Desulfovibrionales; family Desulfomicrobiaceae; genus Thermodesulfomicrobium; species Thermodesulfomicrobium thermophilum. The sequence goes on along the minus strand of NZ_JCANTW010000012.1, from coordinate 92,497 downwards.
CGCGGCATCCGCTTCGAGACCTTTGCCGAGGCGCGCATCCGCGGCGCCATGCTGGACGCCTTGCGCGGCATGGATTGGTACTCCCGGGGGCTGCGGGGCCGCATCAAGAAGCTCCAAACCATCATGCTGGAGTATGAACGCTGCCACGGACACGTCCCAAATCGCGAAACCCTACAGGAACTCTGCGACATCCCTGAAGAAGACCTGGAATGCGCCCTGGAGGCCCTCAACGCCCAGGTGGTCCTCAGCCTGGAGGCGATTCAGGAAACATGCGGCACGCCCGAAGATGCAACCTCCCCGGAAGCACAAGTGGCCCACCAGGAGCTCATTGACAAGGTGGCAGGGCTCGTCGATAAGCTGACGCTCAAGGAAAAGATGGTCCTGGGGCTCTATTATATCGAGGAGCTCAATATGAAGGAAATCGCCCAGGTACTCGACATCACCGAGGGCCGGGTTTCCCAGCTCCACTCCCAGGCCACCCGGAAACTCAGATCGTGGTTTTGCGAAACCTACGGCAACTTCTGACACACTACGGAGGCGTTCATGCCGGTCAACACCAACATGCGGGTGCTCATCGTCGATGATTTTTCCACCATGCGCCGCATCATCAAAAACATCCTCCGCCAGTTGGGCTTCAACAATATCGTCGAGGCCGATGACGGCACCACTGCATGGGAAATCCTCAACAAGGATCAAATCGATTTCATCATTTCCGACTGGAACATGCCCAACATGACGGGCATCGAGCTTTTGCGCAAAGTCCGGGGCAGCGAAGAGTTCGCCGACCTGCCCTTCCTCATGGTCACGGCAGAAGCCCAGCAGGAAAACATCATCGAAGCGGTGCAGGCCAAGGTTTCCAACTACATCGTCAAACCCTTCACCGCGGAAACCCTCCAGCAAAAAATCAACAAGATTTTCGAATGACCTGACCCATGCGCGTCCTCCTGAGCCTGATGGTGCCCCCAGAGGCCGATGACAAGGCCACCTTGGATACCGAAAAACTCACGGAGGACGTCCCGCGGGGCCTGCAAAAGGTTGAACTGGATCTGGACGACGCCCTCTTCCTCGACGTGGAGGAAGAAGAGCCCAAGCCCAAGGCCCCGGAGCCAGAAACACCGCCCGCAGCGCCCCAACCGGAATCAGCCCCAGAACCCGCCAAGACCCCATTGTGGAAACGTCCCCTGGTGCTTGCCGCAGCAGGGGTCCTGCTTTTTCTGCTCGGGGGACTGGCGGTCTATTTTCTCCTCCCCACTCAAGAAGCCGCGCCGCCACCGCCACCGCCGCCGCCCAAAGAAGAAAAAAAGCCCCAGAAACCACCTGAAGAAAAGCCCATCACGCTGCACACCATCACCTTTGAACCGTTTATGATCGAATACGACCAAAACGGGACCACACGCTTTCTCAATTGCAAATTTTCCATCAGCGGAATCCCGGATATCCTAGAATGGGAAATACGGCGCAAAAGAATCATCCTGCGCGATGCAGTGTACTACTATCTCCGAAACAAAGGGCTCTCCTTTCTCAGTGACACCAAGAACGCCGAGAAACTCAAAGAAGACATCCTTGCGGTCATGAATCAGTACCTCGGAAACGGTCAGATCGAAACCCTATTGATCGACGAATACGTCATTCGGTGACCCATGGTCCACTCCATCGATATCGCCACGCTACTGGCACAAATCCCCAATGCCCAGCAGATCCACCACCTGATGCAGGCGCATCCAGAAATATTCCAGTCTCTTGCTGGTGATATCGTACAAAAACAGACGGAGCTCCAAAAAGACCGCGTCCAAAAAATGCACAAAGGCGCCAAACAGAGCGCAGCACGGCGGCAAGAATCCCCCACGGGATCGTCGACCCCGCAAGGGCGCGCGTCCTCTTTCGAGGCAGAAGAGGACGAACCCCAGCGCGGCCGCATCCTGGATACCGAGGTATGAGCATGGACTGGCCCGTGTGGATCCTGCTGGCTTCTTCCGCTGTGGAAGTCCTTTTGGCCGCAGTAGCCATCTTCTTCTATCTGCGTCTGCGCCAATCCGAAGCCCTCATTCGGGCCCTGCAAGAGCGCCAGGGCGAATTCATGGAAAAACTCGCCTGGAACACCCGCTTGGAGCAAGAACTGGTGGCCAGCTTCGCTGAACGTCAAGAAGAGCTCACCCAGCTCAATGCCCAGCTCGCCCAAACCGCCACCCATCTCCGTCGGCTGCTCCAAGAAGCAGAACGCTACACCAAATCACCGGAATTCTTGCGTCATATCATCGTCAGCGGCCGACGCCGCGGCCAATCCCCCCAAGCCCTGGCCCAAGCCACGGGCCTGACCGTGGACGAAGTGGAGCTCATCTTGGAGAGCGAAGGGCGGTAGCTGTCTCTCCAATCTTTGACTTTCCTGGCCCTCCTTGTAGGCTTGGGGCATGGTGCACTCCCCTCCAATCTCTCCACTGCAACCGTGGCTTGCGCCGCTGGCAGGCTACTCCAACCTGCCGTTTCGGCTGCTTTGCCGGGAGCACGGCTGCGCTGTGGCGGTCACGGAAATGGTGAGCGCCAAGGGCCTGCTCCTGGGATCTTCCGGCACAGCGGATCTCCTTGCCACCTGCCCGGAAGACCACCCGCTCGTGGTGCAGCTCTTTGGCGCGGAACCGGAAGTCCTCGGCGAAGCCACGGCGCGGTTGCGTCAACAAGGCTTTGGCTGGTTCGACCTCAATGCCGGATGCGCGGTGCCCAAGGTGACCAAAACCGGGGCAGGGGCGGCTCTGCTCCGCGACCCCGGCCGCATCAGCGCCGTGGTCGAAGCCATGGTGGCCGCCGCGGGACGCAATGCGGTAGGCGTCAAGCTGCGCCTTGGCTGGAACGAAACCCAGCACACCTACCTGGACATCGCCCGCCGCCTGGAAGCCGTGGGCGTCGGCTGGATCACGCTGCACCCGCGCACCGCCAGCCAAGGATTTTCCGGAACCGCCCGCACCGAACACCTGCGCCGCCTCAAAGCGGCCGTGCCCCTGCCGGTACTTGCCAGCGGCGACCTCTTCACCGCTGAAGACGCGGTGCGCTGCCTTGAGACCACCGGTGTGGACGGAGTGATGTTCGCCCGCGGCGCCATGGGGGACCCGGCCATTTTTGAGCGCTTCACCGCCCTCATGCGCGGCACCCCGCCGCCGACCCGGGATCTCGCCTCCATTCGCGCGTGCATCACCCGCCTCGCAGCCCTCCACCACCGATGGGGCTCCCCGCGCCAAGGACTCTTGCAGTTGCGCACCCTCGCCCCTCGTTTTTTCCGGGGCATGCCCCAAGCCCGCGCCATCCGCACCCGCCTCATCCACTGCTCCACCTGGGAGGAGGCCCTGGACTGTATCGCCGACCCATCGGAGGAATCATGAACATCACCCTCGCCAAGACCGCGGGCTTTTGCATGGGTGTCGCCCGGGCCCTGCGTCAATTGGACCAGGCCATGGCCGAACACCCAAACCGCACCATCGTCACCTTGGGCCCTATCATCCACAACCCCCAGGTGCTCGCCCGCTACCACGAACGAGGGGTGCGCGTGGCGCACAGCCTTGAAGAAATCCCCGACCATGCCGTGGTCCTGGTGCGCGCCCACGGCATCCCGGTGGACACCGCCCGCGCCCTGGCCCAACGCCCGCTTACCGTGGTGGACGCCACCTGTCCCAAGGTGAAAAAGGCCCAAGTACTCATCGAACGCCATTGCCGGAAGGGGACGCCGCTGCTCCTCTTCGGCGAGCCCGACCATCCCGAAGTGCAGGGGCTCAAAAGCCGTGCAGAACGAGCCGTGGTCTTTCAAAGCGCCGAGGAACTCGACGGCATCCCGCATCCCTTCGGCCCAGCGGTGCTTGCCGCGCAGACCACCCAGGATCGCACGGAATTTCACCGCATCGCGGCCCTGCTCCAGGCCCGGATCCCGGAGCTCACCGTCCTGGACACCATTTGCGACGCCACCAAGCTACGCCAAGACGAGGTGCGCGCCCTGTGCCGCCACGTGGACGGCCTCGTGGTGGTGGGGGGAAAAAACAGCGGCAATACCCGACGCCTGGCGCAAATCGGTACGGAATGCGGCCGGCCCACCTGGCATGTGGAAACCGCGGCCGAGCTGCCGGGCGAAATGGCGTCCTGCACCACCATCGGGGTGACCGCCGGGGCCTCCACCCCTGCGTGGATCATCGACGAGGTCGTGGCCGCCCTCCGCAGTCTCTAGCTCCAAACAACGCGGCGCCCCGAGTGGAGCGCCGCGTTGTATCTTGGGGAAACCGAAGGCGAGTCAGCGCAACAGCCCCGCCAGCATGCGCAGATGCCGGCGTTCTTCCTCCACACAGGCCTGCACCGCGTCTCGGTCGCCCTCGGGAACGAATTCCTGCATTTCTTTGAAGAATACGATGGTGTCCTTCTCAAAGCCCATGGCCGCATGGATGGCCTCTTCGCGGCTGCCCACGAATTGCCGCAGGGCGTCCATATCCCCCAGACGAAAGAGGGTATGGGAATCGATGAGGGCCGTAAGGTACTCCACGTATTCCTCTTCCGTGGCCCAGGCCGGAAGCTCCACCTCGCCGAGGCGGCAGGCAAGGTCGTGGAAGATCTGCCAATGCTTCTCCTCCTCCTGAGCCAAGAAGCGGAAGGTCTGCGCCAAGGAAGGATCCGTGGCGGTTTCGGCCAGGCGGGTGTAGAACACCTGACCACGCTGTTCGATCTCTTGTGCTGCGGTCAGCACGTCGGAAGCGGAAAAGATACCTGCCATAATTCCTCCAGGGTCTGACCCCGGCTAGAGTTCCGAAGGAAGTTCCTTGAGCTGGGCATACGTGAACACCGGACCGTCCACGCACACGTATTTGGTGCCGATGTTACAGCGGCCACACAGCCCCACCCCACACTTCATACGCTTTTCCAAGGTGGTGATGATCTGTTCGTCCTCGAAGCCCAATTTCTTGAGGGCCTGGAGGGTAAACTTGATCATGATGGGCGGGCCGCAGGTCACGGCCACGGTGTTTTCCGGCGAGGGGGCCAAGTCCAAAAGCACGTTGGGGATGAGCCCCACCCGATGCTCCCAGCCCGGGTACTCGGCGTCCACGGTGAGCACGGTGCGCACGTCGGAGCGGCCCAGCCACTCAGGAAGCTCCGCCTTGTAGGTCATGTCCACGGGCGTGCGCGCACCGTACAGCAGGGTGATATCCCCGAAATCCGCGCGGTTATCGAGCATGTAGATAAAGAGGGTGCGCAGCGGCGCCATACCGATGCCGCCGCCGATGAAGACGATGTTCTTACCGCGCATGGTCTCCACCGGGAAGCCGTTGCCCAAGGGGGCACGCACCCCCACTTTATCGCCCGGCCGCAATTGATGCAGCCGCGTTGTCACCTCACCCACGCGCATGACGCTGAACTGGAGATACTCCATGCGGGTGGGCGAGGAGTTGATGACAAAGGTGGATTCGCCCACGCCAAAGACCGACAGCTGCCCTACCTGGCCGGGACGAAAAGTGAAGTTTTGCATCTTCTCCTCATCGTCCAGCACCACACGAAAGGTCTTGATATTGGGCGTTTCCTCGATGACCTCCACCAGGGTGGCCATCTGTGGCAAATAGGGATTGTGCTGGTTCATTGCGCGTACTCCTGTGCCGCGTGCACAATGGCACGGATGTCCACTCCCGCCGGGCAATGCTTGATGCACCGGCCGCATCCACAACACGCGATGACACCGTTATGGATCGAGGGATAATAGCTGAACTTATGACCGACGCGGTTTTTCAAGCGATGGGCCTTGGTGGGCCGAGGGTTGTGACCGCTGGCTTCCAGGGTGAAGGTGTACGCCATGCAGTTGTCCCAAGTACGGATGCGCCGGCTGATGAGCCCCAAATCGTCATCGGTGATATTGAAACAATAGCAGGTGGGGCACATATACGTGCACGCCCCGCAGGAGATACACTTGGCGGACTGCTGCTCCCAGAACTCCTTGTCATCGAAGCGGGCAAGGAGCTTGGCCGGCGCCGAGGAGAAGTCATGGGACGGGGGCATGGCCGTTTGAGCCTGACGCACCACGGCGTCGGCCTCGGTCCCGCGGGCGCCGATGTCTTCAAACAGCGCGTGCTGGAGAAACGCCGCCCCGGCCTCGGTCACCGAACGGGCGACGAATCCGCCCTCCACCGGAATGAGCAGCACGTCGGAACCGGTGGTATCCGCCGGGCCACCGCCCACGCTGGAACAAAAACACGTGGTCTCGGGCCGGGTGCAGACCAGGGAGACGAAGAGGGCATCCTCCCGGCGCCGAGCAAAGTAGGGGTCATGGGCCACGCCCAAGAACACCGGGCCAAAGATCTCTTTGCCCCGCGCCCCGCAGGGCCGGCAGCCCAAGACCACGGTGCGGGCATGCGGCGGGAGGGTGGCTTCGATGACCGGCTGCTTGTGTTCCTCATGCCGCTGGGCCACCAAAAGCGGCTCGGTCTGCGGAAACGTAGCGGCTTTGGGAGACGTGGAGGCCATGCGCCAAAACTCCAGACGCATGCCCGGCCGGTACCACCGGAAGACCACGCTGCCCTCATGGGCCACCGGGGCCAGCACGTGACACGAACCAGCCAAGTCGTCCGCCAAAGCAGTGAGCTTTGCTGCAGGGAGAAAACGATCCATCACCAACCTCGCTCATTGATGCCCGCCTCTTCCACCTGGAAGGTGAGCAGGGGCGGGGTCTGACCAACAGTGGTCCCGGCCTCATAGGCAAAGAGGTCCTGGGTCACCCGATTCATGTGCCGGCGCAACAGAAGCAACGGGATGTCCACCGGGCAGGCCCGCTCGCATTCTCCGCACTCGGTGCAGCGGCCCGCCAGATGCATCACGTGGATCATCTGGAACATGAAGTTCTCCGCAGGGGAGTTCTCCTGCCCCAGCCACAGCGGGTCGCGGCTCGTGGCGATACAATGGTCGCGGCACACGCACATGGGGCACGCATTGCGGCAGGCATAGCAACGGATACACCGGGTCATGGTCTCCTGCCAAAAGGCCTGCTTCTCGGCGCTGGACAAGGCGTCGAAGGCCTCTTGGCAGGCCACGGGCTGGGGCGAGGCAGTGCGCTCGCTGCCCACCAGCACGTCCGCGCCCAAGGCATTGGGGTAGCGGCAGGCGACACACTTGTCGGCCAGGACATCGCTCAGGCGCACCGAAACCTCCTGCCCAGCCACGCGGGCGCGCAGCACGTCGCCCTGCCACTGCGCCTCCTCCACAAAGCCCAGGTCCGCCGGGAGCTTGTCCCGCAGCTTGCGGTGGCTCACCACCCCGTCGCAGCACAGACCAAAGACCGTCACGTCCTCGCGGCGGATAAGGCCCTCATTGGCCAGTTGGATCACGCTGCGGCTATCGCACCCCTTGACCACGATGCCCACCTTTTTGCCTTTGAGGCCCGGCAAATACGTGGCCAGGTTGTGCACCGCCCACGGTCCCACCACGAGGCGCTCCACGTCCGCGGCCTCCCGGATATACAGCGGCGTGGCATGGAAGGGGTCGAAACCCATCTCCCAGCCCAAGACCAGATCCAGCTCCGGGAGCCGGCGGGTAATGGCGTCTTTCAATTGCTGTAGCATACCGTTCCTCCTAGCCGTGACACGGGCAGCCTTGGCCCGCAGCAGCTGGGGCTGCGGCGTCGAACCACGCCCCATCGGACACATGGCTCATGGTGGGCGCCGGCCCGAGTTCATGAATGCGGCGGGTAAACTCCGTCACCACATGCTGCCAGCGCTGGCCTTCCGAAGCGGAAACCCAGGTATACTCGAAGCGCCGCGGATCGATGCCGGTGGCGGACAGAAACTGTTTCAGCGTCTCCAGACGGCGGCGGGCGTAGAAATTGCCCTCCGCATAGTGGCAATCCCGCGGATGGCAGCCGGAGACGAGCACCCCGTCCGCGCCGTTGATCAAGGCGCGCACGATGAACAGCGGATCGATACGGCCCGAACACGGCACCCGGATGATGCGCAAATCCGTAGGTTGGGAAAAACGCGCCACCCCGGCCGTATCCGCCCCGCCATACGAGCACCAATTACACAAAAAGCCTACGATGCGTAGTTCACGCGAATCCGAGGCGGACATAAGGCATTCACCTCCGCGAGGATCTGGTTATCGGTAAAATGCTCCAATTGGATGGCACCCTGAGGACAGGTGACGGTACAGATGCCGCAGCCCTGACATACGGTCTCCACCACCTCGGCCTTGGGGTTGCCAAAGCGGTCTTCCACCAGCTTGATGGCCCCAAAGGGACAGGTCTGCACGCACTTGCCGCAACCCACACAGCGCGCGGGCGTTACCCGCGACACCTGGGGATCGGACTCCAATTGGTCCTTGGAAAGGAGGGCGAGCACCTTGGCCGCAGCCGCGCTGCCCTGCCCCACCGATGCCGGGATGTCCTTGGGCCCCTGGCAGGCGCCGGCCAAAAACACCCCGGCGGTGTTGGTCTCCACGGGCTTGAGCTTGGGATGGCTCTCCACGAAAAAGCCGTACTGGTCCGGCACCACCCGGAGTTTCTCACCCAAGGCCACGGCCCCGCGCGCCGCCTCGGCGCCCACGGCCAAGACCACCAGGTCCGCCGCCACCTCCACCTGGGTGCCGGCCAAGGTGTCCGCCCCACGCACCACCAATTGATCGCCCTTGGGATAGATCATGGAAACTCGGCCGCGCACATACTGGGCGCCGTACTCTTCCATGGCCCGGCGGGTGAATTCGTCATAGCCTTTGCCCGGCGAGCGGATATCCATGTAAAAGACGTAACTCTGGGAATCCGGGATATGATCTTTGGTGAGGATGGCCTGCTTGGCGGTGTACATGCAGCAAAAGCCCGAACAGTACGGCCGATCCACCGAGCGATCGCGGGAGCCCACACATTGGATGAACACCACGGTCTTGGGCTCCTTGCCGTCCGACGGCCGCTTGATATGCCCGCCCGTGGGCCCGGACGCAGAAAGCAGGCGCTCGTACTGCAACGAAGTAATGACATCAGGATAGCGCCCCTGTCCGTACTGCGGATACTTATGCCAGTCGAAGAGGTCATACCCCGTGGCCACCACAATGGCGCCCACGTCCACGGTCACAAGCTCGTCCTGCTGGTCGAAATCGATGCATTTCACCGGGCAAATCTTGGCACACAGGCCGCATTTGCCCTTTTGTTTCATGATACAGGTATCCGGGTTGATGGCGGCCTTCTTGGGAATGGCCTGGGGAAAAGGAATATTGATGGACGGCGCGGTACACAGCCCTTCGTTGAAGGGATCCGGCGCCTTGCGGCTGGGGCATTTTTCCATGCACAACCCGCAGCCCGTGCATTTGCTCCAATCCACAAACCGCGCCTTCTTGCGGATGGTGACCTGGAAGTTGCCCACATATCCGGAAACCGATTCGATTTCCGCCAAGGTGTGCAGGGTGATCTTGGGGTGCTGGCCCACGTCCACCATTTTGGGCCCAAGCACACACGAAGAGCAGTCAATGGTGGGGAAGGTCTTGTCCAGCTTGGCCATCTTGCCGCCAATGCTCTGCTCCCGTTCCACCAGCACCACTTCCTGCCCGCCGTCGGCGCAGTCCAGGGCGGCCTGAATGCCTGCCACGCCGCCACCGATGACCAGCACCCGTTTGACCACGTCGAAGCGTTTGGGGATGAGCGGCCGGTTGCGGCGCAGCTTCTCCACCGCCATGCGCACAAGTTCGATGGCCTTGACGGTATTGCGTTCCGCATTCTTGCCGATCCACGACACATGTTCGCGGATATTGGCCATTTCGAAGAAATAGCGATTGATGCCGGCGCGCTCCACGGTGCGGCGGAACGTCGGCTCGTGCATCCGCGGACTACATGACGCCACCACCACGCCATCCAATTGGTGTTCCTTCACCGCCTGAACGATGGCTTCCTGCCCGGGCTCGGAGCAGGCGTACATGGTGTCCGTGGCGTACGCCACCTCAGGGAACTTCGCCGCAGCCTGGGCCACGGCGACCACGTCCACCGTACCGGCGATATTGCTGCCGCAATGACAAATAAAAACTCCGATTCGCATGCTTCCCCCCTACCGCACCGGCGCCGGCGCCTTGATTTTCCCCAGGGCCAGACGTGGGTCCACGCACAGACGATCCAGCCCCAGCTCGCTGCGAGGCACATCCAGCGCAAGGCCCAAGAGCTGGGTGTAATAGAACACCGGAATCCGAAAATGTTCGTGCAGCGCCGCATTGATCTGCCCCTGCCGCAGATCCAGGTTCATCTGGCACAGCGGGCACGCCGTGACTATCGCATCCACGCCAAGACCGCGGGCGGCGTCCAAAAGCTTTCCGGACAATCGGGCAACGATGTCGCCGCGGGGCACGCCAAAGGAGGCCCCACAGCATTCCACTTTGAGGGGAAAGAGCGCCACCTCCGCCCCGGCGGCCTCCATGAGGCGGTCCATGGCCATGGGATTTTCGTGGTCGTCAAAGCGCATGCGCTCCGGCGGCCGGTTCATGATACAACCATAATAGCAGGCCACCCGCAGGCCCGTGAGCGGCCGGGTCACCCGCCGGGCCACCTCGTCCACCCCCACTTGCTCCACCAACACCTGCAAAACCGATTGCGGATCCACGCGGCCCACGTAGGGCCGATCCAGCAAGGCATTGACCTGGCCCCGAAATCCCTCGTCCTCCATCTCCACGGCGGCGTTGCGCAGATTGGTCAGGCAGCTGGGACACGGCGTGGCCAGTACATCGACGCCGAGACTATGGGCAAGGTCCAGATTACGCGCAGACAAGGCCGCCGAAAGCACGTGATTCACGGTATGGGCCGGAGACGATCCACAGCAGCTCCAATCCGGCACGTCCACCAACTCCAACCCCACGGCCGCGCACACGGCCCGGGTGGAGCGGTCGTATTCCAAGGAGGTGCTCTGACCGGAGCACCCGGGATAGTAAGCGACTTTAGACATGGGCACCTCCTTTGCGGAAGCGCTGGAAAATCCGCTCGATCTGATCTCGTCCCACGATGGCATGCGGCCGGAAGGCAAGCTTGCGCCGCGCCAAAGCCTTGGGCGCCAAGTCCACATCCGTGAACACCCGCCCCGAATGCAGGACGTAGTCCGCCATCAGCCCCAATTCAAAGGCTCGACCATGGCGCTCCACCGAACGCAGGAAAGCGTCCGTAAAAAGCTTGACCTCCCGCTCCGTGGCGTAACCCTGCTCTCGGGCCATGTGCCGGCACACATCCATGACCTTGGCCACATCGATACGGTTGGGACACCGCGTGGTGCAGGATTGGCACGACGCGCACAGCCAAATGGACTTGCACTGAAGCACGGCCTCGCGCTGGCCGAGTTGAATGAGCCGCATGACTTGGCTTACCGAGTGATCGTACACGAAGGTGTACGGACATCCCGCGGTACAGTTGCCGCATTGGTAGCATGTCCGCAGATTTTGATGACTGCGGGCCTCCACCTCGGCGATGAAGTCCTGGTCCGCGGTGGCGAGATCGACGATGCGCATAGATATCTCCACCACTCAAGTTTACGAAAGGAAAGACTCCTTTCTGGTGAAACACGGCCTGGTGTGTCACGCTGCCCCACAGCCCTCTGGATATGTGGCGCTCCCGGACACACCCAAGCGCCCACGGAATCGCAAAAAACCAGGAAAGGCCCCAGCCCTTTGCCTTCCGCGGCCATTTCTCTTGCAGCTTGGGTGCCATACGACCAAGGTTTTGGCCTTGTCCAGAGCTTGCAGGACGGCATGGCAAAATTTTTTCGATTATCGATACAAGAGCGTTCGCACAAAAAAAGCGCTTCCCTGCAGGAAAGCGCCGCATTGACCGCCCCCATAGCGGGGGCGCGAGCTACCAGTGGCGCACCGGTCCGGTATCCAGATGCACAAACCCGTCACGCGGATAAAAACCGACACCACCCATGCGTGCGGCGAGAGCCGCGTCCCGCAGGCGAGCCAGTGGCACCCCCGGAAGATATACATCCATCGCCTTTCCGCGCATGTGATAGCTATTGCGAGCCACTCCCCGGCTTTTACGACGCATCTGCGCATTGGTGGACGGCGAGCGGTACGCAGACACCACGTGGTAGGGGGTCTTGGCGCCTAAACGCACCCAAAGGAGGTGGAGCAGGTCGAACAAACGAGGGTCCATACGGGTGGTGGCGCCGTTTCTGGGGTCACGCAAAAACTGATTGAGCGTCTTCAAGGCTTCCGGCGTATACCGACCATTGACCGCGTAGGCCACTTCCAGGCGCTTGCCGGTATGGAGGTTTTCCAGCAGCAGCACCCGCTTTCTCGGCACCGGGGAGGCCAAGGCCTCATGGACAACTCCTGGAACGACCACCGCCACAGCGCAGGCTGCGGCGACACTGGAAATGCGGCGAAGAAAGTCACGGCGAGAAGGAAGCATCGGGCACCTCGTCACGGATGAGCAGCAGCATAGCGCAGGGCCTGATCCAGAACACGATCCAACCCATAGATATCTGCCAAAAAAGCAGGCCGACCGGCCTGAACCCGCACCGTACAGTAGAGCAAGAGCACCTGCGCAGGCCGACGCACCCGCAGCACCGTGGGGACGCTTTGCCCCATGGCGGCACGCAGGCGCTCCACGTCCCAAGAGGGATCGTCCTCCAATACAAATTGGGCGAGCCTTATCGGGTCTTCCACTCGAATGCAACCATGGCTCAGGTCGCGGCGAGCTCTCTCAAAAAGCTGAGGAGTCGCGGTGTGGTGCAGAAAAATCCCGTCCTTGTTGCTCAGGATGAATTTGATGTCTCCCATGGGATTGTATGGTCCAGGGCGCTGCCGAAGACGAATGCGCCCCTGAGCCACCGCATCCAGCCGCTCGGCGGAAAGGCCTGTATCCACGGAGCCATCGCCAAGGACAAACTCGAAACCTTCGCGGTAAAACACCTCGGGATCCCGCAAAAATTTCGGGATCAACTCTTCCCGGGCAATGGAAAAAGGGACGTTCCAATATGGGCTGAGCTCGATGGCCCGAATGGCATCGTCAAAAATCGGCGTCGGGGTCTTGAGGGCGCTGCCGGTGATGACCCGCATGCGAAGCCGCACGGAAGTGTTTCCCGCCCCATCCACCTCGTAAGCCTCCAACACGTTTTCCGGCAGGTACACCGCCACGACCCGCCGCCCCAAAAGACGCGCCCAACGCAGACGCTCCATGGTGAGCTCCATCTGCCGCACCCCGGCCGCGGGCGAAACATTGAGCCGCGCCGCCGTGCGCCGACCGAGAACCCCATCCACCAGCAGGCCGTGACGCTGCTGAAAGGCGCGAATCCCTTGCACGATGTCCGGAGTCATCACCGAAGACTCCGGCGTCTCGGGGGGCAGATCGCCCAATGCCTTGAGGCGACGTACCACAAGAGGCAGGCCGAGGTAGCTCTGACCAGGAGCGACTTTTCCGCCCGGAAGGGAAGGAAGCGGCTCGTCCCACAAGGCCGCCACCCGGGGGTCGGCCGCCATGCGCCGAAACGCCCCCAAAGCGTCACGAATCTGGGCATAGAGGGGGATCTTGGGGGCGAGCTCGTCCACCAACTGGGCCAGCCGCCCCCGGCGCACCGCGGCGATGAGACGGTCTTTAGGGGCAAAGGCCTGATGCGCCAGCCCGGAAAACCGCACTTGCACCGAAAAGGGGTCCACGCGGCCGGAGTGCACATGCTGGAGAAAACGGGTCATGGCTTCGGTGAGCGCGGCGTCCCAGCGGGCGATCTCCGCAGGCGTCCCGCCCCCCCACAAAAGGCGCTCCAGCTCGCTGCGCAGCCGATCCACCGCGTAATCGCCGGGGGAAAGCCCCTCGTCTTCGGCCGAGGCCAAGATATTCATGGCCTCCAAGGCCTGAGGTGTAGGACGCCCTTGGGCAAACCACAGAAGCTCCGCATCCGCCGCCACCGCCGCTTGCCCAAAAACCAGGCAGATGACGGCCACCCACAGCCATGTCTTCATCGAGGCGCCTCCAACTGTACGGAGCCGCCGTAGCGCCACTTGCCGCCGAAAACAAGCTCCGGTCACCGGGGATACCCCAGTACGCCATAGAGACGCCGATACGCTGCGCCCATGACCGGCACGTCATAGGCATCCACCCGCTTACGCCCGTTCGCCACCAGGCGGGCCGCGAGCTTTTGGTCTTCGAGCACCCGTCTCAGGGCATGCGCGAGAGCGCCGACGTCCCCCACCGGGGCCACCAACCCGGAGACTTCGGCCTCCACGAGCTCCACATTGGCGGGCAAGTCCGAGCACACCACCGGCACCCCACACGCCCAGGCTTCCTTGATGACGCCGCTGGAGCCTTCTCCATGGGGCGAGGGGACGGCCACGGCATCCAACTGCGGCAGCACCTGGGCCGCCGGCTGCCACCCTTTCCAGTGCACCCGAGAGGCGACACCCAGCGTCTGCGCCCGCTGCACGAGCGACGCCAGCAAGGGACCCTCGCCCACCACCCAGAGTTCCACCGCATCCATGAAGCGCATGGCCTCCAGGAGTGTCTCATGGCCTTTTTGTGGGGTTAAGGCGCCGATGATGCCGATGCGTCCGCCATGCCAGCCGGTGCGCGGGGGGTACTCCACCACGGGAATGGCGCTGGGGATGACCGCCGTCACGGACACCCCCGACGTCTCCACCACCCGGGCCACATCCGCCCCCACGGCCACCACCGCGTCGGCCCGGGCATATTTCCAGCGGCTCCACCCTCGCCCCAAGGGATACGACACGCGACGGGTGTGTACCAGCCGCACATCCGGCCGCAGAAGGCGGACTGCAGCGCCCAAGGACGCGGCCCGCGCTTCGTGCGTATGGAGGATGGCCTTGGGGGGAAGGCGCCGCGCCAAAAGCGCCACATTGCGAGGGTCCAGACCACTGCGGGACGGCAGCAGGACCACGGGCACCCCAGCTGCGGCAAGCGCGCCCACGAGCGGAGCGGCGCGGGGAACCCCCACCGCCACCGGCAGGCCTTGGGCCGCGAGCCACGAACCAAGGAGCAGCGCCTGGCGCTGGCCGCCGCGCAGCTCCAGACCTAAATCAAGATGGACAATGGAGGGGAGTCGCATGAGCGCGGCGATCCGCCTGAAGAAGGGTGCGCAGGCGCTGCGCCACCGGCCCCGGAGCGCCGCCGCCCACGGGCGTATCGTTGTAGCGCACCACAGCCACGGCATCGATGCTGGTGCCCAAAAGCAGCACCTCGCGGGCGGAGAAGAGCTCCGCCTCGGGCACCGGCCGCACCACCACTGGGATTTCCCCCTCCACCAAGGCCATGGTTCGCTTGAGGGTGGTGCCCAAGAGGGCGTGCTTGAGTTCCGGGATCACCAAGTTTCCGGAAGCGTCCACAATGGCCACGTTCTCCGTGGCGCCTTCCGCCAGATTACCCTCCTCGTCGAAACACAGAGGATACTCGGCGCCGTGGGCCACGGCTTCCATCTTCATGAGCACATTGGGGAGATAGTTGACGCTTTTGATCCCGGCCAGCCAGGAAGGCTTGGGGGGGATGGACACCCGCCAAGCGCGGACCCCCTCTTCCCAAAAACGCTCGGGCTTAGGGGTGAAGCGCCGCACCACCACGTAGAGGCTTGCGCACGGGCACTCCCGCGGGTCCAAGGTAAACCCGCCAGGCCCCCGGCCCACGAGCACGAAGACATGGCCGCAGGGCTCCCCCGCGGCCCGGCACACGTCGAGGATACGCTCGCGCACCACGGCCAAAGGTTCGGGCGGGACAAGCCCAATGGCGGCGCAAGAACGCTCCAAACGCGCCAGGTGCGCCTCCAGCTGGTAGATACAGCCGTCCTCGAAACGCAAGGTCTCGAAGACACCGTCGCCGCGGTGCACCAAGTGGTCATCCACGGGCATGAGCATCAGGCGAGGGTCCGTGGAGATCACCCCCAGTCGATGCTCGTAGAAGGCGAGGATCGTTTCCTCCCCAGGACGAGGGGTAGCCAAAATCTTGGCCACCACCTCGTCTCGGGTCGCCACCGGAGTGGTCATCGCGGTACCCGCAAAAGGTCCCGGCGCAAGAGCTCTTCCGCGATCTGCACCGCGTTGAGGGCCGCGCCTTTACGAATGTTGTCGGCAACGATGAACATGTTGAGACCGCAGGGAATGGTCTCGTCCTCGCGGATGCGCCCCACGAGCGTATCGTCCTGTCCGGCGGCCAGGATGGCCATGGGGTAGATCTTCTCTCCAGGGTTATCGAGCACCCGCACCCCAGGGGCCTGGGAGAGGATGGCCCGGGCCTCCTTGGCGGAGAGCTTCTTCTCGGTCTCGATGTTCACGCTCTCGCTATGCCCATAAAACACCGGCACCCGCACGGTGGTGGCCGTGACCCGAATGGAATCGTCGCCCATGATCTTTTTGGTCTCCAGCACCATCTTCATCTCTTCCTTGGTATATTCGTTCTCCAAGAAGACATCGATGTGCGGCAGGCAGTTGAAGGCGATGCGGTGCGGGTACACCGTCACCGTGGGCTCCTGGCCGTTGAAGAGCTCGCGCACCTGGCGTTCCAACTCGGCGATGGCCTTCTGGCCGGTGCCGGACACCGCCTGATAGGTGGAGACCACCACACGCTTGATGCGGGCCACATCATGCAGGGGCTTCAGGACCACCACCATCTGGATGGTGGAACAATTGGGGTTGGCGATGATACCTTTGTGCCAGGCGAGATCGTCCGGGTTCACCTCCGGCACCACCAAGGGCACCTGGGGGTCCATGCGCCAGGCGCTGGAGTTGTCCACCACCACACAGCCCGCGGCCACGGCGTGGGGGGCGAACTTCTCCGAGGTGGACCCTCCGGCGGAAAAAAGGGCGAGATCAATGCCGGCAAAGGAGGCTTCGGTGAGTTCCTCCACCGTGAGCTCCGTATTGCCAAAAGGCACCAAGGTGCCCGCAGAGCGCGCCGAAGCAAAGGCGCGGACCTCGGCTGCAGGAAAATGACGACGGGCCAAAGTATCGAGCATCTCCCGGCCTACAGCACCGGTCGCCCCCACCACGGCCACAACAGGACGCGTACTCATCAGCGTTCTCCTCCCAGTCCCAAGTATTGGGCCACATGACGCCCGATCTCCAGGCATGCATCGGCCTTGTTGAGCGTGTACAAATGCACCCCAGGGGCGCCCCTTTGCAAGAGGTCCGCGGCCTGGCGCATGGCGTAGCCGAGGCCAAGCCCGCGCACACCGGCGTCGCCGTAGCGTTCATGGGCGCGGGTGAGGTCTTCCAAGAAATCCTTCGGGATGCTCGCCCCGCAAAAGGAAAGCATCCGGTGGAGCGCCGGGAGGTTTTGCACCGGCAGCACCCCGGGGATGATGGGCACATCGATGCCAATGGCGCGGGCGCGGTCCACGAAGCGGAAATAGATGTCGTTGTCGAAGAAGAGTTGGGTGATGACAAAACTCGCCCCGGCCTCCACCTTGTGCTTGAGAAACACCAGATCCTCTTCCATGGAGCGGGCCTCGGGGTGCTTTTCCGGGTACCCGGCCACGCCGATGCATACCCCAGGATACTCGCTCACGATAAAGCGCACCAAATCCGAAGCGTGTTGGAATTGATCGCTCTCGGGCCGAAATTGGCTCTCCCCCCGCGGCGGATCCCCGCGCAGGGCGAGAACATTCTCCACGCCATTTTCCACAAGCGGCCCCAAAAAGGCCCGCAAGCGGGCCTCGCTGGCCCCCACGCAGGTAAGGTGCGTGAGCGGCTCCAAGCCGTATTCCTGCTTGAGACGCACCCCGATCTCCAGGGTGTTGTGCTGGGTGGAGCCCCCGGCCCCGTAGGTCACCGAGCAAAAAAGCGGCTTCACGGGTGCAAGGGCGCGAACGGTATCGAAAAACCCCGGCCACAGCCGTCGATCCTTGGGAGGAAAGAACTCCAAGGAGAGAAACGGCCGACCGGTTGCAAGGAGCTCGTCAATGCGCATGGGATAACTCTTCCTTCCGGTTATTTGGAGACCACGTCCGCGATGGAGAAAATGGGCAGGTACATACTGATGACCAGGCCGCCCACCACCACACCCAGAAATACGATCATCACCGGCTCGATAAGCGAGGTGAGGGATTCCACGGCCACGTCCACCTCGTCGTCATAGAAGTCGGCGATCTTCCCGAGCATGGTGTCCAAAGCACCCGTGGCCTCACCGATGGAGATCATGTGAATGACCATGGGCGGGAACACCCCGGTCTCTTCCAGAGGCTCCGCCAGGGTCTGGCCTTCAGCGATGGACTTACGCGCATCGAGCACGCCCAATTCCACGGTTTTGTTTCCCGAAGTCTTGGAGACGATGTCGAGGGCGTTCAGAATAGGCACGCCGCTGGAGACCATGGTGGAAAGAGTACGGCTGAACTTGGCCACCGCGGCCTTGCGAAGGAGCGGGCCAAACACCGGCAAAAAGAGCACCCATCGGTCCACCAGGATCTGCCCCTTTTCCCAGCGGTAAAAAAGCTTGAAGGCCACAAAGGCGGCCACAGCACCGCCGAGGAGAAGCAAAAAGTTGTTGACGACAAAATTACTCAAGTTGATGACGAACACCGTGGGCGCCGGCAGGCTTCCCCCCATGGACTCGAACATGGTCTTGAAGGTGGGGATGACGAAGATCAGGATCACGGCGATGACGGCAATGGCCACGGTCACCACCACCGCGGGGTAGATCATGGCCCCTTTGATCTTGGCCTTGAGCTTGGCTGCCTTTTCGATGTAGTCGGCCAGGCGCAAGAGTACCTGGTCCAGGATACCGCCGGCCTCACCGGCATTGACCATGTTGGTGTAGAGGGAATCGAAGATATCCGGATATTTTTTGAGGGCATCGAACAACGAGCTTCCGCCCTCGATATCGGCGCGGATACTGTAGAGGCGCCGCCGCAGCTTGGGGTTTTCCGTCTGCTCGCTCAAAATTTGCAGGGACTGGAGGATGGGCACGCCGGCATTGATCATGGTGGCGAATTGCCGGCTGAAGACCACCATGTCGCGATCGCTGACCCCGCCTTCCAGGAAGGTGCCTTCCAGAAGGTCTTTGGGCTTGGGCTTGACCTTGATTTCCTGGTAGCCTTTACGCCGCAGGGCGGCTTCCACGACATCCGCGGACGGGGCGTCCATCTCCCCCTTGAGGGTCCGCCCGCCGCGGGTCTTCACCCGGTACAGAAAAATGGCCATACGCCCTCCTGGTCGTGCTGTCGCACCAATTCCGCCAGCAGCGCCGCATCGACATCCACCAGCGGCAATTCCAAAGCCTGGCGTGGCGAAAACCACCCCACATGCTGCCCTTCCCGGGGCACAGGTTCCCCTTCCCAGGAAGCGACGTGAAACACGGCAAGCCTCAGGACCGAATCCCTATCCCGTTTCTCCACGCTTTTCCAGAGGCAAGCCGCACGAACCGTGATCCCCAATTCTTCGGTCAGCTCACGGGAGAGCGCGGCATGCAGGCCCTCTCCTGCATCCACCTTGCCGCCGGGGAACTCCCACAGCCCCCCCAGACGCTTGCGCTCCGGCCTGCGGGCAAGGAAGATCTCCGGGCCGCGGCGGGCCAAGATCCCGGCCACCACGAGCATCACGTGCGCCTCTATCCCGGCAGACACCGTTCCAACTCCTGAATCTCCCGCTCCAAATAGGCAAGGTCCGTCATCAGGTCTTCGGCCGCGCGAGAGAGCTCGGCAAAACGACGCCCAAGCTCCTGCGCGAGGGCAGCGTCCGCGTAGGTGGCAGGGTCGGCCAGCTGGATTTCGACCTCTCCGTGTTCCGCAAGGACTGCGTCGAGCTGCGCATCCAAGGCCGCGTAGCGCTCCCGCAGGGGTTTGAGCTGCCGAGAGATGCGGTTACGGGCTTCCGCCTGCTGCCGGCGCTGCGCCTTGAGCTCCTCCCGAATGGCAGGCCGCGATGCGGCTTTGGTCGGGGTGGAAGGGGTGTCCGCCGACGCCGCGCTGGCGGCATCCGCCTTACGGCGCATGTATTCTTCAAAGCCGAAGTGATGCGCCACGATGCCCGAGGGGGTGAGCTCCCAAATCTCGTCCGTGACCTGGGAGAGGAGGTAGCGATCATGGGCCACCACCAGCACCGTGCCGGAATAGCTCTCCAGGGCCTCCACCAGGGCCTCGCGGCTTTCCATGTCCAGGTGGTTGGTCGGCTCATCGAGCACCAAAAAATTGGCGCGCTTGAGGAAGAGATGGGCAAGCACCAAACGGTTCTTCTCCCCGCCGGACAGGGCCTCCACCTTCTTGTCCCAATAGCTCTCTCCCAAAAGGAAGAGCCCGAGCACGGACTTGAGTTGAAAATCCGTGCACGCCGGGGAGGCCAAACGCTTGAGTTCCGCCAATACCGGAAAGTGCGGGCGTAGAACCTCCGTTTGATGCTGACTGAAATAGCCGATGGTGATGGACGATCCGACACTCACCGAGCCGGCGGTGGGCTCTAAGTGCCCGGTGATGAGTTTGAGCAGCGTGGATTTTCCCCGACCATTGGGGCCCACTAAAGCCACCTTCTGCCCGCGGTAAAGATGAAAATTGAGATTGGCGAAAAGCGGCGCGTCGGCGAAGGCAAATCCCAAGTCCACCGCAGAGACCACGGTCTGGTTGCCGGGGTCCGGTTCCGGCCAAGAAAAGGAGAGGGAACGCGCCCGGCGCGCTGGCTCCATGTCCTGGAGCTGATCCTTGAGGCGGGCGATCTGCCCGAGCCGACTCTGGGCCTGGCGGGCCTTGGTGGCTTTGTATCGGAAACGATCCACAAAGGCCTGCTTGCGGGCGATCTCCTCGCGGAGCTTGGCGGCCTCCCGCTGGGCCTGGGCGGCCCGCTCCTCGAACCACTCTACGAATTGGCTGAAGTTGCCGTCCCGAAGCAGGGGCTTACCGCCGCCGAGAAAAAGGGTCTTGGTGGCCACCCGGTCCAAAAAGTAGCGGTCATGGGCCACAAACAGCACCACGCCGGGAAACTGGGTCACGTAGCTTTCCAGCCATTCCACGGCGTCCAGGTCGAGATGATTGGTGGGCTCGTCGAGCAACAGGATGTCCGCGCCGGCCACCAGGACCCGGGCCAACTTGGCCCGCTCCCGCCAACCGCCGCTGAGCGCCTCCACGGGCCGCCGCAGCGTCGTGGGGGCAAAACCCAAGCCCGCCAAAATGGCATGGGCGCGGTGCTCCGGATTGTAGCCGTACTGGGCCTCCAACTCCGCCTGGCGCGCGGCCAGGCGCTCCAGGGCCGCAGTATCGCCCGCGTCCACTGCGGCACGCCACTTCTGCCAGAACTCCCCCCACGAAGGGATGGTTTCCAGAACGAAGTCTTCCAAAGCCATGGCCAATTGGTCGGCCGAGAGCTCCTGCTCCACATAGCCGACGCGGCTTCCGCGGGGGATATGCACGCTTCCGGCGTCGGGCTCCACTTCTCCGGCCACGATCTTGAGCAGCGTGGATTTACCGCAGCCGTTGGGCCCCACCAAGGCCAAGCGGGTCCCGGCATGGACCTCCAGGGAAAGACCAGTAAAAAGATCGCGGCCGCCAAAAGACTTGGAGACCGCCTGCAAGGTAATCCGCGACATTTACTGAGCGCCGAAGAACATATCCAATTGGGCCACCAAAGACTTGATGGCCGAAAGGATGCGGGCTTCGGAAAAGTCCTTGGCCAAAAACTTGGTCTGGATGAGGAAGTATTCTTCGCCTTCTTCACCGATGGGGGGGGTAATGGTCATGCACGCGTCCAGTAACTGGGCGCTGATGGCCAGCATATCCAAGAGGTCTTCCCGGTCCGCCTCGCTCACCGGGCCCAGGGACAAAGAGACGCTCACCGTGGGCACGTCGTACGTCCCCACATTGGATTCCAACACCACAAATCCACTGACGTCATCCTCTTCGATATCAAAGCCCCATACGGCGCCCTCTTCAGTCACATCTCCCAAGAGTTCCCATTCGGAAACCACGCGGGGAAGCACCCGTTCGATGTCTTCCACGTACTGCTGCAATGCTGTGCTCATTGATTTCATATCCTTGATAATGGGTTATGCCGCCAAAATATAGTGGCGGCCTGCTTTGTAGCCGCGGCGTTCCAAAAACGCCGCCACGCGTTCCCGCCCTCCACGGCCTCCCACATACGATACAAGGAAGTCCTGCCCGACAGACTCCATTGCATACCACGAGTATACGGGCTTTCCCGAGAGCGTTTTGCCGATTTTTGCCGGATCCACGTCGAGAAAGGCGCGGATTTCCACCCCATGGGCTTCCAAAAGCAGGGCCCGCCGTCGGGAAAGCCGCCCTGCGCCCACCACAACAACGCGCTCGTGTCCTTGGCTATGGAGCCAACGGGCCAAATACCGGGCCTTGATGGCGTAAAAGGCCTCGGAATCATAGCGTGGATCCGTGCGCGACAGCCGCGTGGGCGGATCATTCCAAACAAGAAGTTCCTGCGGCACCTTGGCCATGCGGACCCCTGCATCGAGCCAGCGCAAGATGAGCTCGTAATCCTCGGGGAAGGGCCCCTCATAGAAGCCCCCCAAAGAGCTGGCAAGAGGCCGGCGCCACATGAGGCTGGGGTGGGCGAAGGGAGACTCAATGAAGCGGGAGCGGGAAATGGCCTCCTCGTCCACCACGGAATTGGTCCAATCCACGTACGCCTTGTACCCACGGGCACGCACCGCGTCCCCGCCAAAGCGCACCAAACAGCCCACCAGGCCGATGTGCGGGTGGTCCTCCAAAAAGCGCACCTGCTCGGCAAAACGCGCCGGCAAGCACACGTCATCGGCGTCCATGCGGGCGACAAACTCCCCCCGGCTTTGGGCCAAACCAAAATTGACCGTAGCCACGAACCCCTCGTGAGGACGGAAAAACGGCCGCACGCGGCGATCCCAAGAGGCGTAACGGTGCAGGACTTCGGCCGTGGCATCGATGGAGCCATCGTCCACGGCAATGACCTCCATATCGCCCAAGGTCTGCGCGAGCAGGCTCTCCAGGCACGCCGGAAGGGTGTCTGCAGCCTGGTAACATGGCAACACTACGGAAACACGAGGGCTTCCCATTCTCCTCCCTTTACAAAATCACCGGCGTAGTGTCTGCACACGGCATGACGCCCTTTGCGCATGCCCTCATCCGGTGGTTTACAGCAAACGCCCGGCCGCTTCCCTGGCGCGCAACCTACGACCCGTACCACGTATGGCTGGCGGAGGTCATGGCCCAGCAAACACAAATGGACCGGGTCGTCCCGTACTTCACGCGCTTCGTGTGTCAAATCCCCCATATCCCGGCCTTAGCCGCCGCGCCAGAGGCGTTGGTGCTCAAACTCTGGGAAGGGCTCGGCTACTACCGCCGCGCCCACCACCTCATGGCCTGCGCCCGCGTCCTGTGCCAAGACTTCGGCGGCGAACTCCCCAGGCATCCCCAACTCCTGCGCCGTCTTCCCGGCATCGGTCCCTACGTGGCCGCAGCCATTGCCAGCATCGCCTACAACCAGGACGTGCCAGTGGTAGACGCCAATGTACTGCGGGTGGTGGCGCGACTTCGCGCCATCCGGGCCCCCATCACTGCCGCGGACACCCGGCAAACCGTGGAGACCTTTTGCCGCGAGCATCTCCCCCCCGGTCAGGCGCGCCTCTTCAACCAAGGGCTCATGGAACTGGGGGCCCTCGTCTGCACCCCCAGACACCCCCGCTGCGAGGACTGCCCGATGGCGCCCCAATGCCGCGCCGCCCAGGACGGCACCACCCAGGACCTCCCCGTGCGGCCGCCACGCCCCCAGGTGATCCGCATCACCATGGCCACAGGCCTCATCTGGCACCAAGGCCGGGTGCTCGTGCAAAGGCGACGGCTGGACGACGTCTGGGGCGGCCTGTGGGAATTTCCCGGCGGCGTGGTGGAAGCGGGCGAGCGCCCCGAAGCCGCCGTCTGCCGGGAGATCGCCGAAGAAACCGGTCTGACGGTGGAAGCGCCTCGACTGCTGGGCGTCTTCCGGCATAGCTACATGCAGTACCGCGTCACGCTGCACGCCTTTACGGTCCACCTTGTCAGCGACCCCAACCACCTGGCCCTCACCGAAGCGGAAACCGCCCGCTGGGCCACCTGGGACGAAGTGCGCGCCCTGCCCTTTCCCGCCGGACACCGAAAGTTGGTGCAGGCCTTGAGCCGAAAACAGGCCCATCCCCATCGGGACTGACATCCCTGCACGTCTCGGGGGCACACGCTCCTCACAGTCAGGCCCCTGACACGCCCCTCGGCCCCCTCGTCAGCCCATCATCCATCCTTTGGATATCCAAAGATCTTTTTCTGCGGCAACCTTTTTGCATATTCCTTGGCCAGGAGGTATCTCATGCCGCAGTCCTATTGGTATCTTGGACTTCCTCAGGCCATCGCCCAGTCCCTCGAAGTTATGCTGTCCGCACCCATGGCCGCCGCCGATCCTTCAAAATTCGGGGATATTCGTGAAGATACGGCCATCTTCGTGGCAGCGTCCACCTGGGACTCCGTGCCCCGCAACGCCCGCCGCGTGCTGGAACAAGGGGGGCTTGCCTGCGTGCTGGTGGCGGACACCACCGCCGAGCACGCCCTGGAACTTTTTGCCGCCGGCCGCTTCGTGGCGGTGGTGACGCTCCCCCTGACCGCGGAAAAGATCAGCACCCTCCTTGAACAGCTGCGGGAGATGTTCCGGATCAGCGAAGACATGCGCAACATGGCCAAAGAGATCACCCTGGAACGGGAACTCTTGGTGCGCAAAAACGAAGAACTCGCCTTTCTCAACGGCGTGCTGCGCAACGCATCGGCCACCCTGGAGATCCACCAGGTGCTCTCCGCCTATCTCCACGCCGTCACCACCCTGGTGCCTGTACACCAGGCCGCCGCGGTCCTGTGGGAATCCACGGGAAACGGCCTGGAGGCAGACTTTCTCCTTCCCCACGGCATCCCGGAACTCCAAGAACAATGGATCAATCATCTCGGCCGCGTCATGGAGCGGCTGGGCGGCGGTATTGCAACGGCCTTTCGGCGGCAAATCCTCGAATGGGGAGAACCTTTGCAGCACCCACCCCACAAGGCCGAACTCTTTACCCAGGCCCTCCAGACGACCCAGGGAGGCACCTTCGGCGCCCTCGTACTCTGCACCCAAGGGGTCCACACCTTGGGGCGAGATCGATTGCGCACCCTGCACGCCGCAGCCAACCACGTGGCCCTGGCCCTCCACAACGCCCTGCGCTTTCGCCGCGTCAAGGCCATGGCAGATCACGACGGCCTGACACACATCGCCAACCGCTATGCCTTCGACAAACGGCTGCGGGAAGAGATGAAACGCCACCAGCGGCACGCACAGGAACTCAGCCTGCTCATGCTGGACCTGGATTTCTTCAAGGCCGTCAACGACACTTACGGCCACTTGGCCGGCGACATGGTGCTGACCCGCGTGGGACAATTGCTGCAGCGCACCTTGCGGGAATCGGACTTTCCGG
Organism: Thermodesulfomicrobium thermophilum DSM 16697; assembly: GCF_059568695.1. NCBI lineage: Bacteria > Pseudomonadati > Thermodesulfobacteriota > Desulfovibrionia > Desulfovibrionales > Desulfomicrobiaceae > Thermodesulfomicrobium > Thermodesulfomicrobium thermophilum. Next base: position 67,149 of record NZ_JCANTW010000012.1, on the reverse strand, counting down.
CCCGGTTCGGCGGCGAAGAATTCATCGTCCTCTTGCCGCAGACCAGTGAAGAACAGGCCTGGGTCCTGGCCGAACGCCTCCGCGACCTCATTGCCCAGGAGCGCTTTTCCTTCGAAGGCAAGACCTTCCGGGTGACGGCCTCCATCGGCGTGGCAGGCATGCGCCCCGGGGCCTTCACCCCGCCGGAGGCCCTGGTGCACGAAGCCGACCAGGCCCTCTACCGGGCCAAGACCGGCGGCCGCAACATGGTGTGCGTCTCGTCCTTAGGGGAGGCCTCAGCCCCGATCTGCGCCCACTCGTAACGAGGACGGGATCTCGGTGAGATCGAGGATGGAGTTGTCCGCAGCAGCAAAGGAACAGTAGCGGTAGGCATCGGCCTTCCAATCGTTTTCCCAGCGACTCCCGTCGAGCAGATAACGGAAGGCATACCGTCGACCGCCGGGGAGCTCCACCACAGCCCGGAAATTCCCTTGCTTGTCCCGTTTCATGGGCAGGGCCCCGTCCATCCACCGGGTAAACTCGCCCACCAGGGCGGCACTCGTCGCCCCCCCGCTCTCTTCGGCGGAAAGCGTAAAGGTGACCTTGAATTTCTTTTTGGACTTCAGGTACTTCTTTTCAATGGCCATTGGGATCCCCCTTCGGTGACACCTTCTCCGCCACCGACGTACACTCCAAATCGGGACAAAGCTCTTGGTACAACGCCACGTACTGCCGCGCTGACCGCTCCCAGGAAAAATCACTCTCCATGGCCCGACGCTGCATCTCCCGCCAAGCCTCCCGGTCCCGCCATACCCGGACCGCCTCGCGTACGGTCTCCACCAAACGGTCCGCCGTGGCAGGGGCGAACATGAACCCCGTGGCGTCTTCCAACGGGTAGGGGACGATGGTGTCCCGCAAGCCCCCCACAGCCGTGGCCACCGGGATCGTGCCGTAGCGCATGCTGTACATCTGGGTGAGCCCACACGGCTCGTAGCGGGAGGGCATGAGAAAGATGTCCGTCCCGGCCTGGATGACATGGGCCATCTCTTCCGTATATCCCACCACGGCGGCCACTTGGCCGGGGTAGTCTTCCACCGCCTGAAAAAGCCGGGCCTCGTATGCGGGATTTCCTTCCCCCAAAACCACCAAGCCCACGTCAAGAGCCATGAGCATGGGCAAGGCATCAAGGACCATATCGATGCCTTTTTGACCACGCAGCCGCCCCACAAATCCAAGCACAGGCCGGTCCAAAAAATACGCCGAAAGCCCTACCCGCTCCAGCATATGCATCTTGCACTGCATTTTGCCGCGCACGTCCGTGGCGTCATAACAGCAGGGAAGAAACGGATCCCGCGCCGGATTCCAAACATCCTGATCCATTCCGTTGAGAACGCCGCTTACCAGGTCGCGGCGGCGCTGGAGCAGGCCCTCCATGCCACAGCCAAATTCTGGGGTGAGGATCTCTTCGGCATAACTGGGGCTGACCGTGGTGATGCGGTCCGCATACGCGATGCCTGCTTTCATATAGTTGAAACTGCTATAGAACTCGACGCCGTCCATGTGCCATGCCTCCGCCGGGAGCCCGGACATGGCAAAAAGCCGGTAGGAAAACCGCCCCTGATACGCTAAATTATGGATGGTAAATACAGTCTTGACATTCCACCAAAATGGATCCGAAAATCTGGCGAAATGGATATACGCCATGGCTAATGCTGCATGCCAATCGTGGGCGTGAACGATGCGTGCCCCAAACCCCATGTTGTGAATAAGGGAAAGCGCCGCCCGGCAAAAAAAGATGAAACGTTCACCGTTGTCGAAATAGTCGCCTTTGGATGTACAATAGTAGCCACGGCGATCGAAATACTCCGGGCGTTCAATGAAATATACGGCCACGTCGTGGTAGTCCGCCGCATACACGTCGAACGTGACTTCTGGCCACGGGAACCCGACAGGGCAGTTTTCATGCACCAGACGCACGGGATATTTCCCCGTGCTCAAACGGCCATACAAGGGCGTCACCACCGCCACCCGTACCCCCAACCGCCGCAAGGCCACCGGCAAGGCACCCAAGACGTCCGCCAAACCACCGCTTTTGGAGAACGGGAAGATCTCCGAGGTGATGAGCACGACATCATGCGGCGGTGAGGGCATCATAGGCTCCTTGTTCAAGAGAGCACGCGAAATCGTCCAAGATCCGACGGTGGTCAAAGGCCAGCCCCGGAAGGGACTCCAGGGGAAAAAACCGCGCGCACCGGGCGTCATCGCCGCCCACAGGGCACGCATGCCCCGGGACCCGCGCCACGAACACGACACTCATGGTATGGAACCGGGGATCGCGATCCGGGTCCGAATACACCCCGAGCAGGACGAGGCGGTCCACCTCAAGCCCGGTCTCCTCGCGCACTTCCCGCCGTGCCGCGGCCTCCACACTCTCGCCATAGTCCACGAATCCACCAGGCAAAGCCCAGCCATGGGGTGGATTCGCCCGCTCCACCAACACGACCCCCTGCTCGGGATGGTAGAGCACCACGTCCACCGTGGGATAGGGGTTACGCGGCACGATCTCCTGGCCGCAATGGGGGCACACAGGCATCTTCGGGTCTCCTTTTGTATTCGTGCCTACCAAAACCGACCAAGAAAGCAAGACGGGGCAACGGCTTCGTCACCATATTGCCATGAAAGACACGCGCAGCTTCCAATGGAAGACCGGCCGAGGCAACACACAGACCGATTTTGGCAAAAGGAAGAACTTGACCTGTTTGAGCAAAGAGGGCGTCCCAAAACTATGTCGCGTCACGCCACCTCCCAGCCCACGATCTGGCGCCTTGTCGTGCTGAACTCCACGCCCACTTCGATGACGGTGACATTCGGGGCGCGGTATTTGGCGGCGTAGTCTTTCTTCTTGAGCTGGGCGAGGGCCGCGCCGGTGGGGGCGTCGCCATCCACCACTTTGAATTCGAACACCCAGACGGTGTTTTCGTAGCGTACGGCCAGGTCGCAGCGGCCGTGGGAGCTTACGTCCTCGGGAATGATGGAAAGCCCCAGGGAGGCCAGGTGGCTGTAGAACACGCTGGCAAAATAGCCCTCGTATTGAGCGATGGGGCTTTTGCGGTACCAGTCCGCCGGGATGCTTGCGAAAAGGCGCTGGAAATGGCCGTGCACAGCCTCGGTATCCCCTTGGGCCAGCCAGTCGTAGAGGTCGAGTCCCGCTTCCCGCACCCGGGTGGGCGCAGGCAGCCAGGCGGTGAGCAGGGCCTCGTTGAGGGCGGTGCGGACTTCGTGGTTGGGCACCCCAAGAAAGTACGCCGGCCCGGCGGGGGTGGGGCGGGAAGACTGGATGGTGAGGTATCCGGTCTGCCAGAGCAGGGCTTCGGGTTCGATGCGGTCCACGTCGAAGGCCGAAAGCAGGGCTTCGCTGGCATAGAGGCGCTCGAGACGCGGGGTGAAGAACTGATGCCGCATGAGCCACTCCACGAGAAAGGTGGGGGTGGCGGTCTCGAACCACCAGGAGCGGAACTGGCGTTTGTCGAAAAGCAGCAGTACGTCAAAGGGGTTGTACACCATCTCCTGCGCCCCCCAGTGGTAGCCGTTGTACCAGGCGCGCACCATGTTCCGGTCCAATGGACGCCCGTCCTGGGCGGCGGCAGCGAACTCCGGGGCGAAGACCGTGTCCAGGTCCGCCTCGGTGTAGCCGCAGAGGGTGGCGTAGCGGTCGTCCACGGTGATGTCGTTGAGGTTGTTGAGCCCGGAAAAGAGGCTCACCTTGCTGAATTTGGACACCCCGGTGAGGAAGACGAAGCGCAGGTCCGCGTCCCGGCCCTTGAGTACCGAGTAGAGGTTGCGCAGGCCCTCGCGCATGGCCCGCGCCGTGTCCGGGTCGGTAAGGTTATCGAGAATGGGTTTGTCGTACTCGTCGATGAGCACCACGGCCTGGCGCCCTTGCTGCTCTGCCGCACGGGTGATGAGCTGACCAAAGCGCAGGTGGACGTCTTTGGGCGCAGGATCGATGGACACCCCGAGGCGCCGCGCATTTTCCGTCAGGGCCTCATGGATGTGTTCTTCCAACTGGGCTCCCTGCTGCAGCCGCCCTTCGGCAAAGGAGAGCCGCACCACCGGATGGCGCCGTTCCCAATCCCAGTGATTTTCCAGGTACAGCCCAGTGAAGAGCGTGCGACTTCCGGCAAAGGCCTCGGCCAGGGTGTCGAGAAACAGGCTTTTACCGAAACGCCGGGGCCGGGAGAGAAAGTAGTACCCGCCGTCTTCGGCGAGCCGCGCCACGAAGGGGGTTTTATCTACGTAGTAGCAGTTTTCTTCGCGGATCTTGGCGAAGGTCTGGATGCCGATGGGCAGTTTTTTGCGCGCCATAGCCACCTCGGGATGAGCAAAGATATTACGCTTTGGATACCCTGGCCAAGGGAAAAGTCAAAGCACTCGGACAGAGCATCCGCAAGGACCTCCAAGCGATACCCCACACGATACTCCGCACGCTTCAGGACTCTGTCCCCATGGGGGGGGACATGGGCGACGCGTCACACCGCGCTTCCCTGATCCCAAAAGCAAAACCGGCCTGTGCATCATACCACACAGGCCGGCTTTGGCAAAAGGAGGAAGTTCGCTTCTTTTCTAGCAAAGGTTGGGCCAAAGGAACTGTTTTTTCTTTAACCGAGGATACACGGGTAATTCCGGAACCGTTCCTGGGATACTGAAGTACAAACTTTTGTACCCAACCCCTTTACCATCTTGATTCACCGTAAAAATATTAAACCACGTCGCCCCACACTGCCAGTTGTGCTCGCGGCACAGCCCCTTCCCGCAACACCCGAATCGCGCCGTGTTCCACGACCACAATGGTGGAAGGCTTACCACCTGTGGGCCAAGGACGAGCGCTCACCAGCGGGATGTCTTCGCCCAGCACCGCCCGGTCCACCTCCTCGGGCCGCGCCGGGGCAGGCTCGCCGCTCACGTTGGCGCTGGTGGCCACCAACGGCCCCCCGCAGCCCAGGCACAAGGCTGCGGCCACAGGGTGCGGGGTCATGCGTACCGCCGCCCGGCCTTGCGCGTCCATGGTCTCAGGTGCCAGCGCCTGACGGCACGCAAGCACCATGGTGAGTGGTCCCGGCCAGAAGGCGTGGGCAAGGGCGCGCGCCGCTTCCGGCAAGAGGAAAAATTCCTGAACCATCTCCCAGCCCGAAACAATGAGAGGAAACGGCTTGCCTTCCGGCCGACTTTTGCGCCGCGTCACCATGGCGCAGGCGTGGACTTCCGTGGCCAAACATCCCAAGGCATACAAGGTTTCCGTAGGATACACCACACACCCGCCCCTGCGCAGCCAGGCCACGGCCTGATCCACAGAATCCCACTGCATCACTGCTTCCTTGTTACCGCCATTCGGAGTTCCTCGTCCCCTTGCCAGAACACGCGGCAAAATTTACCGGCATAACTGTCTCTCCCAACAAGGCAGCCCCAGCCATCAAGGCATCAAGCGACCTGGCAAGCTCTTTGCTACTTTCCGGACATCTTCCAAGGAGACGGCCATGAAAATCACTGCCCTCACCCCTACCCAGCAGCAGGCCCCCACCGCCAAGACCAAGGCCAACGGCGATTTCGCCTCGGTGCTTGCCCAACATACCCAAGCCCCCACTGCGACCCAGCCCGCTATGCCCCCGACGGTCCTCGGGATTCAAGCCACCCTGGCGCAGGAGACGGAGCGAACGGTCATGAAACAGCTCACCGCACTCATGGATCAATGGGACGCTTATGCCTCCTCGGTGGAGCAAGCGGATCTCAAGCAGGGACATGCCATCTTGAACGCCATCCACCAAAATCTCGCCGCAGTCAAAGAAACCGCCAGTGCCGCCCCCAACCTGGACGCCCGGCTGCACGAGATGGTCAACGAGCTGGAAGTGCTCGGCGCCGCAGAAGAAATCAAGTTCAACCGCGGGGACTACCTCTAAAGCCGCTCTCCAAGCCCGACAAGTGCCGCCCGCACGGCGGCGGTACGCACGGCGGCGCGGTCTCCGGAAAAATGAAAGGAACGCGCCGCACAGGTATCCTCCACAACCCACGCCATCCACACCAGCCCTACCGGCTTGGCAGGCGTCCCTCCTCCCGGGCCGGCAATGCCGGAGATGGCCACCGCTCCCGAGGTCCCAAGCACCCGACATACCCCACGGGCCATGGCGATGACGCACTCGGCGCTCACCGCGCCATGGGCGGCAAGAACTTCCTGGGGGACTCCCAGGACCGTAGTTTTCACGGCATTGGCATAGGCCACAACCCCACCGGCGAACCAGTCCGAGCTCCCCGCCACAGCCGTGAGCGCCCCTGCCACCAAACCGCCGGTGCACGACTCCGCGGTGGCGAGCATCACTTTCCGCCGGCGGGCGGCCTCACCAACCAGCGCGGCAAGCGCACAAACATCCTCAGGAACCATTCTTGCCTCCACTATTCCAATACTCCGGAACGTCACCCCATCCGCCTGCGCCTGCATGCAAAAACGCGCCAGGTCTTCCCCGGCGTCTTGACTTGCAGACGCCACGCCCCATGAGAGAATATCCATCATCACGCAAGGAGGTCTTTCTATGCACGTTCTCGACGCTATCCGTACTCGGCGCAGCATCCGCAAATTCACGCCCGAACCAGTCAGTCCAGACCAGATTCAAACCCTGCTCCAGGCAGCCATGATGGCACCCAGCGCCGGCAATGCCCAGCCATGGCAACTCATTGTCATAGATGACCGCAGCATCTTGACACAAATCCCCGAAATCCACCCCTACGCCGCCATGAGCCGGGAGGCCGCGGTGGGCATCCTTGTATGCGGAGACCTCTCGCGCGAAAAGTACCCGGGATTCTGGGTCCAGGACTGCGCCGCGGCGGTGCAGAACATCCTGCTGGCGGCCCATGGTCTTGGGCTGGGCGCGGTATGGACAGGCATCTATCCCGACGAAGCCCGCGTGAGCCGCTTTCGGGAACGCTTTTCTCTGCCGTCCAACATCGTTCCCTTGGCGTTCATCCCCGTGGGACATCCGGCGCAATCCCCCAGCGCTGCGGATCGTTTCGACCCCGCCCGCGTGCACCACAATACCTGGGGCGCCCCCTGGAAATAGGCGTCCACCAGAATGGTTTCTCCTTCGCCCCGCAATGCCCCGCAGGCGGGGCATTGCCTTCTCGATGCCGACGCCCCTCCACGCACCGGCCGCACCTATCCCTGAAAACACCACAAGAATATCTCAAGAACCGTCCCAGAAGGTTTCCTTACTGAGGCAGAGCTATATTTTTTACAATATTGACAAAGAATGACAACTGCGGCATAGTCCATAAAAATACCAAATGCTTACCAAGCGATATCCTCAAACCATTGCTTCACCGTCGCATCCACCTCCAAGGCTCTTTCTCACTGCTTGCGCGGTACAAGTAAACAACAACCATGCCTATGTCACAACATTCCTCTTCCCATGCTCCTTTCTCTCCAAACGGCCTCTACCTCCTTCATATCAGCATCCACGGTCTCATCCGCGCCCATGACCTGGAACTCGGTCGGGATGCGGACACCGGGGGACAAACCCTGTATGTGGTCGAGCTTGCCCGAGCGCTGGCAAGGCGCCCTGAAGTGGGCCGCGTGGACCTCTTGACCCGCCGCGTCGTGGACCCCAGCGTCAGCGAGGACTATGCCCAACCATCGGAGATGCTTGCCCCCAACGCCCACATCATACGCATCGACTGCGGTCCGGAAGAATACATCCGCAAAGAAGAACTCTGGGACTATCTCGACTCCTTCGCCGACAACGCCGTCGCCTTCCTGCGGGCGCAGCATCGCCTCCCCGACATCATCCACACCCACTATGCCGATGCCGGTTACGTGGGGGTACGCATGGCCAACCTCCTTGGGGTGCCCTTGGTGCATACCGGCCACTCTCTCGGCCGGGTCAAACTCCGCCGCCTCATGGCCTCCGGCCTCAAGCGGGACGCCATCGAAGCACGCTACCACATGGCGCGGCGGATCGAAGCAGAAGAGCACACCCTCGCGACCGCCTCACTGGTCATCACCTCCACCTCCAACGAGATCGAAGAGCAATACGGCCTCTACGACCACGCTCATCCCGAACGGATGGTGGTCATTCCTCCGGGGACGGACCTCCAACGCTTCACCGCACCTGACGGCAGCGAGCTCGACACCCCTATCGCCCGCGAAGTTTTCCGCTTTCTCCAAGAACCCCACAAACCCATGATCCTGGCCTTATCCCGGCCCGATGAGCGCAAGAATATCGCGACATTGGTCCAGGCGTACGGCGAATCTCCAACGCTCCAGAATCTTGCCAACCTGGTAGTGATTGCTGGCAATCGGGACGATATCCGCGATCTCGACACCGGCGCCCAGTCCGTACTCACGACCCTGCTCCTCGATATCGATCGCTACGACCTCTATGGCAGGGCGGCCTACCCCAAGCACCACCAATGGGAGGATGTCCCCATCCTCTACCGCCTGGCTGCGGCCCTGAAAGGTGTCTTCGTGAACCCCGCCCTCACCGAGCCTTTTGGGCTGACCTTGATCGAGGCGGCGGCCAGCGGGCTCCCCATCGTCGCGACTTCCGACGGCGGCCCGAGGGACATCATCGCCAATTGCGGCAATGGATTTCTCATCGACCCGCTCAACCCCGAAGAGATCGCCGCCACACTCACCACCGTGCTTCAAGACTCCACACTGTGGACGCAATGTGCGACCCAAGGGCTCGCCAATGTGCGCAAACTCTACTCCTGGGACGCCCACGCCGCACGTTACCTCGAAGCCATCACACCGCTACTCGAGCACTCCCCAGCCATCCAGCCGCCACTGACGTACCAACGCCCGCTGTATTCCGATCGGGCCATTGTCTCGGATCTGGACCAAAACCTCTTGGGAGACCCCGACTCCTTGGCGGACTTCACGACCATGGTGCGTACGCACCGCAAACGCTCCCTGTTTGCCATCGCCACTGGGCGTTCCTTGGAATCCAGTCTCAAGGTCATGCGCCGCTACAGGCTCCCCATGCCGGACGTTCTCATCGCCCGCCTGGGCACCGAGATCTACTACGCTCCCGACTACGATCTCGACCGCATGTGGGCCCGACACATCGATCACCTCTGGGCCCCAGAAGCAGTGCGCGCCATCCTCGACGATCTCCCCGGCTTGCTCCGACAACCCAAGGCCGAACAAAGCCGCTTCAAAGTAAGCTACTATATCGATCCGCAAACCGCGCCCTCCCTCGAAGAAATCACTCATCTCCTCCATCAAGGGGAACAAACGGTGCGCACCATCCTGTCTTTTGGACAATATCTCGACATCGTGCCGATTCGGGCCTCCAAAGGCTTTGCCTTGCGCTGGTTCGCCAACCAGTGGGATATCGCCCTGGAGCGGATCTTGGTGGCGGGCGGCTCCGGTGCGGACGAAGATATGTTGCGGGGAAATCCCATGGGAGTGGTCGTCGCCAACCGCCACAACGACGAATTGCGCGCCCTGGCCAAGACCGAGCGCATCTATTTCGCACACGCGGCCTACGCCCGCGGCATCCTCGAAGGCATCTGCCACTACGACTTCTTTGGCGCGTGCCGGGACCCGGAGGCGGACAACACATGAGCACACCTATCCGCACTTCCCCGCCAGTTCTCCTGCTCGCCACCGATCTCGACCGCACCTTGATCCCCAACGGGGTGCATCCCGAGTCCCCGCAGGCCCGCGACCGTTTCCGCCGTCTGGCAGCCCGGCCGGAGGTTCGGCTCGTCTACGTCACCGGCCGCCACCTCGCCTTGGTGGAAGAAGCCCTGCGCCACTATCAGCTGCCTGCCGCCGACCTCATCATCTGCGATGTGGGGACTTCCATCTACCTTCCCCAAGGCCGAGACTGGGAACCTTGGCGCACATGGACGGAAGCGCTGCGGCGCTGCTGGCCAGAAGGCCGCCGAGACGCCCTTGCCGCCGCCATGGCGGACATCCCGACGCTGCGCCTGCAGGCTCCGGAACAACAAGGCCCTTTCAAGCTGAGCTACGAGACTTCCGCCATAGAGGACCCGCGCCCGCTGCTTGCGCAGATCCAAACCCGTCTTGCCGCCTGTGGAAGCGGCAGCCGTGTGGTGTGGAGCATCGACGAAACCACCGCCACCGGGCTCGTGGACATCCTACCCGAGTGCGCGGGCAAGCTCCATGCCCTGGAATTTGTGCGCCAGCGCCTGGACATCCCCAAAGAGGCCACCGTGTTCGCCGGAGACAGCGGCAATGACCTGGAAATCTTGGAAAGCGCCATCCCTTCCGTGCTCGTAGCCAACGCCCACGAAGACGTCCGCCGCGAGGCCGTCGCCCGCGCCGCCCGTCTCGGCACCAGCGACGCCCTCTATCTTGCCCGCGGCGGCCCTTGGGGCATGAACGGGAACTACAGCGCTGGCATCCTTGAAGGGGTGCTCCACTTTCACCCCTCCGTCGCCCTTTGGCTTGAGGAGCCCGCATGACGCCCCCTCGTCCCATTCTTTTTGGAGAAGTCCTCTTCGACTGTTTCCCCGACGGAAAACGCATCCTCGGAGGCGCGCCGTTCAACGTCGCCTGGCACCTCACGGGACTGGGCAACGCCCCTCTGTTCATTACCCGCGTGGGCAACGACGCCCCGGGCATGGAAGTACGACGCGCCATGGAAGACTGGGGCATGGATACACGCGGCGTGCAAGTCGACCCAACCCTTCCCACAGGCAGCGTGCGCATCACCTTCGTGCACGGAGAGCCGCAGTACGACATCCTTGCCCATCAGGCCTATGACGCCATCGACGATCCCCTGCTGCCGGATACGCTTCGACCGGCGTTTCTCTACCACGGCAGCCTCGCGGTGCGCGGCGCGGGACAGACGTCCTCCCGCGCAACCCTCCAAACGCTGGCCCAAAAACTGCGTGCCCCCATCTTTCTCGACGTCAACCTCCGCGCCCCTTGGTGGCGGCGTGACGACGTCCTGCGCTGGATCCCCCGCGCACATTGGGTCAAGCTCAACGAGCACGAACTTCTCGACCTCGAGCCCGAAGCAGGCACAGCAGCCCAGCGCGCCTGGCAATTCCTCCGCCGCCACCACCTCCACACCCTGATCGTGACCTTCGGAAGTCAAGGGGCCTTGGCCCTGACCGCCGCAGGGGAAGAACTCCGCGTCCAACCCGACGCCCACATCCCTGTGGTCGATACCGTGGGCGCAGGCGACGCCTTTACCGCCGTCTTCCTCCACGGATATCTCCACCATTGGCCCCTTGCCCAAACGCTTGCTCGGGCCCAAGATTTCGCCTCCGCCGTGGTGGGCGTCCAAGGAGCAACCATCCAGGACCCCGCCTTTTACCAGCATTTTCTTCGTTGTTGGCAGCAGGAACCGCAAACCTCCGGAAACATCTTGCCATAGATGCGTTGTTCCGACAGCACCATTCAAACATCCTGATATTTGGAACCCATATGTACGAACAAATTTCCCATGCCCTTCTCAATGACATCCTTGCAGAACTTCATATCCAAAATGGCGTCTCCATGCGCCACTTCTACACCCGCCTTGGCGCCAATTTCTATTCCATCTATTCTTTATTCAAGTTGCTCTACGGACAACGAGACGACTTTGCCAAGCAAATGACCAAGCTCGTCCAAATCATGGCGCAACGATATCGCGAGCGCAGGCCAGAACTCAAAAGGACTGACCTCTACCGAGAAAAGCATTACAACTGGTTTCTCGATCAAAAATGGGTGGCCATGACCCTCTATTGTGATCGATTTGCCAAAAACATCCAAGGCCTTCAGAAAAATATTCCTTATTTCCAGGAACTTGGGATCAATATCCTCCATGTCATGCCCATGCTCGATTGCCCCCCAGACAAAAGCGACGGCGGATATGCGGTGCGGGACTTCTACCGTATCGCCCCGGATCTTGGGACCATCGAGGACGTGGAAAACCTTGCCCAACGTCTGCACAAGCGGGAAATGCTGCTGGTCCTCGACGTGGTGGTCAATCACACCTCCGATGAACATGTCTGGGCCCAAAAAGCCCGCAGCGGGGACCCCGTCTACCAGGACTACTATTACGTCTTCGACTCCCGGGAAATCCCGGACCAATTCGAAGAAACCATGCCAGAAATCTTTCCAGAAACCGCACCCGGAAATTTCACCTGGTGCGAGGAGATGGGCAAATGGGTCATGACGGTTTTCAACACCTACCAGTGGGACCTCAATTACCATAACCCATCGGTCTTTATTGAGATGGTGGACATCCTTCTCTTCTGGGCCAACCGCGGGGCAGATATCCTCCGACTCGATGCCGTGGCCTTTTTGTGGAAAAAACTCGGCACGCGCTGCCAAAACGAGCGGGAAGCCCACCTGATCCTCCAGCTCATGAAGGACTGCTGCCAGGTCGCTGCGCCGGGGGTGCTCTTTATCGCCGAGGCCATCGTGGCCCCCAGTGAGATTGCCAAGTACTTTGGTGAAGACGCCATCAACGCCAAGGAGTGCGAGATCGCCTACAACGCCACGCTCATGGCCCTGCTTTGGGACACCGTGGCCACCAAGAACGCACGCTTGCTCAAGCAAGGCATCGCCAGTCTGCCCCATAAACTCGAACGGGCCACCTGGCTCAACTACATCCGCTGCCACGATGACATCGGCCTCGGTTTCGACGACGCCGACATCCGGGCCGTAGGCTACGAGCCCGCAGCCCACCGACACTTCCTCATCGAGTGGTTCACGGGCCGCTACCCCACCTCCAATGCCCGAGGGCTCCCCTTCGGCGAAAATACCAAGACCGGGGATACGCGTATCTCCGGAACGTTAGCCTCCCTCGTGGGACTGGAGGCCGCTCAAGCCGCAGGGGACGAAGCCGCCGTCGAGACCGCCATCAGGACCATCGTGCTCCTGCATAGCATCATCCTTTCCTTTGGCGGCATTCCGCTGCTCTACTACGGCGACGCCATCGGCACGCTCAACAATCTGGAATACCTCGCCGATTCCTCCAAGGCCCAGGACAGCCGCTGGGCCCATCGTTCGGTCTTCGACTGGGACAAAGCCGCACGGCGGCACCAAACCGGCACCGTAGAGCACCGCATCTTCTCCGCCCTCAAGCACCTCATCGCCCTGCGCAAAAAACTCCCCGCCTTCGCCGACGTTGACAACCGCCAGCTTCTCCAGCTGGACAACCCATACGTGCTCGCCTTTTCCCGCACCGACCCCCAATGCAGCCGCAACCAGGTGCTCGTCGTGGCCAATTTCAATGACGCTGACCAATCCTTGCCTCTGGCGCCACTGCAGCACTATGGATTTTTCCATGCCGGAACGATGAAGGATGTCTGCAGCAACCAAACAATCACGGCAGGCGAGCACCACGTCAGCATTCCCGCGCTCACGTGCTATTGGCTGGTGGCGTAGCCCCACAACGATACCCACTCGCCTCGATACGCTTCCCCAGGAGGTCCCATGAGCGCCCCCACCCTTTTGGCCCGGGCTTTCCTCCAACGCTTTGCCGAACGTTTCGCGGCCACCAACTGCGGACGCGTGGCCGGAGGACTTGCCTTTACCACGCTCCTCGCCATGGTGCCATTGGCCACAATGATGCTGCTTTTTTTACGCAATGTTCCAGCATTTGCACCCTTGGGAGAAGCACTGCGCGAATTCCTCACCGCACACCTACTTCCAGAAACCGCGGCAACCCTCATCACCCGCTACACCGAGGATTTCACCACCAACGCCGGACGCCTTACCGCCTTCGGGCTCGGAATGTTGATGGTCACTGCAGTGATGCTGCTCGCCACCATTGAAGACGTCTTCAACGCCGTATGGAACGCCCGCCGCTCGCGCGGATGGATACAGCGGATTACGCTGTACTGGTTTATGCTCACCGCCGGCCCATTGATGACTGGCGGCGGCATCGCCGCAGCGCGAGGGCTCGCACGCAAGGCATCCGCCTTTGCGGGCAACGCAGCCTGGTCCGAACACCTGTTGGCCGTTTTCGTCCCCTTTGCCCTCTTGTGGTTCTTTTTCAGTTTTCTCTACTTTGCCGTGCCCAACCACCCCGTGCGCGCCCGCATCGCCACCGGGGCTGGGCTCGTGGTGACCATCGCCTTTGCCCTCATCCAGCGCGGCTTCACCACGTTCATCACCTCCATGACCTCCTACACCATCATCTACGGCGCCATCGCCGCCGTACCCATCTTCCTGCTCTGGCTCTACACACTGTGGTTACTCATCCTCTCGGGCGCCATTGCCGCCGCAGCCTTTCAGGAAGCCAGCGCCGAGGTCCCCAGCCTACCGCCTTTTGCCGGACGCCAAGCCATGGCCGCAGTAGCCATGCTGGAGACTCTTTGGGCCGCTCACCATCATGGCCGAGGCGTCGCCAACCTTGGAAACGCTGCGCACCTCCCCCCGCACCACGCAGAGCCCATCCTCGAACGAATGCGCTCTCTGGGGTGGATCGACCGCACGCAAGACAATCTCTGGGTCCCCGGCATCGCCCCGCACGCCATAACTCCAGGCCACGTCTTCGCTGTCTTTGCCGTGGACGCGACCGCTTGGAAGGCCCACGCCCCCACTGCGGCCACTGCCGCCATGGGGGAGGTCATCGACCGCGGCCTCGCCCCGCTGCACCGCCCGTTTCCGCAATGGATGTCTCCCTCGGCTTCCCTCAAGGAAGGCGAGCCCTCCACGTAGCCGCAAAAAACCGGTGTTTCCCCAGCACGCAAAAACGCAGGGCCGGGAAAAACCCGGCCCTGAACTCCACAAACGATGCAGAGGACTTCCCCCAAAGGCATGCAAACTTACATCCCCTGGCCGCAGCACTTCTTGTATTTCTTGCCGCTGCCACACGGACAGGGGTCGTTACGCCCCACTTTGGGTTCAGCGCGGCGCTGGGTCTGAGGCCGCGCGTCGGCCTCCTCGCCCGGGGCCTGATACTGCACCGCCTGAGTCTCTTCATGGCGCAGTTCCTGCGGGACCGTGACCTCCACCTTCAGATGAGTGAGTGCCCGCAACGAGCCTTCACGGATGCGGAAGAGCATATCTTCGAAGAGCTCAAAGCCCTCGCGCTTGTACTCCTGTTTGGGGTCGCGCTGGGCGTAGCCCCGCAGGCCGATGCCTTCCTTGAGGTAATCCATCTGGAGCAGATGCTCCTTCCAGGCGCGGTCCAGCGTATCGAGAACAAAGAAGCGCACGATCTCCTGGTAGTGGTCCGGCGCGGCCTGCCGGTGCGCATCGAAAATACGCTCCACCAGGGCCTTCGCCTGCTCCCGGGGGACGAACACCGCTGTCTCGGGGGCATCCGCGCCGTCCTCCAAAGGCATGGCCCGGCGGATGGCCAGAATCTCATCCACCTTGGCCGCCACCTGGGCCTGAATTTCCGCCTCGTCGTCGCCGCGGCGGCGGTTTTCCCACGGCTCATACAGGGCATCCAAAAGGTCGTCGAGGAACTCCGCAAGCAAATCGTCCAAATGGGGGGCGGTCATGACCTCACGACGCAGCGAGTAGATGACCTCACGCTGCTGGTTCATGACGTCGTCATATTCCAAGAGCTGCTTGCGGATCTCGAAGTTGTACCCCTCCACCCGTTTCTGGGCGTTTTCGATGGAGCGGGAAATGAGGGGATGTTCGATGGATTCGCCCTCGGTCATGCCAAGTTTTTCCATGAGCCCGGAGATCCGCTCCGAGCCGAAGAGCCGCATGAGCGCATCGTCCAAGGCGATGTAGAACCGGCTCTCACCCGGATCGCCCTGACGGCCGGCACGGCCGCGCAACTGGTTGTCGATGCGCCGGCTCTCGTGACGCTCCGTGCCCAGGATGAAGAGCCCTCCCAGCTCACGCACCCCTTCGCCGAGCACGATATCCGTGCCGCGGCCCGCCATGTTGGTGGCAATGGTCACCCGACCGCGCTGCCCGGCCTCGGCCACGATCTCGGCCTCCTTTTCGTGCTGCTTAGCATTGAGCACCGCATGCGGGATGCGACGCTTGGAGAGAAGCCCGGAGAGCATCTCCGATTTTTCGATGGAAGTGGTGCCCACCAGAACCGGCTGGCCCTTGCGGTGCAAGCGCTCGATCTCCGCCACGATGGCGAGATATTTCTCCCGCTGGGTACGGTAGACCACGTCGGGATGATCAATGCGGATCATGGGCTTGTTGGGAGGGATGACCACCACCTCCAACCCGTAGATCTGCTGGAACTCCACCGCCTCGGTGTCCGCAGTACCGGTCATGCCCGCAAGCTTTTCGTACATACGAAAATAGTTCTGGAACGTAATGGACGCCAAGGTCTGGTTTTCCGCCTCCACGGACACCTTTTCCTTGGCTTCCAAAGCCTGATGCAGGCCGTCACTGTAGCGGCGTCCGGGCATGAGTCGGCCCGTGAATTCGTCGACGATGATGACCTTTCCATCTTTGACGATGTAGTGATCGTCCCGTACAAAGAGGTGATGCGCCCGCAAGGCCTGCAAAATATGATGCTGCAAGGTGATGTGCGCAGGGTCAAAGAGGTTGTCCACCTGCAATATTTCTTCGCAGCGGGCGACGCCTTCGTCGGTGAGCGCCACGGTACGGGCCTTTTCATCCACGCTAAAATGGATATCTCGCGTCAACAGAGGAATAATGGCGTCGATGCGGGCATAGAGTTCGGTGGGTTTGTCGCCAGGGCCGGAGATGATGAGCGGGGTACGGGCCTCGTCGATGAGGATGGAGTCCACTTCGTCCACGATGGCGAAGTGAAGCTCGCGCTGCACCAGTTGTTCGGCGTAGAACTTCATGTTGTCGCGCAGGTAGTCGAAACCGAACTCGTTGTTGGTGCCGTATGTGATGTCCGCCGCGTAAGCGGCCTTGCGCTCTTCGTCGGAAAGGCCGTGGACGATGACGCCCACCGACAGGCCCAAAAACTGATAGAGCTGTCCCATCCATTGGGCGTCACGGCGGGCCAGGTAGTCGTTGACCGTCACCACGTGCACCCCGCGACCGGTGAGGGCATTGAGCACCACCGGCAACGTCGCCACCAAGGTCTTGCCCTCGCCGGTCTTCATCTCCGCGATCTTGCCCCGGTGGAGCGTGATGCCGCCAATGATTTGGACATCGAAATGGCGCATGCCCAAGACCCGGCGGCCGGCCTCCCGGGTGAGGGCAAAGACCTCAGGGAGCAGGCTGTCGAGATCCCGGCCCTGGGCCACCTCGGCGCGCAGCTCCGCGATCCGCTGGCAAAACGCCGCATCAGGCAAGGGGGCGACTTTGGCCTCCCACTCATTGACCGCAGCCACCAAGGGCCGCAGCGACTTGAGATACCGATCGTTTTTGGTGCCAAAGAGTTTCTTGGTCAAAAATCCAAACATAGGTCTCCTTGCAGGAACGCGCGCTAGCGGACAAAGTCCCGTTCCATGTCACGGGCGACGGCCCGACGCCGCAATTCCTCGCGGCGGTCATGCACGCGCTTGCCCCGGGAAAGCGCCAATTCCACTTTGATTTTTCCGTTTTTGAAATACATTTTGGTGGGGACCACGGTGAGACCCTTTTGCTCCACCTTGGCGGCCAAGCTCGCGATCTCCCGGCGGTGCAGGAGCAGCTTACGTGCCCGATCCGGATCGTGCTGGGCATACCCCGCATTGGGATAGGGAGAGATATGCACCCCCGTCAGCCATGCCTCACCAGAGTGGAACACCACGTATCCATCGCCCAGGTTCACCCGTCCCTCGCGCAACGATTTGACCTCGGACCCGGAAAGCACCAGGCCGGCTTCCACAAAATCCAAAAATTCGTATTCATGCCGGGCCTTCCGGTTGGCCGCCACCAGCTTGATCCCCTGGGGTTTGGCGCTCATCCCCCCACCTCCTCGCCCAACAGAGAGACTGAAAACAAAAGTTCATCCGGAACATGCCGGTAGATCATCTCCCGCACCAAACGGTTGCTGCGCATCACCGACTGGCTGGCCATGACCTGCTTGAGCAGAGCGTCGCATTCTTCCATGGTGGTCTGACGGATCAGGCGCTTGATGCTCGGGATAGAACGAGGGTTGAGGCTGATGGCATCCACCCGCATGCCCAACAGCACGGGGACACAAAATGGATCTGCCGCCAACTCACCACAGACGCAAACATCGATTCCGGCGCGATGTCCTGAGTCCACAACCCATTTGATGGACCGCACAATGGCGGGATGGAGCGGTTGGTACAACGCGGAGACATCTTTATTGGTGCGGTCGATACCCAAGGTGTACTGGATGAGATCATTCGTCCCAATACTGAAGAAATCCACTTCCTGGGCGAGGACGTCGGCGGTCATCACGGCGCTGGGCAGCTCCATCATGATCCCAAAGGGCATGTCCTCCCGGAAAGGCACTCCTTCCGCCGCCAGCTCCCGCTGCACTTCGCGGTAGAACTTCTTCACTTCCACCAATTCCTCGATGCCGGAGACCATGGGCAGCAACAGATGCACATTGCCCACCACACTGGCCCGCAAAATGGCCCGCAGTTGCGTGCGAAACACCTCCCGGTGACGCAAACAATAGCGGATGGCCCGGAGTCCCAAGGCGGGATTGGCCTCCCGTCGGTGGCTCAAAGCGGACGTAAGCTTGTCCGCGCCCACATCCAGGGTGCGGATCACCACTTTTTGCGGAGCCATGATGCTCGCCAGATCCAAATACTGCTCCGCGAGCTCCTCCTCGCTGGGAGGGGTCTCCCGATTCATGTACGTGTACTCGGTGCGATAGAGACCGATGCCCTCGGCCCCCAAGTCGCGTACCGCCACCACTTCCTCGAAAAGTTCGATGTTGGCCAAGGTCTGCACCTGAAACCCATCGCGCGTCTGGGCCGGCAAATGGCAGGAGCGCAGCACCACGGCCTGATAATCGTCGAAGCGCGCCGCCAGTTCTGTGGAGCGGGCAAGTTCGTCTTCATCAGGGTCCACGAGCACCCGGCCGTGGAAGCCATCGAGGATGATGAGTTCCCCTGCCAAGGTGCCGTCGAGGCCTTCCACACCCACCACGGCCGGGATTTGCAGCGATCGGGCAAGGATCCCCACATGCGAGGTCTTGCCGCCGGAAGCCGTGGCCAGGGCAAGGACCTTGGCAAAATCGATCTCCACCAGATCCGCAGGACTCAAATCCCGGGCCAGGAGCACCCCGCGCTGCGTCATGGAAGCGGCCCCTGCCTGTCCCACCAAGACCCCGAGCACCCGCTCGGCCGCCTGGCGGATGTCCTGCATGCGGCTGCGCAAGTACTCATCCTCGATGGCCGTGAACGTGGCTTCCACCGCGGCCACGGCCCGCTCCAGGGCCCATTCGGCATTGATCTTCTGGGCGGCGATGGCCGCCAGGGCCTGTTCTTGGAGCTTGCGGTCGCGCACCAAGAGCAGGTGCGCTTCCACCATGGCGGCGTGATCGCGCAAATCTTCGGGCACCGCGGCCAAAACCCGCTCCAGGTCCAAGGCCGCCGCGGCAAAGGCCTGGCGCAGACGGTCCTGCTCCTTCTCCACGGCATCCGGGGCAATGGGATGGTACGAGGCGCGGGCAAACCAATCCCGATCCAAAAAATGGGCCCGCCCAACGGCAATGCCTGCAGCGACCGGGATACCATAGAGCACTCGACGCGCCATCACTCCTCCCCAAAGCGGTCCACGAAAAGCTGCGCCACGGCCTCCACCGCTTCCTGGGCGTCCGGCCCATGGGCTCGAATGCACACCCGCGTGCCCCGGGGGGCCGCCAGCGTGAGGATATCCAAAATGGACTTGGCGTCCACCGCCCCGGCCTCGGTCTCCAAAAATATCTGCGAGGTGAAGCGTCCCGCCGTCTGACAGATCTTCCCTGCCGGCCGGGCATGGATCCCCAAGGGGTTGACCACCTGCACCTCACGCGTCCACGATCCATTTTCATGCGTCATGCCCACTGCCCCACGATCCACGCCACGCCAACTCCTGCCAGTACGACCAAACGCCACGGACCGCTCGGGGCGAGCACTCCGGCCACACCTACACCGGCCCCCAGCACCAGTACTGCCCACGGCCCCAAAGGGGCTGCCAGCGCAGCCCACACCGCCGCCAACGCCACCGCACACACCACCTTGATATGCCGCGCCCAATTGATGAGATTCCAGCGTTTGAGGTCCTGAAGAAAGGCGAGCCCACGAGAGTACGCCCGAAAAAACGTCAGCACCTTCATGACCTGCACCGCGATCAGCGCCGTCACAGTCCATACGACGGCCCACGCCCACAACCCGCGCACGAGCAAAAAACATTGGACAAGCGCCCAAAGCACGAACACCCCGCCGCCGAAAAAGGCGTCTCCCAACCCCGAGAGGGTGAAGACCACCGTCGAGCGCACCGTGGTCAAGGCCTGCGGCGTAAGGAGTCCTCGAGCGATACGTTCCTCCAAGGAAAGAAACAATCCTGCCAGGGCGGGAGTCCAGCACGGATGCGTATTGTACAGCCCCAAGTACCGATGCCGGGCCCGCTGCAGCGCTGCAGGGTCATGGGCATACAACGCGCAGAGGACAGGATGGAGGATAAACACCATCCCCACGTTCTGCAGCCCCCGCATGGTGTATACCGCGCCCACCAAATACGTGCGCCAGAAGGTCCGCCACAACAGACTCTTGGGGATCACACCTCCTCCACCAGCATCCGGTACACCGCTTTGGCAGGCCATCCGGAAGCCCGGGCCACCCGGCGGGCGACTTCCCGAGGAGGCAGTCCTTCAGCCGCCAGGGCCGCTGCCTCCGCAGCCACCCGCGACGCATCCCAGGCCGTGGGCGTTCCTTCCGGAGGGCCCACCACCACCGTCACCTCACCCAAAAGCTCGGGGAGATCCGACATGTCCTGGCCAAGCCGGCCATGGATAAAGGTCTCGTGCACCTTGGTCAATTCCCGGGCCACACAAAAGGATCTCTCTCCCAACACCTGGTGCGCGATCCGGAGCGAGGCGGGGACACGATTTTTGCGCTCGTACCACACCAATGTCAGCGACATACCGGCGTAGGGGGCCAGGACGGCGGCCACGTCGCCGGGCTTTCGCGGCAAAAACCCCAAAAAAGCAAAAGGATAGGGAGGAAGACCGCTGGCCGTGAGCGCAGCCAGCGCCGCACACGGGCCCGGCACCGGCGACACGGCAACGCCCGCCTGCCAGCACGCCGCCACCAAACGATAACCGGGATCCGCCACAAGAGGAGTCCCGGCGTCGGAAACCAGGGCTGCATCCTCGCCCGCCTGCAGCCGGGCAAGAACGGAGGGCAGGCGCTGGCGCTCGTTGTGCTCATGCAAGCTCACCAGTTCCCGCGCCGCCACCCCGCAGCGGACAAGGAGTTGGCCGGTGCGCCGGGTGTCCTCGCAAAGCACGAAGTGCGCCGCGGCCAACGTTTCCCGGGCCCGCGGTGAGAGATCACCACGGTTGCCAAGGGGAGTGGAGACGATCCACAGCATATGATGCTTCCACGATATGGCGGCAATGGCTCAAAGAAAATCGCGGGGGCGTGCCGACCACGGCCACCAAGTCGAACCGGCACGGGAACTCCCAGCCCCCGATCTGCAAAAGATATGCGCTCGCGGCCCGGAGCAGACGCGCCGCCTTGACCGGGGTCACGGCCTCACCCGGCGTGCCGCGGCGGGTAGATGCGCGGGTCTTCACTTCCACGAAGACGATGGTGTCCGCTTCCTGACAGATGAGGTCGATCTCCCCGCCGGGCACACGGAAGTTGCGCTCCCGAATCCGCCACCCCAGCCCCTCAAGATAACGGGCTGCGGCTTCTTCGCCCAAGCGCCCCATTTCCTGGGAAGATATGGAGGTCATCCTCCGACCCCGGGCAGACGCAGCTGCGTACTGTTCGGGAACGTCCCCCGAAAGGTATGGCGGTGCAGGGCACTCGGCCCCAAGCGGGCGATGGCCGCCCGGTGCTCGGCCGTGCCGTAGCCTTTGTGGCGCTCCAAGCCATAGCCCGGATAGCGCTCCGCCAAGGCCTCCATAAGGCGGTCCCGAAAAGTCTTGGCCAAGACCGAGGCCGCGGAGATGGCCGGCACGGACGCATCCCCCCCCACGATGGCCTCCACCGGCACGGAAGCGGGAAAGACCTGATTGCCGTCCACCAACACCCGCGCCGGAGGATAGGCCAATGCCTCCACCGCCCGGGCCATGGCCCGCAAGGTGGCCTGAAGGATGTTGACGGCCTCGATCTCCCGCGGCCAGGAAAAACCCAAGGCCCAGGACACAGCCTGGGCCTTGATCTGGCGGGCAAAGAACTCTCGGCGCCGCGAAGAAAGCTTCTTGGAATCCGTAAGCCCCGGCAGGGTCCAGTGTGCGGGCACAAGCACCGCGGCCGCCACCACGGGCCCCGCAAGACAGCCCCGTCCGGCCTCATCCACCCCTGCCACCAGGACAGAGGCTTCACGCTCGGCCACCGGTGCCCCCGTAGCCTATTCCCAATCCTTCTTGGCCTTGATGCGTGCGGCCTTACCTTTCAGATTGCGCAGGTAGAAGAGACGGCTGCGGCGCACCACACCCTGAGAGACCACTTCGATGCGGTCGATGCAGGGAGCATGCAACGGAAAAATGCGCTCCACGCCCACACCGTCGGAAACCTTGCGCACCACAAACGAGGCATCGGTGGCGCCTTTCTTGTAGCGAATCACCACGCCCTGGAAGACCTGGATGCGCTCCTTCTCGCCTTCCACGATGCGGGTATGAACCTTCACCGTATCGCCGGGACGAAACGAGGGGATATCGGCGCGCAGGTGCTCGCTTTCAATGTTGCGAATGATGTCCATACTGGTTCTCCTTCAAAATTCCTTCTCCGTCGGTGCGAAGAAGGGGACTTATCCCAGGTCGCCCACCAGCCGGTCCACCATGATGGCGGCTGCGGAGCGCACCGAGAGATGATTGTACGTTTCCAAAAAACGCACCGGTCGCAGACAGGCATGCGCCTGCTGGAGGACCTCCGGGGCCAAGCCGTGGCCGGTGCCCAACACGAGGAGCACCGGCATGGAGCTGAGCCATTGACGCACCTCTGATGCCGTCGCCGTACCTTCCCGGGCAGAGGTCACCACGATCCGGGGCGACCGGCCTGTACGCACACGGACCGCAGCCACCGCCTCCTCCAGTGAGGAAACCACGTCCACGAGGCTCAGTGCCTCGCGACGGCATGGATTGGCCGCGGCGCCCTCTCCGTCTCGCCAATGCGACAACAGCGTCCGCGCCAGGGCTTGCTGGTCCTCCACGGGGGTGCAGACCCAATAGCCCCCCAGCCCGTAGGTACGGGAAAGGCGGGCAATATCGTGGAGGTCCAGGTTTGTCAAAGAGGTGGCGATGGTGCGCCCCTTTTTGTCCAACACCGGATAATGCACCAAGGCGACAAAGAGATTCCGCCCCAAGCGCGGCCGGGACATGGCGCGCAACAACTTGTAGTCTGCGGTATCAAGTTCGGCCGTATTCAACAGATCCGGCCGCAGTTCAAGCGTCTGGCGCAGACTCTGTTCCCGCCGCCAAGCGCGGATACGGGCGTGATCCCCAGAGAGCAACACCTCCGGGACCTGCAGCCCAGCATAGCTCTCCGGGCGGGTGTAGTGCGGATACTCCAGCAGGCCGGCGCTGAAGCTCTCTTCTTCCGCACTCTCTTCCTTGCCCAAGAAATCCGGCACCAACCGCGAGACCGCCTCCATGAGACACAAGGCCGCACTCTCGCCGCCATTCAAGACCACATCCCCCACCGAAACGGCCTCCATGGGGAATAGTGCTTCCAGTCGGGCGTCGATACCCTCGTAACGGCCACAGATCACCACGAGGTCTTCTTCCTGGGCAAGTTCCCGCGCCATGGATTGGGTAAGCGGTCGTCCCTTGGGGGCCAGGAGGATGCGCCGGGCGCTGGGGGCGTCCTTGAGGGCGCGCGCCACCGGGTCCACGGTCATGACCATTCCCGCGCCGCCGCCGTACGGCCGGTCGTCCACGTGGCGGTGCTTGTCCTGGGAATAGTCCCGCGGATTGCGGAACTCCACCTGCACCAGCCCTCGCTCCACCGCCCGGCCCAACAGCCCGCAGGCAAGAGGAGAGGCGAAAAACTCCGGAAAAAGGGTAAGGAGGGTAAAACGCATACCAACGCCTTCGCGGGCCTCAAAGGGCTCCGTCTTCCTGACGGCAGAGTTCCAAGAGCCCTTCGGGGGGATCGATGACCAAACGATCGGTTACCGCCTGCACCCGCAGCGCTGCAGGCAGGACGTACCGGCTCCCGTCCGCCCCAACCACTGTCCAGAGCTCTTGGCCGGCCACCAAGGCCACGGAGCGCAGTTCCCCCAAGATCTCCCCCTGGGAAAGCTCCACCGGTGCCCCGATCCATGCCAGGGCGCCCCAGTGCTGCGGATCCGCAGCCGCCACGTCCCTGGCGCGCGCAAGCACCGCCGCATCGCGCCAGGGGTCTGCCTTGTCCCGGCCATCCAGGCCGTCCACGGCCATGAGCACCCGACCGGAATGCGCTCGACACGAAAGCACCGGCCACGGCTTGGCCTTCGCCGCGTGACGGCGTAGATACACACGCGAAAGCCGGAGCAAGGCGTTCAGGCAGCCGCCGTGAGGGGCCACGAGAAGTTCTCCCCGCAACCCGTGCGCCTTCACCACCCGGCCCAACTCCACGAGTTCCAGGCCACCAGGCACGTTACTCGAGAATCTCCAGCACGCAGCGTTTGCCGGCTTTCATGGAAGCCGCAGCCAGCACCGTACGGATGGCGCGCGCCATCCGTCCCTGCTTGCCGATGATCTTTCCCAAGTCTTCCTTGGCCACCCGCAACTCAATGACCGTGGTTTGCTCGCCTTCCACTTCGGTCACGGTCACGGCATCGGGCGCATCCACCAACGACTGGGCGATGAACTCCACGAGTCCCTTGAGCATGCTGGCCTCCCCACACCTGCGGGCGTGTTTACGCCGCCACGCCAGCGCGCTTGAGCAGCGAGCGGACTGTGTCCGTGGGCTGGGCGCCGCGCTCCATCCAGGTCTTGATGGCGTCCAGATCCAGCTTCACATCCGCCGGATCCGTCATGGGGTTGTAGTATCCCACGTAGGCCAAAGCACGGCCATCCCGGCGGGACTGCGCTTCCATGACCACCACACGATAAAACGGTTTCTTCTTGGACCCCATACGGGTCAAACGGAGCTTCAAAGCCATTGGTTTCTCCTCGTCACATGAGTAGGATATACTTACTTGCGTTTGCGCTGCTTGCGCTCTTTTTTCCGCTTCTCCCGAAGCTTGTCACGATCCACGGCGCTACGGCGCCCTCCGCCTGCCCCAGGGAGCCCCGGCATCCCGGGCATTGTCGGCATCCCGGGCGCGGCCCCGCCTGGAGCCGTCGGCATCTTGCCTTGGAGCATCTGCTGCATGAGGCCACGCATCTGCTCAAAATTTTTGATCAGCGCATTGACGTCCGCCACCGTGACGCCGCTTCCCCGGGCGATGCGCTGGCGGCGGCTGACATCGATCATCTTGGGATTGCGGCGCTCGGCCACGGTCATGGCGTTGATCATGGCCTCCACTTTGGCCATTTCCTTGTCCGGCAGACGCACGTCCTGGAGCTGTTTGCGCAGCTTCCCCATGCCGGGGATCAAGGCCAACAGCCCCTCAATGGAGCCCAGCTTGCGAATGCGACGCATCTGCGTGCGGAAATCTTCGAAGTCGAACTCCGCCTTGCGCATGCGGTCCTGGATGCGCTCGGCCTCCTTGGCATCGATGGTGCTCTGGGCCTTCTCGATGAGCGTGAGCACGTCCCCCATGCCCAGGATGCGCGACGCGATCCGGTCCGGGTAGAACACCTCGAACTCACTGGGCCGCTCGCCAGTGCCTACGAATTTCAGCGGCTTGCCCGTGATGGACTTGATGGACAGGGCGGCACCGCCACGGGCGTCGCCATCCATCTTGGTGAGCACCACGCCCGTGATGTCCAGGGTGGCGTCAAAGGCCTGGGCCACGGTGACCGCATCCTGCCCGGTCATGGCGTCGGCCACGAACAGGATCTCCTGGGGCGCGCAGGCCTCTTTGATGGCCACCAGCTCGTTCATGAGGGCTTCATCCACGTGCAGCCGGCCCGCGGTATCGAAGATCACCACCGAGTGCCCCAAGCGGGCGGCCTCGGCCAAACCCTGGCGGCAGATATCCACGGGATTCATTTCCACCGTGGAAGCGAACACCGGCACCCCCAACTCCGCCCCCAATTTGCGGAGCTGATCGATGGCCGCCGGACGGTAGACGTCCGCAGGGACCAGATACGGGCTCATCTTGCGCCGACGCAAAAACAAGGCCAGCTTGGCGGCCGACGTGGTCTTGCCCGAACCCTGCAGGCCCACCATCATCACCGCATGCGGAGGCTTGCCCGCAAATGCGAGCCCTTCGTGTTCGCCCCCCAAAAGCGCGATGAGCTCCTCATGGACGATCTTGATGACCTGCTGGCCCGGGGTGAGGCTGCCCTGGACCTCCTGACCCAAGGCGCGCTGCCGTACCCGGTCCACGAAACCGCGCACCACGTCAAAATGGACGTCCGCCTCCAAAAGGGCAAGGCGCACCTCCCGCAGCCCCTCCTGGATGTTTTTCTCATCCAGACGGCCGTGGCCGCGCAATTTCTTGAATACCGACTCCAATCGATCGGACAGACTCTCGAACATGACACTCCCGTCAGGCAAAAAGGGAGACTCGCATAGACACAGAGCGCCTATGCGTCAAGAAAGAGTGTTGTAGGACATCTCAGCCCTGCGCGCGGGCCACGGCGCGGATCATACCATCGCGGGAGCGCTCGATCACGGCTTCATCGACGCAAAACGCCAAACGAAAATAGCCCGGCATGCCGAAGCCCCGTCCCGGCACCGCCAGGATACGCTCTTCCTGCAAGATCCGCACAAAGGCCTCGTCATCGCCCCCCGGGGCTTCGGGGAAAAAGTAAAAGGCCCCCTGCGGCGGCATGTACCGGATCCCAGCCTCGTCCAAAAGCCGCATCATGGCGGTGCGCCGACGCACATACACCGCCGTATCCACCTGATGGCCCAAGGCCTTCATGAGGATGCGCTGCCCCACGGCCGGAGCGTTGACAAATCCCAAAATACGATTGGCAAGGACCATGCCGTTCATCAAGTCGTCCGCCTCGGGCATAGTCGGATTCACGGCAGCGTATCCCAGCCGCTCACCCGCCAGGCCCAAGCTCTTGGAAAACGAGCTCACCACGACACTATGCGGATGCGCCGCCATGACCGACGGCACGCGCACCCCATCGTACGTGAGGAACCGATACGGTTCATCCGCGATGATCAGAATGGGGCGGCCAAGACGCGCCTCGGCCCGCGCCAAGAGTGCTCCCAATGCCGCCAGTTCCTCGGCGGAATATACCCGACCCGTGGGGTTGTTGGGCGAATTGAGGATCACGCAGCGGGTACGCGCCGAAATGGCGGCCTCCACCGCGGCGAGGTCCAAACCGAAGTCCGGAGTGCGGGCCGGCACCGCCACCAAACGTCCGCCATGATTTTCGGCGTAGAAGCCATATTCCACGAAGTACGGGGCGATGGCGAGGACCTCGTCCCCCGGGTTGAGCACCGCCCGCAGCACCACGTTGATGGCCCCGGCCGCACCGCACGTGACCAGCACGTGGTTTGCAGACAAGTCCACGCCCTGCTCGGCGCACAACGCCTCGGCCAAGGCGGCCCGAAGCTCCGGATACCCGGCGTTGGGCATATACCCAAAGGCAAAGGGCTCGGCGGCACGGTCCGCCAAATCCCGCAAGGCATCGGCCACCACCGCGGGCGGCGCGAGGTCGGGGTTGCCCAGGCTCAAATCCTGCACCGCATCCGCACCATAGCGCCGCTTGAGTTCGATCCCGGTCTCAAACATGCGGCGAATCCACGACGAACGGGCCAAGTACCCTTCTACTGCGTGAGCGAGCATGCAACCTCCCAGACGCCTCACGGCACCGCAATGCCCTGAAGCCGATATTCATTGAGCTTGTTGCGCAGGGTGCGCACGGAAATTCCAAGAAGCTCCGACGCCTTGGTGCGATTTCCCCCGGTAGAGCGCAGGCTCTTCAAGATCAAGCGACGCTCCATCTCCTCCAAGGGGATGATCTCGGACTCGTCCGCAGCGCTCCCGCTAGGCGCGGTCTCCAAGGGGTCCGCCGCTGCTTCCCCCTCCATGGCCGGCAAGTCTTCCACGGCAGCGTTGTCGAGCAAAAAATGCCCCACGCCGATGGCCCCGCCTGCAGCCAAGAGCACGGCCCGCTCCATGAGGTTTTGCAGTTCCCGCACATTGCCCGGCCATTGGTGGGAACGCAGCCAATTTTCGGCCTCCGCAGAAAGGCGGGTGGCGGGATAGCCGTAGGAGCCGGCAAAACGGCGCACAAAAAAATGGGCAAGCTCGAGCACATCCGCGCCGCGCTCCCGCAACGGAGGAAGACGCAGGGGGATCACGTTGAGGCGATAAAAAAGGTCCTGACGGAACTGCCCCTGCGCCACGGCCTCTTCCAGGTTGCGGTTGGTGGTGGCGATCACCCGGGTGTCCACAGCCACGGACTCCGTTCCGCCCACACGGTCGATCTCCCCCTCCTGCAGGGCGCGCAAGAGTTTGGCTTGCAGGGCCAAATCCATCTCCGAGATCTCGTCCAAAAGCAGCGTGCCGCCGGAGGCGAGCTCGAATTTGCCCAGCTTGCGGGCGATGGCGCCGGTAAAGGCCCCTTTTTCGTGGCCAAAGAGCTCGCTTTCCAAAAGATGCTCGGGCAGGGCCGCGCAATTGACCGCCACAAAAGGCCCCTGGCGGCCGGAATGGGCATGGATGTAGCGGGCGAGCACTTCCTTGCCCGTGCCCGACTCTCCGCTCACCAGCACCGTGGCCTTGGACCGGGCCACCTGACGGGCCAAGGCCAGGATGCGTCCCATGGCCGGATGCGAGCCCACCACCACCGGCGCCCCGGAGGCCTTCCCCGCAGCAACGCCCGTCGGCGACGGCTCCGAGTCCGGCAATGCAGCCAGCAATTTTTCGGCAAGCAACGGCAGCAGCCAATAGTCCCGGGCACCCAAGCCCAGATATTGGCGCACTTCGTCGGCGCTGCCCCGCTCGGCCACCACCACCACCGGCACCTCGTGGTCCACCGCCGCAGCGACCACCTCCGCGGCCGCGAGACCCGGCAGGCCGACCTCACACACCGCAAGGGCCACCTGACGGGCCGCCAGGGTCTTGGTCACCGTGGACATGTCTTCGGCCAAGATTACGGACACCCCCTGCTCCTTGAGGGCAGAGTACAGACCCGAGACGTGCTGGGCCCGGCATACAAAAAGGATACGCCGCATTGCCATAGGCCCAAGTTCCTAGCCAGTTGCCAGTCCCTTGGCAAGCCAGGGAGACGCCATCGGGTCCGGCCTATGCCTTTGCCCTGGCATTTTCTTCTCTCCTAAAGTAGGAAAGCGCCAACCCTCAAACCAAGGAGGCGGCAATGGACAGCCTGGTACCCATGCGCAAGTTCGTCGTTCCAGAGATCGTCTTTGGCCATGGGGCGCTGGACGCCGTTGGCGGGTATGCATCGACCTTCGGGCTGAAACGACCGCTGATAGTTTCAGACCCCGGAGTGGAGGCCGTGGGCTGGACGCAACGGGTAAGCAAACACGTAGCGGCCGCAGGGGCCGAAGCCCAAATCTTCACCGGGATCACCCCCAATCCCAAAGACTATGAAATCATGGCCGGGGTGGAGGCATATTTCGCCCACCACTGTGACGGCCTCATCGCCGTGGGCGGTGGCAGCGTGCTCGACACCGCCAAGGGCATCGGCATCGTCACCATGAACGGCGGCCACATCCTCGACTACGAAGGGGTGGACACCATCGCCGTGCCCATGCCGCCGCTCATCTGTATCCCCACCACTGCGGGCTCCGCAGCAGATATCTCCCAATTCGCCATCATCACCGATACCCGGCGCCGCACCAAAATCGCCATCATCAGCAAGGCCATCGTGCCAGACGTCGCCCTGGTGGACCCCTGCACCCTCAAACCCCTGCCCCCGGACCTCACCGCAGCCACCGGCATGGACGTCCTCGCCCATGCCATGGAAGCCTACGTTTCGCTCGCCAGTTCACCCCTCACCGACGTGCACGCCCTGGAAGCGGCGCGCCGCATCGTCCAAGCGCTGCCGCAGGCAGTGGCCACCCCTCGCTACATGGAAGCCCGCGCCCAAACCATGCTGGCGAGCCTGCATGCCGGCATGGCCTTCTCCAATGCCAGCCTCGGCGCGGTGCATGCCCTGGCCCATAGCCTTGGCGGCTTTTTGGATTTGCCCCACGGCGAATGCAACGCCCTGCTCCTCCCACCCGTAGTGGCCTTCAACTTCCCTGCCGCGCCGCACAAATTCCGCCGCCTCGCCCAGGCCATAGGCCTGGACCTTTCCGGCGCCGACGACGCCACCGCCGCCACGATCCTGGAAGACCGCCTGACCCGTCTGCGCACCGAACTGGGCATCGTCGGTGGACTTGCGGAACGCGGGGTACACCGGGAAGACATCGGGCATCTTGCCCATATCGCCCTCCAAGATCCCTGTCTCGTCACCAATCCGCGTCCTGCCACCCAAACCGACCTCGAGGCCATCTATGCCCGAATCCTCTAGTCCATCTCCCCTGCATCGCATCATTGGAATTTCCGAGACCTCGGCGCGCAAGAGTTATTACCCGATCCTGCAGCGCACCATTGCCGAGCTGCAAGCGGAAGTGGCGGAGCGCAAACAGGCCGAGGCCGCACTGCGCACCACGGCACAGCGCATCGAACGCCAGCAGCGCGCCGTACTGCGCCTTCCCCATATCCATGCTGCAAACAGCCTGGATGCGGCCCTCGCCTCCGTTTGCACGGCCGTGGCGCAAGCGCTGGAGCTCACCCGTGCCGTGGTGTGGCGCATTACGGACAACGTCCTCACCCCTGTGGCCACAAACGGATTTCCTTCCCTGCCTTGCCCCACCGCCGACGTTCTCACCGCCTTCCCCGCAAAAGAGGTCCTCGCCATGGAAGACGCCTGCACCGATGCCCGGCTGCGGGTCCTCTGGGAGCACCTCGGCCAACCAGGGGCTTTGATTGCAACTCTTGTGTGCGACAACCAAGGCCCCTGGGGGCTTATCACCGGCGAAGCCTCCTCCCCGCGCACCTGGTTTGCCGACGAAAAGGCCTTCCTCGGCCGCATGGCCGAACACGTAGTCTTGGTGCTGGCTGAGCACGAAGCCCACCGGCTGCGCGCACTCCTCACCCGTATCGTAGATTCCATGCCGTCGGCGCTCATCACCGTGGACGTCCAGGGACGCGTCACGCAGTGGAACCGCCGCGCAGAGACCCTCACCGGCATCTCGGCAACCCAGGCCCTGGGACGGCCGCTTGTCGAAGTCGCTCCACCCCTTGCGGCGTACAGCAAACTTGCTGCGCAGGCCATGGCCACCCATACGCCCCAGAGCCGTACCCGGCAGGTACGCAGCGACGGCGCCCGCACTATCTTCGAAGACGTCACTATCTATCCCCTGGAGCAGATGGAAGGAGCGGTCATCCGCATCGACGACGTCACCGAACGCCAGCACATGGAACAACTCCTCATTCAGTCCGAAAAGATGCTCTCCCTCGGAGGGCTCGCCGCTGGCATGGCCCACGAGATCAACAATCCGCTGGCCTCCATCCTCGGCAGCGTCCAGGTGCTTGCCAGCCGTCTCACGGCCCCGCTTCCCGCCAATCTCAAGGCAGCGGCCGCAGCACACCTGGATTTCGAGGCCATGCAGCGTTACCTTGCCGCCCGGGACATCCCGGCCATGCTCGCCGCCATCCAAGAGGCTGGGCACCGAGCGGCCACGCTGGTCACGAGCATGCTTGGGTTCAGCCGCAAAACAGATCCAAAGCTCGTCCCCGCTGACCTCGGCGAGGTGATCCGGTCCACCATCGAGCTTGCCCGCATGGACTACGATTTGAAAAAGAACTATGATTTCCGAAGAATCGCCATCGATCTGCACATCGACCCGGATCTGCCCGCCGTGCCGTGCTCTCAAGGCAAGATCCAACAGGTGCTGCTCAATCTCCTGCGAAACGGCGCCGAAGCCATGGCCGAGAAGACCTATCCGCCCGAAGACGGCCCGCGCTTTACCATCCGCATAGAATCCGCCCACGATGGCGTCCGCATCCGCGTGGCAGACAACGGTCCGGGCATGGAGCCAGGTACCCTTGCCCGCATCATGGAGCCCTTCTTCACCACCAAGCCCCCCGGCAAAGGCACCGGGCTCGGCCTTTCGGTGAGCTATTTCATCATCACCCAAGAGCATGGCGGCCGCATGTACGCAGAAAGCACCCCGGGCCAGGGGAGCTGCTTTACCATCGAACTACCTCTGCAGCGCACCACCAAAAACGGAGGCCCGAAGGCCTCCGCGGAAAGGACGCGCCAACGCTCCCAGGACTAAGGGGCTTGCACCAGCACGGTGTCTCCGGGGCGAAGCGGGGCATTGGGATGGAGCCGATTCCAGCGCAGCACATCTTCGAGGGCTGCGCCGAACCTGCGGGAGATCCCCCAGACTGTGTCGCCGGGCTGCACTACATAGTAGCGAGGGGTGTCCGTAGCCGCCACCTGCGCGGCATCTGTAGGCGGGATGAAGAGTCCCTGGCCCGGACGCAGGATCGCATTTGGAGCGAGATCATTCACTGCCGCCAGGGTGCTGACCTTTACACCAAATTTTCGAGCAATTCCCGAGAGCGTATCCCCAGGCCGTACGGCATAGTTGGCTTGTCCTCCCACGGCTTTGGGGGCCTTTGATGAGGCAGTCCCCGCACGGGCCTGAACACGCGCAGGCAAATACACTACCCGCCCGGGCACCAACCGCACCCCGGCATTGATGGCCGCGAGCTCCTTGGCAGAGACCTTCGTACGCTTTGCCAAGGCACTCCAGGAATCACCAACACGCACCGTATAGGGAACAAGCCCGGCCACAGGGCGCAAACCTGACTGACGGTCGAGATACTGGCGGACCTGGGCGGCATACTGGGCAGGAACGCGCACCGTGCTCGTCCCCAAGGGCGGGGTCGCTTGCCGGAGATATTGGGCGTTGAAGGCGTGGAATTGCTTCCACGGGATCCCCACGGCCTGCGCCAATTCGCGTAGATCCGTGGCTCCACGCACCGCAACGGGGACCAACGGGAGTGCGCGCTGCCCCCGCGTAACAATGCCCGCCGACTTTTCCCAATGGCGCGCCGCGTGCACCGCAGCAGCAAACTTGGGGACATAGCTGCGGGTCTGCTCGCTAAGACGCGCCTCAGGCAGTGCATCCAAGGTCTCTGCTCCCGTGACCTTCAGGGCTCGACCGATAGCGCCCTCCCCCGCATTGTACGCAGCGAGCGCCAGCTTCCAATCACCAAATTGCGCGTACAAATACTTGAGATAACCAATGGCAGCATCCGTGGCACGAAAGATATCTCGGCGCTCGTCCACCCACCAGTCCACACGCAAGCCAAAGCGGCGGGCTGTCTCAGGCATGATCTGCCAAATGCCGACCGCTCCTGCCGCAGAGGTCGCCGTGGGGTCAAAAGCGCTCTCCACCAAAGGGAGATAGGCAAGCTCCTCGGGCAAACCTGCGGCCTGGAAGCGCTCCCGCAGCGCCGGCAAGTAGCTCTGCGCACGCTGCAGGCCGGAGACAAAAGCTTCACGGTTTTTTTCGGTATACAATGCAAAATATTGCTGAACGGCTGGGTCTTCGACAACGGAGGGTTCAAAGAGCCCCGAGGGCACGGCAACCTGTCCCGATGACTCCGCAGGAGATCCCTGTGGGGCGACTCCCTTGTGCGGGGAGGCTGCGGCATCGTCCTTGACCGCGACGGAGCCGGA
This sequence comes from Thermodesulfomicrobium thermophilum DSM 16697, assembly GCF_059568695.1. Classification (NCBI taxonomy): domain Bacteria; kingdom Pseudomonadati; phylum Thermodesulfobacteriota; class Desulfovibrionia; order Desulfovibrionales; family Desulfomicrobiaceae; genus Thermodesulfomicrobium; species Thermodesulfomicrobium thermophilum. The sequence continues at coordinate 33,367 of NZ_JCANTW010000012.1, read as the reverse complement.
GGACACGGAGGTGCCCGGTTCGTGGACCGCACCGGCTCCTGTGATGGCGTCTTCGGTCCCCTTGTGGGAAAGGCGCGGGGAAGCACAGCCCACACTCATCCCCAGAAACAGAAGCGCAATCACCGTTTTCTGGACAATTCCCGACAAAAGCCAACTCCTGGTTACGGTTTCTCCACACCACCACGGGCACGCGGTGGAGCCAAAACAACCATTGCCGTGTAGAACAAAAAAAGTCATAAGGCAAATCTGGAAACACTAACCTATCGAGGTCGTCATGTCGAGAGAAAAAATCAGCAAATCGGAAAACATAGTCCCCGGCCGCAAGCCGGTGTTCGAGCTTTTGCAAGAAAGTCCACATCACATCGACACCGTGCTCGTTGCCCGAGAAGAAGGCGGCCTCGCAAATATCGTCGCCTTGTGCCGGCAACAGCGGGTCCGTTTTCGCCTCGTGCCCCGCACCGAGCTCGACCGCCTGACTCCAGGGGCGCACCAGGGGGTGGCCGCCCGCATGCGGCCGTGCGCATCCGCAGATATGGAAGCGCTCCTCCAAGCCCTCCCCACGGCCCCGCTGCCGGTCCTGCTCGCCCTCGACCAGGTGCAAGACCCCGGCAATGTGGGGACCCTCGCCCGCACTCTCTACGGACTCGGCGGGGCAGGGCTCCTGGTGCCCAAAGACCGTAGCGCCTATCTCGGCGGCCACGCCGCCAAAGCCGCAGCCGGGGCTCTCGCCCGACTGCCGGTGCACGTGGCGGTCAACCTCGGCCGGGCACTCCGCGCCATAGCTGACCACGAAGTCCCCATCTACGGCGCCGCCGCCCACGGCGACGCTCTGGACCTTTGGCAGGTGCGTTTCTGCTTTCCGTGTGTTCTTGTTTTAGGAGGCGAGGAACGAGGGATCCGTCCCGGAATTCAATCCCGCTGCCATACCTTGGTGCGCATCCCCATGGCGCGGGACCTAAATTCCCTCAACGTCGCCCAGGCCGGCGCCATCCTCCTGGGAGAAATGTGGCGCCAGCTCAACGAATGTACTGCGGCAGGTTGATGAAAATTTCGCGGGTGAACTCGACCATCTTGTCGAGAATCCAGGGAAAGGCCACCAGCAAGGCGCCAAACACCGCCACGATCTTGGGAACGAAGGTGAGGGTGGCCTCCTGGATTTGGGTGGCGGCCTGAAGGATGCTCACCACGATGCCCACGCCCAGCCCCACTCCCAAAAGCGGCAAGGAGATGGTCAGGGTGAGCTCGATGGATTGCCGGGCAAATCCAATGACGAAATCAGGAGTCATAGGCGTTCCTTAGGTGAAGCTGTTGACCAGGGATACGACGAGAAGATTCCATCCATCCACCATGACAAAAAGGAGAATCTTGAACGGCAATGAGACCATGACCGGAGGAAGCATCATCATGCCCATGGAAAGGAGTACACTCGCAACAACCATGTCGAGAATGAGAAATGGGACATAAATCAAAAAACCAATCTGAAAGCCTGTTTTGAGTTCACTGATGACAAAAGCTGGGATGAGAATACTCGTTGGGACGTCATCTTTGGTTTTTGGCTGCTCCAACCCAGAAATAGCATAGAAAACCGACAGATCTTTTTCTCGAGTATGCTTGAAGAGAAATGAGCGCAGCGGCGTCTCGGCACGCTGCAAGGCTTCACGATATCCGATACGTTCTTCGAGATACGGCTGCAACGCTTCATCATTGATGCGCTTGCCCACCGGCATCATGATGACCACAGTCATGAAGATGGCCAGCGCCGCGAGGACCTGATTGGGGGGCATCTGCTGGATGCCCATGGCCTGACGCAGGAAATGGAAGACGAGAATGATGCGGGTGAACGACGTCAGCGTCAACAAAATGGCAGGCGCCAGCGAAAGGACCGTGAGTAGGGCGAGGATTTCCAGGCCGAGGGCCACTTTTTCGGGCTCCGTGGCCGCGCCCAATTGCACGGAGACCGAGGGCAGCGCCGGATCAGCCGCCAGCGCGAGTGTCGGGATCGTCAGGATGACCAGACTGCCGATGAGCAGCCGCGTGCAGGTGGTTGGCGAAATCGTCATGGGATGCGTCCTCCTGGGGGCGGCGGGCGAGGAGTCCGATGCCGGCCTCGCTGACCCCGAGTACCAGGAGCTCATCCAAGAAACGTACCACGGCCACCTGCCGGCGCGGCCCCAAAGGCAAGACCTCCACCAGCTCCAAGTTTCCGTGCCTGCGCCCACGCGGCGCAATCCCCAGCCGCCGTACCACCACCACCGCCGCAAAGAGCAGCGCCACCACCCCGGCGAGGCCGAGCAGCATCTTGACCGCGGCGAATCCCAATTGCCCGTCCATACGTCACGCCAATTGTTTGACCCGCTCGATGGGGCTGATAATATCCGTGAGGCGGACGCCGAATTTTTCGTTGATGACCACGGCCTCGCCGCGGGCCACCAGCTTGCCGTTGACCAGGATCTCCAAAGGCTCACCCGCGAGTTTGTTGAGCTCGATGACCGAACCTTGTCCGAGCTGCAACAGTTCGTTGATGAGGAGCTTGGTGGAACCCAGCTGGGCCGAGACTTCCAAGGGGATGTCCAGGATGAACTCCAGGTCCCGACGCAAGGACTCCGAGCCGGTGCGCTGCGCCTTGGCCTCGGCGGTCAGATCCTTGTATTGAAAATCCTGACTCTGGGCAGCGAGCTGCTTTTGTTTCTTTTCCCGCTGCACCTTGGTGGCTTCTTCGTCCGCCAGGGCCTTGGCCCATTGGTCGGCCAACTCCGCTTCCGATGACGCGCCCGCAGCGGGTTTGCCTTCCTGTTCGGCCAAGGCGCTGGCCCAGGCATCCGCCAAGTCTTCTTCCGCAGCGTCTTTGGATGCTGCCCCCTCTTCGGCCAAGGCCGCCGCCCATTCTGCCGCCAATTTGTCTTGATCTTCCGCCATACGCCGCTCCTAATATGCGATTTCCTGTTCTTTAACCACACGGAAGGCTTTGTTGCCCTTCACAAATCCAGGCTCACCGTAAAATTTGAGCACCCCCTGCACCCGGGCCTCCAAGAGATCGTCCTCATCCTGATCGAGGAGCAGGATATCACCCACCTGGAGATCCAAAAGCTGCCGGACGGTGAGACGGGTAGTCCCCAAGGTAACCGTGAAATCCACCGGGGTCTCCAAGAGCCGGTCTCGAAAGCGGGAGATCCAAGCATGGTCCACCTCCAGGCGCTCGCTCTGAAACGCGGCATAGAGCTTGGAACGGATGGGCTCGATGGTAGCATACGGCAGCGCCACCAAGAGCGACCCCATGGCGCTCTCGAGCTCCACCTCGAAAGAGATGACCACGACGACGTCGCTGGGCGGCACGATGGTGGCAAATTGCGGGTTGATCTCTGAACGCACGTACTCGATGCTCACCTCGTGCACCGGTCGCCAAGCGTCTTCCAGGTTGGCCAAAAGGACCTTCACCACCTTGGTGATGATGGACTGTTCGATGGGGGTGAAGTCCCGCCCCTCGATCTTGGGCTGGCTGCCTGCCCCGCCGAAAAAGTTCTCCACCAACGAAAACACCAAGCGGGTGTCCACCACCAAGAGGGCGTTGCCGCGCAAGGGATCGATCTTGAAGATGTTGATGCTGGTGGGCACCGGCAAAGAACGCATGAAATCCCCAAACTTGGACATGTCGATGGACAGGGGGTTCACGTCCACCCGTTTGCGCATGGTGTTCACCATGGCATTGGTGGCCAGACGGGCGAAACGATCGTTGATGATCTCGAGTACCGGCATCCGCCCCCGGATAATGCGGTCTTGATTGGCCAGATCAAAGACCACGACCCCGGAGTCGTCTTGGGTCTCGTCCTGCTCCGTCTCGATCTCCCCGCCGGAAATCCCCCGAAGCAGGGCATCCACTTCGTCCTGATTGAGGATCTTACTCATAGGTTACTGCACCACAAACTCGGTAAAATATACGTCCCGCACCTTGGATTTTCCCAAAATCTGGTTGAGCCGTTCCACCACCTGCAATTTCAGCTCCAACTTTTTGTCCATGGTGGCCACATCCGCAAATGTCTTGCTGGAAAGCAGCAACAGCAAGGCGTCCTTCACCTTGGGCATGGCGGCATCCAACTCAGCCACGGCCTGAGGATCCACCACCTCCACCTCCATGGTCACCTTGAGATACCGCCGTCCCAAAGGATCCGCCAGATTCACCACCAAAGTATCGAGCTTTACCAACTGCCCCGGCATGGTGACGTTGGTGGCGTTGGCGTCCGTTGGAGCGGCCTCCTCGGTAGCGTTGGCGTCCGCGGCCCCCTCTTTGGAAGAGGCAAAAAAATGCTGGTACGCAAAAAAACCACCTGCCCCCAACAAGGCCACCAACACCAGCAGGATGATGATCCACTTGAGTTTACCGCCCTTCTTGGGTTGCTCCTCGACTGTCTGGTCCTTCTTCTCTTTGTCCGCCATGCGCCCTCCTGGCTATACCATTTACAGATACGTTCGCCCCATGGTTTTGAAAAGAATTTCCACCCGCCGCCACCGCATTGGGTCCACACCGGGCAAAGCCGCCGCCTCTCCGGTATATGCGGACACGGAAAACCGATCCGGCTCAAAGCCGAATCCCAAAAAAAACTCCAGCACCCGCAATGCTCGACCGCGCGCCACCGCCGCCGGGTCCGCCCCGGCCTCATCGCTCCCGTATCCTGCCACATTCACCGGCAGAGGGCTTGAGGCCAAAAAAGCAGCAATCTGCCCCAGGAGCGCCCGTCCTCCCTCTCCCAGCTCACTAGATCCCGGGGCAAAAAGGAGGCCGTCGGTCAACACCAGGGCCACTCCTTCCGGCCGCTCCAGCACCAAAAGGTTCTCTTCCAAAGTCTGACGGCTCATCCACTGGGGGAGCACCTCGTCGGGAAAAAGCAAGTCCTTGATGCGCTGGGGCTTATCCAAGGCCTCCAACGGCCGCTCCAGCAGCTTGGCCAACAGTTCAAAACGGGTCGGCACCCGACCGGCGCCCTTGGCAGTCAGAAACGCGATGTCGTTGCGAAACGAAGAGAGCGTCTCCTTGATGACCACCTGGTCCATGGAGGACATGGAAAGCAGAAGCACAAAAAAGGTCAAAAGCAGGGTCATGAGGTCCGAAAAGGTGACCATCCACCCATCGCCGCCCCCGCTGGACTCCTGACGCTTTTTCCGCCGTGCCATGGGTCATCGCTCCAACCGAAAGAGAAAATCTTTGTAGCGAAAGCCTTCGTCCGCTGGCGCCTGGGTCTGATTGTCCGCCGCCATGGCCGCAGCGAGCTGCGGGGCCCAGTCCACGACCCGACGATCCAAGGTGATCTCCACCCGCCGGTTCTGCCGCCGGCCTTCAGGGGTCTCGTTGGTAGTGCGGGGCCGAAACCGGCCAAAACCTTCCACCCGCATCTTGGTGACCGGCACCCCTTCCTGGGCCAAAAACTCCGCCACTGCCTGAGCGCGCCGCAGGGACAGCGCCCACGAACCGTCCATGGCGTCTTCACGTATCCGGTAGGCGTCTCCTTCCTCGTCCCGGGGCAGCCCCGTGTATCCCGCAACCAGAAAGGGATATTCCGCGGTCCGCAGCACCGGGGCAATCCGCCGCAAAAGCCTTTGGCCTTGAGGAGAAATCTCTGCGGAACCCGGGGCAAACAAGGTGTCGGCGCCAATGCCAAGCCGTTGGATAAAACGATTGGACTCAAAGCGCAGGTCCCACGACGGATCCTCCCAGAGCAGCGGTTTGATGGGCTCCAGATCACGCACATCATTGATGGGCCCAGGTTCGAAGGCGTCGGGCCGCGGGCTTGTGGTCAGCGGATTATACCCTGCAGTACCAAAGCCAAACGAACCAAATACCGAACCCAAGGCTTCCTTGATGCGGCGCTCGTCCATCATGGAGGCCATGGAAAGGAGGAGCACGAAGAAGGTCAAAAGTAGCGTCATGAGGTCCGAAAACGTGACCATCCACGTTGGCACCCCACCATCCCCTTCGCCACTGTCTTTTTTCTCCCGCTTCGCCATAATCACCCTTGCGTCTTACGCTGTTTGGGCGGCAGATAGCTATTGAGTTTCTCTTCGATGATGCGTGGGTTTTCCCCTTTGGAAATACACAAGATGCCTTCCAAGATCATGCCCCGGACCAAGACCTCTTCCTTGCTGCGGTTTTTGAGCTTGGCCGCCATGGGGTTGAACACGAGGTTGGCGAGCACCGCGCCGTAGAAGGTGGTGATGAGCGCCACGGCCATGGACGGGCCGATGGAACTCGGATCGTTCATGGTTTTGAGCATGAGCACCAAACCGATAACCGTGCCGATCATCCCGAGCGCCGGGGCATAGGTGCCAAATGTCGCCAGGATGTCCGCCCCGGTCTGGTGCCGCTCCTCCAAATAGGCGATCTCGGTCTCCAAGATTTCTTGGATGGCCTGAGGCTCCATGCCGTCCACGGTGAGCTGCAATCCCTTACGCAAAAAATCGTCTTGAATGTCTTTGAGCAGCGGCTCCAAAGACAAGATGCCTTCCCGACGCGCCTTGTTGGCATAATCCATAAAACGGGCGATGATGTCCGCAGGTGAATCCAGCTTGAAGAGAAACGTTTTTTTGATGACTCCCACGACCCCCAAGACCTGGTTCAATGGATAGCAGATAAGCACCGCCCCAATGGTGCCGCCAAAGACAATAAGCACCGACGGGATATCCACGAACACCATGATGTCCTTGGCAATGGCCGCGATGACCAAGCCAAAGGCCACGAAGATTCCGACAATGGTAGCGATATCCATCTATGCGCGTTCTCCGAAAATTCGTGTCCCAATGCGGACCAAGGTAGCGCCCTCGGCAATGGCGGCCCCGAAGTCTCCGGTCATGCCCATGGAGAGCTCGGGGAGCCGCACGCCATATTGCTGCTCCAATCGGTCCCGCAGGTCCCGCAGGGCGGCGAAGAAGGGGCGCGCAGCCTCAGGGTCGTCAAAGACCGGAGGAAGCAACATCAGACCCTGCCAGGCAAGATTCGGGGCGGCAATCAGCGTCTCTGCCAATTCCGGGAGGTCTTCCTCCAGCACCCCGCTTTTCTGGCGCTCCCGCCCCAGGTTGACCTGCATGAGCACCGGCTGGATCACCTTCTGCCGCTGCGCTCTTTCCTGCAAAGCATGCGCCAAATGCACGGAATCCACGCCATGGAGCAAAGCGAAACTGCCCACCACCTGGCGGACCTTGTTGGTCTGCACATGTCCCACCAAATGCCATTCAATGGAGGCAGGCAGCTCGCGCATCTTGGCCCGTGCTTCCTGGACGTAGTTTTCGCCAAAGATCACCTGACCCGCGGCGTGCACCGCAGCGATGGCCGCCGCCGGATGCCGTTTGGATACCGCCACCACGCGTACGGCAGAGGGGTCCCGACCGGAACGCACCGCGGCCTCGTGCACCGCATCCATGGTCGCCCGCCAACGCGCCACCACGTCCGAGCTCATAGCACTTCTCCAATGTTCATCTCGCGCAAAAAGCCCTCATCCTCGGTCCAGCCCTCCCGCACCTTGACCCAGGTGGAAAGGTGTACCTTACCCCCCAACAGTTCTTTGAGCGCCTGCCGCGCGGCCTGCCCCACGGCCTTGAGCCGGGATCCGCCCCGGCCGATGATCATGGCCTTATGACTGGTTTTTGACACATAAATGACCACCCCAATGGAGGTAAGCTCCGGGCTTTCGTCCCACTCCTCCACCTCCACGGCCACGTGATAGGGGAGCTCCTGACGAAGCTGCACAAAGAGCTGCTCCCGCACGATCTCCGCCACCAAGAAGCGCAGGGGCGCGGTGCTCAGTTGATCGGGCGGGAAGAGTGGTGGGCCTTCCGGAAGCATGGCGAGGATTGCGGCCTCCAGCCGGTCCCGCCCTTCGCCCGTGCGGGCCGACAGCGGAAAGATGTCCACCCCGGGCCAGAGATCCGCACACGCCGCAAGCACCGCCAGCAGCCGGGCCTTGGGGGAAACCTGGTCGATCTTGTTGACCGCCACCGCCAGCGGCATGCCCAATTGACGCAGCCGCGGGGCGAAGCTGTGCACATCCCGGGCAAGGGCGGAGGATCGAGCCGCATAGCGAGCGCCGTCCAGGAATACCACCGCGCCATGGGCCGAACCGAGCGCGGCCCAAGCCGCGTCCGCCAAAAGGCGATTCATGCGCCCCCGAGCGGCGACGATCCCTGGGGTATCCAAAAAAACCACCTGCGCCGAATCCGTGGTCCAAATGCCGGTTATGGCGGTGCGCGTCGTCCCCGGCTTGGGGGAGACGATGGCCAGTTTCTCCCCGAGCACCCCATTGAGAAACGTCGACTTGCCCGCATTGGGAGGTCCTACCAGCGCTACATATCCAGAACGAAAGCTGTTTTCCATGTATCTCCTCTTCCATGGCCCCACGGCCCCGAAGAAATTTCCCTTGCCCTGGGTTCCAAGGACTGGATATAGGCCCCACCCATTATGAGCAAGGACCTCATCATCGTCGAATCGCCGGCGAAAATCAAAACCATCACCAAGTTTCTCGGCCCAGGCTACCGCGTGGAGGCCTCACTGGGGCACGTGCGCGATCTGCCGCAAAAAACGCTGGGCGTAGACGAAGAGCACGGCTTTGCTCCTCAATACGAGATCATCCCCGGCAAAGGCAATGTGGTGAAAAAGCTCCGGGCTGCGGCCAAAGAGGCAGATACCGTCTACCTGGCCCCGGATCCGGACCGCGAGGGAGAGGCCATTGCCTGGCATGTGGCGGAGCTCCTGCGCGACGCCAACACCAACCTCAAGCGTATCTGGTTCAACGAGATCACGGCCCGGGCCGTGCGCGAGGCCCTCGCCCACCCGGGAGAACTGCGCCGCCCGCTCTTCGACTCCCAGCAGGCCCGCCGTATCCTCGACCGGCTGGTGGGCTACAAGATCTCGCCGCTTCTGTGGTCCAAGGTCCGACGCGGGCTCTCCGCCGGCCGGGTCCAATCCGTAGCCCTGCGCCTCATCGTGGACCGCGAACGGGAACGCCAAGCCTTCACCCCGGAAGAATATTGGGATTTCACCCTCCATCTGGCCACGGATCCGGCCTTCAGCGCCAAGCTCTGGCGCATCGCCGGCAAAAAGGCCCACGTCCCCAACGAGCAGGCCGCCCAAGAGCTGCGCGCCGCCCTGGAAGGGGCGCCCACCGTCGTGGAGACAGTCCAGGAGAAAGAACGCGCCCGGCACCCCAAGCCGCCGTTCATCACCTCCACCCTCCAGCAGGAGGCCAGCACCCGCCTGGGGTTCTCCGCCAAGCGTACCATGAGCGTCGCCCAACGCCTCTACGAAGGCGTCGAGCTCGGCGAGCGGGGCACGGTGGCGCTCATCACCTACATGCGTACCGACTCGGTACGCGTGGCCGCGGAAGCGCAGGAGGCCACCCGCGCCCTCATCCATGAACGCTTTGGAGCGGAGTACTGTCCGACCACTGCGCGCCAGTATAAAAGCAAGGGAAGCGCTCAGGACGCCCACGAGGCCATCCGGCCGGTAGACGTCCGCCTCACGCCGGAGATGGTGCAGCCCCTTCTGCCCGCGGAGCAATTCAAGCTCTACCGGCTCATCTGGCAGCGATTCGTGGCCTCGCAAATGGCCTCGGCCCGCTTCTGGGACACCACCGTCATCCTGGCCACCGGGGACGCCCAATGGCGCGCCAAAGGCGAGCGGCTCATCTTCCCGGGTTTTCTCGCCGTCTGGCCCCATCAAAGCGACGAGGCCGTGCTCCCCAAGCTCACCGAAGGGGAACGCGTGCCGGTGGATCGCATCCACTGCGAACAGAAATTCACCCAACCCCCGGCCCGCTTCACGGAAGCCTCCCTGGTGCGCAAGCTCGAAGAACTGGGCATCGGCCGGCCGTCCACCTACGCCACCATCATTTCCACCCTGGTGGACCGCGGTTACGTGGAACTCACGGACAAGGCCTTCGTGCCCACGGACCTCGGCTGCACGGTGAGCGACCTCTTGGTGGCCCACTTTGCCCGGCTCATGGACCCCGGGTTCACGGCGGCCCTGGAGGCGGACCTCGACCGCATCGCGGAAGGGAAAACCACCCTGGAAGAAGTACTCCAGCGCTTTGCCCAGGACTTCTATCCCACGCTGGAAGCAGCCCGCCACGACATGGCCACCCTCAAGGCCGGAGTGGAGACGGACATCGTCTGCCCCAAGTGCGAGCACGGCAAGCTCATCATGCGCTTTGGCAAAAACGGCCCCTTTGTGGGCTGTTCCAACTATCCGCAATGTACCTTCACCAGTGAATACCGACGCAACGACCAGGGGGACATCGAGCTCCTGCCCCAGGCCGAAGTGCCGGACCTCGGCCCCTGCCCTGCCTGCCAGGAAGGCCGACTGGTGGTGAAGAAGACCCGCACGGGCGGCCGCTTCGTGGCCTGTTCCCGCTACCCGGACTGCCGCTACGCCACCTCCCTGTCCACCGGCGTCCCATGCCCGCAAGAAGGGTGCTCCGGCGAGTTGGTGGAAAAAACCACCCGCCGCGGCAAGACCTTCTACTCCTGCAATCGTTACCCGGAATGCACCTATGCGGTGTGGGACCTGCCGATCCCTGGGCCGTGCCCGGTGTGCGGCTTTCCCATCCTCGTGCGCAAGACCACCAAGGCAGGCACCACAATAGCCTGCCCCACCCAGGGATGCCGCTACCGCAGCAAAGAAGAAAACGGCCCAGCCTAAAGGTGGGCCGCATCTTCCACGCGCCTGCAGGGCCGTCGCATCACAACGCCACAGTCACCGCATACTTTTTCATGAAAAAGGCAGGATGATAGCTGAGCTTGGCGCGGCGCAACCCCGCGTCGCCCAAGTCTTGTTCCCGGTTGACCCACATAAAGCCCTGGCCAAAGCGCTCTAAGAACATCTGGTTGATGGCCTGGTACACGCCACGAAACTGCGGACAACCTTTTTCGAAATGGATGACCAGCGTCGTGTCGTCCAGAGGATCTGCCACGGTATAGGCAACCATCTTGCCATCAACAGTGATCCCCGCCCCCACGATACCCTCAAGCCGGGACCAATCGTGAAACACACGCACGATGGCGTGGTTTTCGGCAGCCAAGGTGGCGTCGTCCTCCGTGTCCCGCCACAAAAACCACTCGGTCTGCAAAGCCAAGGCGCATTCCACGGTGTGCTCGTCGAGCGCCACCACCTGGAAGGCATTGTCGCGCACGAATTGGTTGAGCAGGTTCTTCTTGCTGTGAAAACGCCTCCCCGCCAGCGACGCGAGCTCCTCCACCGAATACACGTAATCCCAATGTTCTCGGGCTTCTGTCACTGTCATGGGGATGCCCGCGCTGCGCCACGCCTCCACCAGCGCCTCCGGAACGCGCCCAAAATGCAGCGGCCGCGGCAGCCCTGAGAGCACCCGACGCCAATCCACGCCGTCCCAATCCCCCACCGGGGCCCAGTACACCGGAGCCGGCACGGTTTGCCGCAAAAACACGAGCCCCTCGTCCCAACACCAGGTAAGGCCGTAGTGACTGCCCCACCCCCAAATGTTGACGAAGCTGTAATCCGAGGTTTTCTGAAACATCCGTGCCAAACACAAGCGGTACGCCGTTTGACCTTCCAAGGTAATTGGTGCGAAATCCACAACTATCTCTCCGATATATTTATAAAAATATAAAACGGACCCCATTATTTGCCAAAGAAGGGATTTGAGATAGAAGGAAAGGGCTTCCACTGTCAAAAAACAAAATAAGTTATGTCCAGTACCTGGCAAATCAAAACCCTTCCCCGACCGGTGCCCGAGGAGCACATCCGCCGGCTTGCCATAGAGCTGCAGGTCAGCCCCATCACGGTGCGCCTGCTCCTTTTGCGCGGCGTGCAGGCCCCCGAGGCCATGCACCGTTTTCTTTGTCCGGGGCTGCGCTACCTCTTGCCGCTGGAATACTGGCCTGGGGTGCTCGACGCGGCCAAAATCGTGGCCCGGGCCGTGGCCGAAGGCAGAGGCATTGCCATCTGGGGCGACTACGACGTGGACGGCATCACAGCCACGGTCCTGGCCAAAGAATTTCTTTCCGGCCACGGCGCACGCGTCCTCCATGTCATCCCGGACCGCCGGGACCACGGCTACGGTCTGGCAGAAGCGGGTATCCGGCGTTTGGCGGAACACAACATCACGGTCCTGCTCACCGTGGATTGCGGAGTGGCCAATGGTCCAGAAATCGCGCTGGCCCGCAGTTTGGGTATGGAGGTGGTGGTTGCTGACCATCATGTGCCCGGCAAGGACCTGCCTCCGGCCACGGCCCTCATCAACCCCAAATTGGGCAATTGGCCCTCGGAAGATCTCTCCGGCGTTGCCTTGAGCTTTCTGCTCATGGCGGCCACCGGCAAATTTCTTCCTCGCCAGGAGATGGACATCCGCCAGAGCCTGGACCTAGTCGCCCTCGGCACCATTGCCGACGTCATCCCCCTGGACGAACAAAACCGCATCCTCGTGAAAAACGGGATGCTCCTCATCAGCGAGGCCAGGCGGGTGGGCATCCACGCCCTCAAAGAGGCCAGCGGCATCCACCATACGGACCAAGTCGGGGTGGGAGCCATTGGCTATGCCCTCGCCCCGCGCATCAATGCTGCCGGCCGCGTGGGAGACCCCAGCCTGGCCGTGGAGCTCCTCCTCGCCCAAGACTTACGCCAGGCGCGCAAGCTCGCCCACGAACTCGACGCCCTCAACGCCCACCGTAAAGAGACCGAGCGCTCCATCCTCGCCGAGGCGCTGGAGCAGGCCGAAAGCCAGCGGGAGATGGCAGGTCTGGTCCTGTACGGCGAACATTGGCACCCCGGCGTCATCGGCATCGTGGCCTCACGCATCGTGGAGCGCTACGGCCGACCGTGCATCATCCTCACCCAGGAAAACGGTCTCCTCAAGGGCTCGGCCCGCTCGGTGCCCTCCTTCGATCTCTACCAAGGACTCACCGAGTGCCGGCAATTGCTGACTTCCTTTGGCGGCCACAAGCAGGCCGCAGGGCTGAAACTGGAAGAACAGGCCTTGCCGTCGCTGCGCCAGGCTTTTGCCCGGGCCGTACAGCGCCAATGCGGGACGCAACTCGGCGCGCCCCCGCCCATCCTCGTGGATATGGAGGTGGCGTTCTCCCAGGTACATGCCCGCCTGCTCCACGAATTGGACCTCCTCCAGCCCTTTGGCCCGTCCAACCCGCGGCCCATCTTTCTCTCCCCACCCGTGACCGTCACACGGCAACGCTTCTTCGGCATGGGCAAACACGTGGAACTGTGGCTGCGCGACACCACGGACGGCGTATCCCTGCGCGGTGTGGCCTGGCGTCTCGGGGAGACGTGGAAAGCCATACGTTCCGCCTCGCGCTTCCGCGTGGCCTATACCCCGAAGACCTCGTCGTTTCGCGGTGCAGTAGGCATCGAACTGACCATCTCCGGCATCTTTCCGCATGAGCCTAACACATAAGGAGGACGCATGCGTTCATGGATCTTGATCCCCGCTCTGGCCCTCGCCCTGGCTTGCTCCGGGTGCGCTGCAGTCATCGTCGGCGGCGCGGCCGCGGCAGGCACTTATGTATACATGGCGGGCTGGCTTCACCAAACCTACAACCGCGACCTGGACGCCGTATACGCTGCGGCCCAAAGCGGCCCCACATCCTTAGGGTTGACGCTGCAGTCCGCAGAGAAACAGACAGGCAAGGCAAGCCTGCAATTCCTCGACGGCGACACGACGGTATGGATTTCTCTGGAGGCCACCAGCTCGTACACTACCAAGGTTTCCGTGCGTTGGGGCATCCTGGGGGACGAGGTGACTTCCCGCCGCATCATGGATGCCATTGGCGCCCGGCTTTAGTTGCCCTTTTGGTGCGCAAGACGCGCAAGTCCCTCCCCGGCGTGGTAGCTGCTGCGCACCAAGGGTGCGCACGCCATGGACGCGATCCCCGAGCTCTGACCATATGCGGCATACACCGCAAAGCGTTGGGGATGGACATAGCGGGCCACCGGCAGATGCTGGCGGGAAGGGCGGAGATACTGGCCCACGGTCATCATGCGGCACCCCAGCTCCGCCACTTGGCGGATGGCCTTGAGGACTTCCGTGTCCTCTTCGCCCAGGCCCACCATGATACCCGTCTTGACCACCATGCCGCGCTCCACAGCGCGGGCGAGCACCTCGAGGCTGCGCTGCCAATCCGCCTGGGGCCGCACCAGGGCATAGAGCCGCGGGACCGTCTCCAGGTTGTGATTGAACACGTCCGGTCGGGCCGTGAGCACCTCCTCAAGGGCAGCACGGTCTCCGGAAAAATCCGGAACGAGCACTTCCACCGTAGCCTGGGGGCAGGCCTGACGCACGGCCTCCATGGTGCGCACAAAATGCCCGGCCCCGCCATCGGGCAGATCATCGCGGGTGACCGAGGTGATGACCACATGCCTGAGCCCCAAACGCACGGCAGCCTCGGCCACACGCCTGGGCTCGTCCGGGTCCACGGGAGCCGGTGCGCCGCCGGACACATTGCAAAACCGACAATGACGCGAACAGCGTGGACCCAAGATCAAAAACGTCCCTAAACCGCAGCCAAAACATTCGAACATATTGGGACAGCGCGCCGCCTGACATACCGTGCCCACCGCCAGGTCCTCCACCGTCCGCAAGGTACGGGCAAATTGATCCTGACGGGGAAGGTTGGTGCGCAGCCACGGCGGCAGCCGCCGCGTATCCCGAAGGTCCTCAGGGCACTGCGCCAATCGCTGCATCGCCTCGTGATGCGTCATATTCCATACCCCCAACGCCCCCACTCGCCCAAGTGCATGGCACCGAGGTAGCGGGAAGGAAAGTCGGCCTCTGCCGTGGCGTCCACCACGTGCACCCCATGCGGGAGCTCTTCGACCACGGACCGAAGCTGCGGCCGCGTGCCCAAAAGCAGGGCGCCACGCAAAGCAGTATTGCCCACCACCCGGATGCGGTCCCGCCACTTGGGCGGAAAAAATCCCAGCGTCACCAAATCCTCCACCGCCACATGGCTCCCCAAGGCACCGGCCACGGCCACGCACGCCACCCGTTCCTCCACTCGCTCCAACACCGTTTGGAGCGCCGCCACCAGGGCCGCCTTGACCTTCAAAAATTCTTCCACGTCCGCCTCGAAGAGCTCCACAGGCCCAGCCACAGGGAAGGAGCGCATCGCCCCCCCTTCCCGCACCATACGACGCAAACGCCAGGCAAGCGGTGACGGCGGCGCAGAGGCAAAATGCCCGGCCCGGTCCACGACACCGATGCGGCGCAAGGCCGCCAAAAGGGAAATATACCCCGTGCCGGAGATCCCCTGCCACGGCCCTCGGCCTCGAGGCACAAGCCCTGCGGGCCCCACGTCCACCGCGCTGATGACCCCAGGCCCGGCCAGACGCCCCCAGCGCAGGCCCACCCCCTCTACTGCAGGGCCCATGGGCACGCTGGACACCACCAGCGTTCCCTGTTCATACCACACGATTTCGCCATTGGTGCCCAGGTCTACCAATACGAAGGGCTGCGGCAGGTTTTCCGCCAGACACGCAACGACGCCAGCGCTGAGGTCACTTCCCACGAAGGGCGCAAGAGGCGGCGGCACGTATGCCGACGGCAGATCCGCAGAGAGGCACACCGCCCCGCCGAACGCAGGCATGCGATACGGAGCCGCGCCCAGCCCCGCCACGGACACGCCCAAGAGCAGCGCAAGCATGACCGTATTTCCCGCGAGCACCACCTCGCGCACGCCACGCGCCGCCATGGCCGCAATGGAGTCGAGCACCGCCGCACGAAGGACATCCCCGCCTTCAGGGCGGCTTGTGGCATAGCGGACGCGCGCCAGCACGTCGCTGCCTACAGGTGCTTGCGGGTTGGGGGTGGAAAAAGGCCCGTGATCCGGGAGTGCGTACGCCCACTTGAGGGCGGTCGTGCCCACGTCCACGGCCAAAATCTCGGCGGGATACGCAGGCAAAAAGCGCACGGGGGCTTGCCCAAGCCACTGCACCTGCTGGCCAGGAAGCGGCCTGTGCCGGCAGGCCAACCGCCATCCCCCGGCCAATTCATCCGCATCGAACCGCAACCGGTCTTCGGCACACGGCTCCGGAGCTGCTGCCTCGAAACGCACGCGACACGCCCCGCACGCGCCGATACCGGCACACACCGCACGCGGAGCAAAGAGCCCGACTTCGAAAAGCAGCTCCAGCCACGTCTGGCCTGGACGCGCGGCAAAGGTCTGCACGCCATCCACGGTGCGCACTCGGACCGTCACTCCACCACCACCACCAAGCCGGTCTCTGTCGGGCCCTCCACCCAGCCGATCTCTGCCGCCAGATCGCCGCAGGAAAGAAGAAAATCGCGCACTGCGGCGAGCTTGGCCTCAGGCACCGCCAATACCAGGCCGCCGGAGGTCTGGGCATCGAAGAGCAGGTCCGCCACCACGGGATCCACGTGTGGGGCGATGCGCACCCGACACGCACAGAACTTGCGATTGGCGTGACTGCCTTCCGGAAGCAGTCCCATGGCCGCCAAATCCCGCACTCCGGAAAGCAGCGGCACTGCATCCGCGCGCAGCACCACCTGGCACCGCGAGGCAGCCGCCATTTCCAGCACGTGCCCGACCAGGCCAAAGCCCGTCACATCTGTTGCCGCACGCAGCCCAAAACGCGCGATGGCCTCGCCGCCAACGCGGTTGAGGCGACCCGCCCAGCGTACGAGCTCCGCTTCCATGGCATCCGCTCCTTCCCAATTGGCCTTGACGGCCGTGGCCAAGACACCTGTGCCGATGGGTTTGGTCAAAAGCAGGTGATCACCAGGGCGAAGTCCCGTGTTGGAGGCCAGGACCTGAGGATCAAGGACGCCAGATACCGAAAGCCCATATTTGATCTCCGTGTCCTGAACGCTGTGCCCGCCGACCAGTACGGCCCCGGCTTCATGCACGGCGTCCGCGCCTCCGCGCAAAATTTCCCGCAGGACCTGCACGTCCATGGTCTTTGAAGGGAAGCCCACGATATTCATGGCCGCAAAAGGCCGTCCTCCCATGGCAAAGACGTCGGAAAGGGCATTGGCGGCGGCAATGCGGCCAAAGGCAAACGGGTCGTCCACGATGGGGGTGAGGAAATCCACGGTCTGCACCAAATATTGCTCTGCAGGAAAGCGGAGCACCGCCGCGTCCTCGTTGTTGCCGAGCCCCAAAACCAGGCGAGGATCGTCCTCCGGCACAAGTTCCGCCAGGGCCTGCTCCAGGTCCCCTGGAGCGAGCTTGGCCGCTCAGCCGGCGGCGTGGGCAAAATGCGTGAGTTTCATGCTTCCTCCACGGCAAACTTCTGGGAAAGCCAACCCGGGAGCTCTTCCATCAAACGGTATGCGGCGGGAAACAAGGTTTGTTTCGCGTGGTGCACGAGATAGAATTGTCGTTCCACCACGACCTCGGGGACCGCCACGCGCACCAGCCGTCCCTGATCCAGGGACTCCCGCACCGTGAGCGTAGACGTCATGCCGGCCCCCATGCCTGCTTCCAAACAACGGGCCATGATGCTTGCCTGACGCACCACCGCCACCGGACGAATATCCTGCCACGAAAGCCCCAGAGCCGAAAGTGCCTGCTCCATCACCTGCCGGGTCCCGGAACCCACCTCCCGCACCACCCAGGGCAAGGCGCGAAAGAGCTCGGCCCCTGCGAGCTTCTCAAAGCGTTTCGCCAACTCCGGACTCATGACCAAAGCCACGTCATCACAAAGGAGCGGCACGGCCCGCAGATCCGGACTCGACGGAGGGCTTCCCACCACCGCCACCGTCAAAGCCCCTTCCTGCACCGCCTCCATCATCTCCGCCGAATCCCCAATGCGCAAATCCACCACCACCTCGGGATAACGGGCGTGGAACCAGGCCAAAAATTCTGGCAACAAATAATGGGCAGGAATGGAACTCCCCCCCAAGTCCACCTCGCCGGCCACCCGGTCCTGCAATTGCCGGATCTCGGCCTTGGCGAGGTGCACTGCCGCAAACATGGACTGCGCATGCCGGTAGAGGATGTGACCTGCCTTCGTGGGCACAACGGAGCGGCCGATGCGGTCAAAAAGCAGCACCTCCAATTCGCTCTCCAAGGCAGCAACATGCGCGCTGATGGTCGGTTGCGACAAATAGAGTTCCTTGCCTGCCTTGGAAAAACTCCGCAATTCGTATACCTTGGCAAAAGCGATGATCTTATGGATATCCATGGACACCTATCTTTGGCATAGAGCGAAACTATCCATGAGCACGCAAAAAAAGGCAGGGGAAATCCCCTGCCTTTGGGATGGCGTCCTTTATTCGGCGTGTGCTTCCTCAGTACTTGCCGTGGAGACCTCTTCCGGAGCCCCCACAGAGAACTCGATGAGCGCCATGGGGGCACAGTCGCCGGGCCGCGGGAGGGCGAATTTCACCACCCGGGTGTAGCCGCCCGAGACACCCTGAAACCGGGGACCAATGACATCAAAGAGCTTCTGGACACTGCTATGGCTTCCCAAAACCGCATAAGCCTGACGGCGGGCGTGCAGCGAATTCTCCTTGGCCAAGCTGACCAATTTGTCAGCCAAGATCTTGAGTTCCTTGGCCTTGGGTTCCGTGGTGCGGATGCGCTCATGCTCCACCAAGGAGCGCGCCATATTCCGCATCATCGCTTTGCGGTGCTCCCAGGTACGGCCAAGTTTTCTGCCTGATTTTCTATGCCTCATTGTTTTCGTTCCTCTTCAGCCAATCCTGGTACAAGGCGTCGAAGTTATCAATGGCGAGACCGAAATCCAAACCCATGCTCTCCAGCACCCGCCGGATGTCCTCCAGGGACTTACGGCCAAAGTTCTTGGTCTTGAGGAGCTCGTTTTCGGTCTTCTGGACCAGTTCACCCACCAAATGGATCCCAGCGCTCTTGAGGCAATTGGCCGCACGCACCGGAAGTTCCAATTCTTCGATGGTCTTGAAGAGATGCTCGTTGATCTGCGCCTGGGGCTTTGCCTTGGCGTGCTGGATGTCCGCAGAGCTTTCGTCGAAGTTGATGAACACCGAAAGCTGATCTTTGAGTATCTTGGCGCTGTACGCTACGGCATCCTCAGGACGCACCGAACCGTCGGTCCAGACTTCCAGGATAAGCTTGTCGTAGTTGGTCATCTGGCCCACGCGGGCCTGTTCCACGGTATAGGCCACCTTCCGAATGGGCGAAAAGCTGGCATCCAAGGCAATCACCCCGATCTGCAGATCCAGGTCTTCATGCATGTCCGCCGGCACGTAGCCTTTACCCATGCGGATCTCGAGATCCATGACCAGCTCCACGTCCTCGGAGAGGGTGGCGATGTGCAGGTCGGGGTTGAGGACACGCACGTGCTGGTTTTCGCGGATGGCGGATGCCGTCACCGGTCCCCGAGAGTTGGCCACGAGCTGCACCCGCTGGGGTTCGGCCGTGTCCATGGCGATGCGTAGTTGCTTGATATTGAGAACGATATCCGTCACGTCCTCAATCACACCGGGGATCGTCGTGAACTCATGCTGGATTCCCTGAATCTTCAGGGCCACAGGGGCCGCCCCTTGCAACGAAGAGAGCAGCACACGGCGCAGGGCATTGCCAATGGTGGTCCCAAAGCCACGTTCCAGGGGCTCGCAAATGAACTTCCCATAGGTGTCGTTGGACTTGGGATCGCATTCCAGCTGCGATGGCCGGACGAGCTCCGCCCAATTGCGGACGAAAACCTTGCTGTCTCCGCTCAGAGAACTCATGGGTACCGCCCTTTATTTGGAGTAGAGTTCGACGATGAGCTGCTCGGTCATGGGGAAGGTCAAATCCTCACGCGTGGGCAGGGCTTTCACGGTACCGCGCATGGCAGTGGGATCAACTTCCAGCCACGCCGGCACCCCCCGCCGGGCCACAGTCTCCAGGGCTTCCGCAATCACCAAATTCTTTTGGGAACGCTCCCGCACTTCGATGACGTCGCCCGGACGCACCTGTATCGAAGGCACGTTCACCTTGCGCCCATTGAGGCGGAACAGGCCATGGCGCACCAATTGGCGGGCCTGAGCGCGGGAATGGGCAAAGCCCATACGGTACACGATGTTATCGATGCGCGATTCCAGGAGCACCAACAAATTGGTACCTGTCACACCCTTGCGACGATCGGCCTCCTGGAAGTAACGGCGGAACTGTCCCTCAAGGAGCCCGTACATCCGACGCACTTTCTGCTTTTCCCGCAGCTGCAAGGCGTAGTTGCTGGGCTTCTTCCGCATCTTTCCATGATCGCCCGGGGCATACGGACGACGATCAAAAGCGCATTTATCCGTATAGCAGCGGTCACCCTTGAGGAACAACTTCGTTCCTTCACGGCGACAAATTCTGCATTTTGCTTCCGTATATCTAGCCAAGGTTACTCCCCCTCTTAGACTCGACGGCGTTTGGGCGGACGGCATCCATTGTGCGGGATGGGGGTGACATCGCGAATGAAGGCGACCCGCATCCCCAAGGCATTGATGGCACGCATGGCCGACTCCCGGCCAGCGCCCGGACCTTTGACATAAATCCCCACGGTACGCATGCCGCAATCCATGGCCTTACGGGCAGCGGTCTCCGCGGCTTTCTGCGCCGCAAACGGGGTATTCTTGCGGGATCCACGAAATCCCGAAGCACCGGAACTCGCCCAGCTCACCACGTTGCCCGCAGGATCGGTAAACGTCACGATGGTGTTGTTAAACGAGCTGGTAATGTGCGCAATTCCCACGGGAATATTACGCTTTTCTTTCTTTTTGGTCACGCGCTGTGGTCTCGCCATAACGATTCTCGCTCCTCAGCTTACTTCTTCTTTTTCCCCACCACAGCCCGACGCGGTCCCTTACGGGTACGAGCGTTGGTGTGCGTCCGCTGACCACGGCAAGGCAAGCCCTTGCGGTGCCGAAGCCCACGATAACAGCCGATATCCATGAGCCGCTTGATGTTCGTCACCACCTCACGGCGCAGGTCACCTTCCACCTTGTAGTTGGCTTCGATCTCCTTGCGCAGGGCGTTGATGTCATCGGAGGTCAGGTCATCGCTCTTCTTCGTCCAATCGATGCCCGTCGCATCGAGAATCTTGAGCGCAGTCGTCCGACCGATGCCATAAATGTAGGTCAACGCAATATCGAGCCGCTTGTTTCGCGGCAAATCAACACCGACTAATCTCGCCACACGTTCCCCCTCATTCCGCTAGCCCTGGCGCTGCTTATGCCGGGCATTTTCACAGATAACCCGCAAGACGCCCTTGCGTTTGATCAACTTGCATTTCGGGCATACTTTCCGAACGGAAGGCCGCACTTTCATACGCACATCTCCCTCATGCCGGCCTACGAAAGCCGACTTAAGATGATTGGTCCTTTTTCCGTGATGGCCACGGAGTGTTCAAAATGGGCGGCAAGGCTTCGATCCTTCGTGACTGCGGTCCAGCCGTCGGAGAGGATATCGACGAGCTCGGTTCCCACCGCCACCATAGGTTCAATAGCCAGGACCATCCCTGGCCGAAGCGGCAGACGCGATGCACTCCGAGGAACAAAATTAGGCACCTCCGGCTTTTCATGCAGCATACGGCCAATACCGTGCCCTACAAAGCGCCGGATGACATGGTAGCCCTGTCCCTCCACATATTCCTGCACCGCACGGGAAATATCGTAGAGGTCGTTTCCCGGCTGCGCCTGCGCAATCCCCAAATAGAGAGAGCGCTCGGTCACTTCCAGGAGACGAGCCGCGTCCTCCGCAATAATTCCCACTCCTACCGTCCGGGCCGAATCGCCATAAAAACCATCACATACTACACCGAAATCAATGGACAAAAGGTCTCCTTCCCGCAGTGGACGCAGCGAAGGAAAACCATGCACGATTTCTTCATTCACCGAACAACACAGGGCATACGGGAACCCGTGGTACCCTTTAAAGGCAGGCCGAACCCCATATTCCGCGCACAACGCGACAGCCTGCTCTTCCAAATCCATGGTGGTTATCCCAGGCCGGACCATGGAGCAGACCCGGTCTAAAATCTCCGCCACGATACGATTCGATCGTTCCAGCGCAGCGATTTCCTGATCGTTCTTCAGGAAAATGCCCCGGTATTTTTTCATGCCCGACGCCCTTTCACCCGTGCCTTGGCAAGCAGACCCTCGTACTGGCCCGAGATGAGATGCGACTGCACCTGACTCATGGTGTCCATGGCTACCCCCACCACAATGAGCAACGAAGTGCCGCCAAAGTAGAAGGGGACATGGAATTGGCGCATGAGCACAACCGGCAAAACGCAAACGACCGAAATATAGAGAGCGCCCCACAAAGTCAAACGGTTGAGGACCTTGTCAAGGTATTCCTCGGTCTTTTGTCCGGGACGAATCCCTGGGACGAAGGCGCCTTGTTTCTTCAGATTTTCGGCAATTTCCTTGGGGTCGAAAATGATCGCTGTATAAAAATAACAGAAGAAAATAATAAGACCAATAAACAAAATATTATACAGCACCGTATCCGGACGAAACCATTCTGAAACCCGCTGCAAAATCTCCGCGTGAGAGAAGTTGGCCAAGGTTGCCGGAAACATCAACAACGAAGATGCAAAAATGGGCGGGATCACCCCTGCGGTATTGAGCCGCAGCGGAAGATGGCTGGTCTGGCCGCCATAGAGCTTCCGCCCGATCATTCGCTTGGCATAATGAATGGGAATCCGCCGCTGACAGCGCTCCACGAACACGATCCCCACCAATACCGCGGCCATGAAAACCAAAAGCAAAAGGGCCGTAAAGAGCGAAAGCTCTCCTGCTCCCAAGAGGCGGAACGACCGCCCCAGTCCACTGGGCAGCCCGGCGACAATACCGGCAAAAATGATCAGGCTGATACCGTTGCCAATGCCCTTTTCCGTGATCTTTTCCCCCAGCCACATCAAAAAGACCGTGCCCGCGGTGAGGGTGATCACCGTGATGGCCCGAAATCCCCACCCCGGCAGATACACCACAGACGCGCCGGTGGGGCTCGACATGCTCTCTACCCCCACCGCGATCCCCAGTCCCTGGACCACGGAGATCAGCACCGTGCCATACCGGGTGTATTGGGTGATCTTTTTTCGGCCCGCAGCGCCTTCCTCGCGGGAAAGACGCTTGAGCTCGGGGCTCACCACGGTGAGCAATTGGAGGATGATGGAGGCGGAGATATACGGCATGATGCCCAAAGCAAAAATGGACAAATTCCGCAGCCCGCCTCCCGAGAACATATCAAAGAGCCCAAACAAGGTGTTTTGGACGCTGGCAAAAAAGTCTGCCAGGGCCTTGCCGTCCACCCCAGGGATGGGCAAATGAATGCCCACCCGGTATACGGCGAGGAGAAGAAACGTCCATAAGATCTTGCCTTTGAGGCTGTCCAACCCTGCGTTGGCACCCTTTGTCGCGCTCACAGCATCACCCTTCCAAAGCCACTGCAGTGCCGCCAACGGCGGAGATTTTTTCCACAGCCTTTTTGCTGAACTTGTGCGCGGTGATGCGCATGGCCGCGGTCAATTCACCGTCCGAGAGCACCTTCACCGGCGCGCCCTCACGGGCAAGACGCGCGGCATACAGATCCTCAACACTCACCTCGGCCTTGCCTGCAAACACCGACGCAATGGTTCCCAAGGCAACGGGTTGATATTCCACGCGGAAAGGATTTTTGAACCCCCGCTTGGGCAGACGCCGGAAAAGGGGCATCTGTCCTCCCTCGAAACCCGGGGCCACCTTCCCGCCGCTACGGGCTTTCTGTCCCTTGTGGCCGCGGCCTGCGGTGCCGCCCTGCCCCGAGGCGTTGCCCCGGCCCAGGCGCTTGCGCTGCGACCGCTCCTCAGGGAACGGATAGAGTTCATGCAAGTTCATCGAACCACCTCCACCAGATGCTGGACTTTGCGAATCATGCCCCAGGTACAGGGATTATCGGGAAGTTCCCGAACCTGATGGAGCCGCCGCAGCCCCAGGGCCGCGACAACTTTCCGCTGAGCCGTCGGCTGGGTGATGAGACTCTTGATCAATTTCACCTTGAGCATGGTAAACCGCCTACTTTCGCTTGATGGTCAAGGTTTTCCCCCGCATGGAGCTCACCTGCTCCGCGCTGCGCAAGGAACGCAACCCGGCAAAGGTGGCGCGCACCACATTGTGGGGATTGTTGGTGCCAATGGCTTTGGTGAGGATGTCGTGAATGCCCACGGCCTCCATAACGGCACGCACCGGACCGCCGGCGATGATTCCCGTGCCCGCCGAAGCCGGCTTGAGGAGTACACGCCCTGCGCCAAATTCACCAATGACATCATACGGGATAGTCCCGTCTACCAAGGCCACGGCCTCCATGTTCTTCCGCGCATGGTCCGTTGCCTTGCGAATGGCATCCGGCACCTGATTGGCCTTGCCGAGGCCGAAACCAACCCGGCCCTTACCATCGCCGACCACCACCAAAGCGCTAAAGCTGAAGCGACGGCCACCCTTAACCACCTTGGCCACACGATTGAGGGCTACAAGCCGCTCGATAAGTTCCAATTCGTTGTGCTGCTGCATGGATATCCCCGGCGCTTAAAAGTTCAGACCGCCTTCCCGGGCGCCATCGGCTACGGCCTTCACGCGGCCATGGAACAAAAAGCCATTGCGGTCGAAAACCACAGTGGAGATATCTTTCTTTTTGGCCTCTTCCGCGATTTTCAGGCCCACCCGTTTGGCAGATTCTACCGTCAGGCTCACCGCGCTTTCCTCGAGATTCAGCGTGGACGCCGCGGCCAGGGTCACCCCTCGGGAGTCATCAACGATTTGCGCATAGATATGCTTGTTGGAACGGAAAACCACCAAGCGAGGACGCTCCGGTGTCCCGGAAATCTTTTTCCGGATCCGAACTTTACGTTTTTTCCGTGATTCTTGTCTGGACAACGTCATACGCCCACCTACTTCTTACCGCCGGACTTACCGGCCTTGCGACGGATCACTTCGTTCGCGTACTTAACGCCCTTGCCCTTGTACGGCTCGGGTTCCCGCACGCGACGAATCTGCGCGGCCACTTCGCCCACCACCTGCTTATCACAGCCCGAGATGACGATTTTGTTGCCATCCACCTTGGCCTGAATGCCCTGGGGAAGGGTATAGTTGACCGGGTGAGAGTATCCCACCGACAGCACCACAGTATTGCCCTGCACATTTACCTTGTAGCCCACGCCGACCACTTCCAGAGACTTCTCAAATCCCTTGGTGACGCCCAAAATCGCATTAGCCAACAAGGTCCGACGCAGGCCGTGCTGCTGGCGGGCAATACGGGAGTCATCACGGCGACGTACGGCAGCCATGCCCCCCTCGAGCACCACTTCCACTGCCGGATGCTGCGCAAGGGTAATCGTCCCTTTCGGCCCTTTGACCGTAATGGCATCCGCGGCAATGGCAATGTCCACGCCCGCAGGAACAGGGATGGGCAATTTTCCAACTCGAGACATCGCTTTCCTCCCTACCAGATCTCGCAGATCAGCTCACCGCCGATCCCCTTGGCGCTTGCATGCTTTCCTTCCATCACCCCCTGGGAGGTGGAAAGGATACAAATCCCTAAGCCATTCTGCACCGACGGGATCTGCGCAGCCGGAACATACACCCGGCGGCCGGGCTTACTGACGCGGCGAAGTCCAGAAATGACGGGCTTCTGGTTGTGGTACTTGAGGCGCACCACCAACTGGTCATCCCGCTTCTCAAACTGCTCAATAAAGCCTTCTTCCTGGAGGATCGTCAGGATACTTTCCCGCATCCGGCTGGGAGACATGGCCACCTGCGTATGGCGCGCCATATGGGCATTGCGAATTCTCGTCAGCAAATCCGCGATAGGATCAACAACAGCCATGGAGCCTCCCATTCTACCAGCTCGATTTCCGCACACCAGGCAGCTCACCAGCCAGTGCCAGGTTCCGAAAACAAATTCTGCACACACCAAATTTCCGCAAAAAGGCACGCGGACGTCCACAGATAGGACATCTATTGTATTTCCGTGTGGAAAACTTGGGCTTCCGCTGAGCCTTGACCATCAAGGATGTACGAGTCAAGTTACATTCCTCCTTACTTCCTGAAAGGCATTCCAAGGAGCTTGAGAAGCATTTTGGCTTCTTTGTCCGTTTTTGCCGTTGTGATCATCGAGATATTCATACCGACGGCCTTCTCGACCTTATCCATCTCGATTTCCGGGAAAATGGTATGCTCCTTGATGCCCAGCGTATAATTCCCACGGCCATCAAAGCCACGGTCGGGAATTCCACGGAAGTCACGCACCCGCGGAAGCGCAATAAGGATCAGCTTCTCCAGAAAAGCCCACATTCTATCCCGACGCAGGGACACACGGCAACCAACGGGCATCCCTTCACGCAGCTTGAACGCAGCGATGGATTTTTTGGCCCGCGTCACAACAGCCTTCTGCCCAGCAATCAAGGTCAAATCGCGTACAGAATCCTGGATAAGCTTGTTGTTCTGGCTTCCCTCGCCCAACCCCATGTTCAACGAAACATAGGTAATCCGCGGAACTTCCATGATGCATTTGTACTGAAATTCCTTGGCGAGCTCAGGGGCGACTTTTTCCCTGTAGATCTTTTCGAGGTTGGTCATCACGACACCTTAGCTGATCGTTTCGTTGCACTTTTTGCAGTAGCGCAGTTTTTTGTCGTCTTCGGTGAAACGGTAGCCCACCCGCGTCGGCTTAGCGCACGCCGGGCACACCAACTGCACATTGGACACGTCAATGGGCATCTCTTTTTCGACGATCCCCCCTGGCTGTCCTGCATATGGATTCGGCTTCATGTGCTTCTTGACCACATTCACCTTCTCCACGACGACTTTGTTCTTGTCACGCAGAATACGCGTCACCTTACCGATCTTGCCCTTATCCTTGCCGGCAAGGACCATCACGGCATCGTCTTTATGGATCTTCCAGACGCGATTAGCCATTACAGCACCTCGGGAGCGAGAGAGACAATTTTCATGAAGTTCTTGGCACGCAGCTCACGGGCCACCGGGCCAAAAATACGGGTGCCAATGGGCTCCATGTTCTTGTTCAGCAGGACCGCAGAGTTTGTGTCAAAACGGATGTAGGTACCATCCGGGCGGCCGATCTCTTTTTTCGTCCGCACGATCACTGCCTGCAGCACATCGCCTTTTTTCACTTTGCCATGGGGGATGGCCTCTTTCACCGAGACCATGATCACATCCCCAATCTGGGCATAGCGACGCTTGCTGCCGCCGAGCACCTTGATGCAGGCTACCTTTTTGGCCCCGGAGTTGTCCGCGACATCCAACGTCGTTTGCATCTGAATCATAACGGATACCCCTACAACGCCCGTTCGATAATTTTCACCAAATGCCAGTTCTTATGAGCACTCAGCGGACGATGCTCCACGATCTGGACCTTATCGCCCACGCGACACTCATTGTTGGGGTCATGCGCCATAAATTTCTTTCTACGGCGAATGTATTTCTTCAAGACAGGATGCTTGACCAAGGTTTCAACGCGGACGACGATGGTCTTGTCATTCTTGTCGCTCACGACGAAGCCAACAAGAGTTCTCTTATTCGAAGTCTTACCGCTATTGCTCATCACCTTGTCTCCATCTGCTTCTCTTTCAAGACAGTCAAAATCCGAGCAATGGATTTTTTGACTTGCGGTATTCTTTGCGTATTTTCCAACTGCGCAGTGGCATGCTGGAAACGGAGATTCATCAACTCCTTACGGAACTCCTGCAGCTTTTCGTTGAGCTTTGCGGCATCCATCGCACGCAATTCCTGAGCGTTCATGCATTACTCCTTTTCGACTATCATAGTCTTGATCGGCAGTTTATGCGCCGCTCTGCGCAAAGCTTCCTTGGCAAGCTCAACATCAACGCCCTTGATCTCGTACAACATCCGACCGCGCTGCACCGGAGCGCACCATCCCACGGGAGAACCCTTTCCACTCCCCTGGCGCACTTCCAACGGCTTGGCCGTGATTACTTTGTCCGGAAAGATGCGGATAAAGACCTGGCCGCCACGCTTGATATGCCGCATCATGGCAATACGGGCCGCCTCAATCTGCTGGTTGGTGATCTTGCCACACTCGAGGGCCTTGAGGCCCACGTCCCCAAAGGCAACGGTAGTGGCGCGCTGAGCGACCCCCCGGATCCGTCCCTTCTGCTGCTTTCTGAATTTGGTGCGTTTTGGACTGAGCATCAGCTATTCACCTCACTCAAAATCTCGCCCTTGAAGACCCACACCTTGACCCCGATGACCCCGTATGTGGTCTTGGCCAAGGCCAGGCCGTAGTCGATATCGGCGCGCAAGGTATGCAGCGGCACACGGCCTTCACGGGCCCACTCGGTACGCGCGATTTCCGCACCGCCCAAACGGCCACTCACCTGCACCTTGATGCCCTGAGCACCAAATTTCTGCGCCAACGAAATCGTCTTCTTCATGGCCCGACGAAAGGCCACCCGCCGCTCCAGCTGTTGGGCGATGGACTCCGCCACCAACTGCGCTTCGATCTCGGGGCGACGAATTTCATTGACCTCAATGGCAAACTCACGACCGAATTTCTGACGCAGCTCCAAACGCATCTTCTCGATTTCTGCGCCTTTCCGGCCGATAACAATACCAGGACGAGCCGTGTAGAGAATCAGACGGACCTTGTCCGCTGCGCGTTCAATATCAATTTTGGCAATCCCGGCATGATTCAGCTTCTCTTTGACGTAGCGACGCAGCTTGTGATCTTCGAACACGTACTCGGCGTACTTCTTGTCGCTGAACCAGCGCGATTTCCAAGGCTTATTATAGCCGACACGAAATCCGTAAGGATGTACTTTATGACCCAAGGCTCTGTCCTCCTATCGCTCGTCCACGACCACAGTAATGTGGCTGGTTCTCTTGATAATGCGGTATGCACGGCCCATGGCCCGAGGACGAATGCGCTTCCAGCTTGGACCACCGTCGATACGGACCTCCTTCACGAACAGGCTATCGACATCCAAATTCGCATTGTGCTCGGCATTGGCGATGGCGGAGGCCAAAACTTTCTCAATGAGACGGGCAGCCTTCTTGGGAGTGAACTTCAAAATGTTCAAGGCGTCTTCCACAGGCTTGCCCATGACGTTACGCGCCACGAGCCGCGCCTTCTGGGGCGAGACGCGCAGGAACTTGGCAACGGCTTTCGCTTCCATATCTCCTTCCCGCCTTATTTCTTCTTCTTGTCTGCGGCGTGGCCGAAGAAAGTCCGCGTGGGGGCAAACTCGCCGAGCTTGTGCCCCACCATATTTTCCGACACGAACACAGGCACAAACTTCTTGCCGTTGTGCACCGCAAAAGTCAGCCCCACCATCTCAGGGATAATAGTGGAACGGCGGGACCAGGTCTTGATCACCTGACGGCTCCGCTCTGCGTTGGCTTTTTCCACCTTTTTCAAGAGATGGTCATCCACAAAGGGGCCTTTCTTGAGGGATCTCGGCATAGCTACTCCTACTTGGTACCGCGGGGTTTGACGATAAACTTGGAGGACGCCTTCTTGGGCGAACGCGTCTTGGCACCCTTGGTGGGCTTACCCCACGGGGTCACCGGATGGCGACCACCAGAGCTGCGGCCCTCGCCACCACCCAAAGGATGGTCCACAGGGTTCATCGCCACGCCACGCACCTTCGGACGGCGCCCCAACCAACGGTTGCGGCCAGCCTTGCCCAAAGAGATGTTCTCATGCTCCAAGTTCCCCACCTGGCCCACTGTGGCCATGGCCGTGGCCAACACCTTACGCACCTCACCCGAAGGCAGACGCAGCAAGGCGTACGTTCCTTCCTTGGCGATGAGCTGCGCATAGGTGCCCGCAGAACGCGCCATTTGGCCGCCACGGCCAGGATGGAGCTCCACATTGTGCACCAAAGTACCCAGCGGGATCCGCCCCAGCGGCAGGGCATTGCCGGGCTTGATGTCCGCGGAGTCTCCCGCCACGACAGTATCTCCCACCTGCAGACCCACCGGACACAAAATATACCGCTTCTCGCCGTCCGCATACGAAAGCAGGGCGATACGTGCGCTCCGGTTGGGATCGTACTCGATACTGGCCACGCGGGCGGGAATGTCCAGCTTGTTCCGCTTGAAATCGATGATCCGATAGCGCCGCTTGACCCCACCGCCTCGACGACGGGACGTAACCCGGCCGAAATGGTTGCGGCCACTCTTCTTGCACAGACCCACGGTGAGGGACTTTTCCGGCTCGACCTTGGTGATTTCCTCGAAGGTATGCACCGTTTGCGTCCGCCGGCCCGCAGAGGTCGGCTTGAGTTTCCGAATCGCCATACATCAAACCCCTTCGAAAAAGTCGATGGAAGCCCCAGGAGCAAGGGTCACATAGGCCTTCTTATAGCCCCGAATCTTGCCCACGGCTCGACCGAATTTTGTCCGTACCCGGGGACGATAGCGAACCATGTTCACCGCCGTCACCTGCACGCCGAACACATCCTCCACGGCGCGCTGTACATCGATCTTGTTGGCAGCCGGATGCACGAGAAAAGCCACCTGATTGGCATTCTGCTTCATCAAGGTGGTCTTCTCGGAAATGAGCGGCCGCAACAAAATTTGCGTGCTCTCCATCACTTCAACCTCGCATGCAAGGCCTCGACGGCGCCCTTATCCAGCACCAGCTGAGGATATTTCAGGATTTCGTAAACATTGATGGCAGAAGGCTCCACCACCAACATACCCGGCACGTTCCGGGCCGAAAGAGTAAGATTGCTATCGGGATCGCTCACAACAATCAAGGCTTTTTTCAGGCCCAAATCTTTGGCGCAGGCCACGAAATCCTTGGTCTTGATACGCTCCAAGGACAGCTTGTCCACCACCACCAAACTTTCCGTGGCATATTTGCTCGAAAGCGCCATCTTCAGTGCCAGCCGGCGGACCTGCCTATTGATCTTGAAGCCGTAATCACGAGCCACCGGGCCGTGCACCACAGCACCGCCGCGCCACAGAGGAGAGCGGATGGATCCGGCCCGAGCACGGCCCGTGCCCTTCTGGCGCCACGGCTTCTTACCGCCACCGCGTACCAATCCCCGAGTCTTCACGCCCACGGTACCTGCACGCAATTTGGCGAGATGAGAACGCACCGCCAGGTGAAGGATCTCCGGTCGCACTTCGACACGGAAAATCTCATCGGCCAGATCCATCTCACCGACGACCTCGTTGCGTTGATTAACTACCTTTGTATGTGCCATGGTACGCATCCTTTATTTCATCTTACGCAAGACCACGATCCCCTGCTTGGGGCCGGGCACCTGGCCACGAACAAGCACCACGTTTTCTTCAGGCCGAATATCCACGATCTCCACATTGAGCACCGTGGAGCGTTTCGCCCCGTAGTGGCCAGGGAGCTTCTTGCCCTTGAATACTTTACTCGGCCATGCGCACTGGCCAATGGAGCCCGGCTTACGATGCACCTTTTCATGGCCGTGCGTGGCAGGGGCTCCACCGAAATTCCACCGGCGGATAACACCGGAAAACCCGCGGCCCTTAGAGGTCCCCGTAACCGCGACGCGATCGCCGCGCTGGAAGATCTCCACAGTCAGACTGTGCCCTACCTCGAAGCCCGAGGCATCCGGCAAGCGAATCTCCTTCAGCATTTTGTAAAAGCCACAATTTGCCTTCTGCTGATGGCCTCGCTCCGGTTTGTTGAGGCGATGCGCAGGCACTTCCTCAAAACCAATCTGCAACGCAGAATACCCGTCGCGCTCGGGAGTTCTCTTCTCCACAATAGGGCAGGGACCGGCCTGAATCACCGTCACCGGGATGGCATTGCCATCCGGCCCAAAAATACGGGTCATGCCGATTTTTCTGCCCACAAGTCCCATGGTCTGCTTCATAACAATTCGCCTCTATAATAATCCCGCTTACAGCTTGATCTCAACATCAACGCCAGCAGGAAGATTCAATTTCCCCAAAGCATCCACGGTCTGCTGAGTGGGCTCCAGGATGTCCAAGAGACGCTTATGCACACGCAGCTCAAACTGCTCCCGCGACTTTTTATCCACATGCACCGACTTCTGGATAGTCTGCTTGTGGATACGCGTCGGCAGTGGAATCGGACCTGCAATGGACGCACCCGTATTGCGTGCAGAGTCCACAATCTCCGCTACAGCTTTGTCCAAAATACGGTAGTCGTAGGCACGCAATTTGATGCGGATTTTATCACTTTGCATCATCATGATCCACTACTCCACGATTTCCGAGACCACGCCGGCGCCCACGGTACGACCACCCTCGCGGATGGCGAAACGCAGACCCTTCTCCATGGCCACAGGATTGATGAGCTGCACGTGGAACGTGGTGTTGTCGCCCGGCATCACCATCTCCACGCCCTCGTTGAGGGTCACCACTCCCGTCACGTCCGTGGTGCGGAAGTAGAACTGCGGACGGTACCCCGAGAAGAACGGCGTATGACGGCCGCCCTCTTCCTTGCTCAAGACGTACACCTCGGCCACAAACTTGGTGTGCGGCGTGATGGATCCCGGCTTGGCCAACACCTGGCCACGCTCCACCTCGTCTCGCTTCACACCGCGCAGCAGCGCACCGATGTTGTCCCCAGCCTGACCTTCGTCAAGCAACTTGCGGAACATCTCCACGCCCGTGCACGTGGTCTTGCGGGTCTCACGGAAACCCACAATCTCCACTTCATCGCCCACCTTGATGACGCCGCGCTCCACACGACCGGTCACCACCGTGCCACGGCCCGAGATGGAGAACACGTCCTCAATGGGCATCAAAAACGGCTTGTCGATCTCACGCACCGGATCCGGAATGTAGCTGTCGCACGCGTCCAGCAGCTCCAAAATAGGCTTGGCATCCGGAGAATCCACGGACTCGCACTCCAAAGCCTTCAGCGCCGAACCGCGAATCACCGGCACGTCGTCCCCAGGGAACTCGTACTTGGTCAAAAGCTCGCGCACCTCCATCTCCACCAGCTCGATGAGCTCCTCGTCGTCCACAAGGTCCACCTTGTTGAGGAACACCACCAGGTAGGGCACGCCCACCTGACGAGCCAGAAGAATATGCTCCCGCGTCTGCGGCATGGGACCATCCGTGGCCGCAACCACGATGATGGCGCCGTCCATCTGCGCCGCACCCGTGATCATGTTCTTGATGTAGTCCGCATGACCAGGGCAGTCCACGTGGGCGTAGTGGCGCTTCTCGGTCTCGTATTCCACGTGCGCCGTCGCAATGGTGATGCCACGCTCCTTCTCTTCCGGGGCCTTGTCGATCTGATCAAAACCCACATACTGGCCCTGGCCGCGCAAGCTCGCAATCTTCGTGATCGCTGCCGTCAGCGTCGTCTTCCCATGGTCAATGTGCCCAATGGTGCCAATGTTGACGTGCGGCTTCTTCCGTTCAAATTTCTGCTTCGCCATAATCTTTGCCCC